>DALYHN010000285.1:0-2814 GCA_031970875.1 Chitinophagaceae bacterium
AAAAAAGCAGTAAAAGAGTGGAAGGCCGCCAAAGCTGCCGGTACAGCAAGCGATGACCAGGTTTTGGCCATCATATTTGCTATTTTGATTCCACCTGTTGGGGTTTTGATCAAAGAGAAAGGTCAGGTAACAAATAAGTTCTGGATTTCTTTATTGCTCACATTGCTGTTCTGGTTACCAGGTGCTATTTATTCTGTATTGGTAGTAACCGGCAATGCATAAGTATTTACTGTTAATATTCATGCTTTCGTCCTGTGTACTATTTGCCCAGGACGATTTTTAATATAATTCGAAGCACCAGTGAATGGAAGAATTGCATTGGTGACTGTTGAGCGGAAAAAGGTTAAAGACATCAGCTTGAAGAATAAACAGTCGCTGCTGATTAAAGGAGTTGATTTGCCTAGCACAGAAATAAAAGTCTCCTTATGGGATGAGCAAAATCGCTTGCGCGGCACCTATACATGGGATAGAAGACCCGCCAGTGCCAGATGATTATGCGATTTCTACATGATATTGTGTGCCTACTCTGTAGTAATGCACTTTTGATGCCTGAATGATATTCCATTCTTCAGGATCTTCTACCAATAGCGGATTAACAGCGCCAAGACTTCGGTACATTTTTCTTACATGAAGCTGTATGTCATCAAATGATTGATTAGAAGCAAGCCAGCGTAAAGTAGATTCAATTAATGAGTAGGCTTCTTTCTCATTCTGTGCATGCCTGATCTGTTCTATCAGTTGCATTTCTTCCGCAGGTAAATACATTGTAGCCGTTTTGGGAGCAACAAGGTAGCTGTATTGTATGACGTCCCGCTGTTTTCAATGTTAAGTTTTGAACAGCAATCCCAGATATGTATTTGTTCATAATTGATTCATATTAACGTCACAAATCCCTAACGATTTCCTAACGATGGGTTCATGTGCGGCTAGCAATTTTGGTAAACCATTCACATGGAAAGAAAACCCGTTGAAGTAGTGGTGCTCAGCGATTTACATCTAGGCACTTACGGCTGCCAAGCCAACGAAATCGTCACCTATTTAAGAAGCATCCAGCCGCAGCTACTGATTTTGAACGGAGATATTATTGATATCTGGCAGTTTAGTAAACGTTTCTTTCCTGTTGCGCATATGCAGGTCTTAAAAGAGATTTTCTCTTTGCTATCACATGGCACCAGAGTTATTTACATTACGGGGAATCATGATGAAGCTTTACGCAGGTATAGCGGTATGCGTATTGGTAATCTGGAACTTGCCGACAAGTTTGTAATGGAAATGAATGGTAAAATGACTTGGTTTTTCCATGGCGATGTATTTGATAGAACCACAAAAGGTTCTGCCAAGTTTATTGCCAAACTGGGCGGCTATGGCTATGATTTATTGATTTTGATCAATAGCATTCTAAATAAGTTGCTGGTATTGTTGGGCAGAGAGAAAATGAGTTTTAGTAAAAAAGTGAAGAATAGTGTGAAGAAAGCAGTAAGCTGGATCGCGGATTTTGAACAGACAGCTGCAGAGTTGGCTATTGAAAAGCAATACGATTATGTGGTGTGTGGGCATATCCATCAGCCACAGAAAAGAATCATTACTACCAAAAATGGTTCAGTTACCTATTTGAATAGTGGCGATTGGATTGAAAATCTCTCCGCATTAGAATACAATCGTGGTAATTGGGAAATTGTCTACTATGATCCTGCTGCATTTAAAGAAAAGTTGGCGCCCGTTGTTGCCATGGATAAGCACTTGCCTAAACTGGATGTGCTAGCAGATACGATTCATCATTATCTGTATTCATTACAGGTAGATCAGCCATGAAAATATTTTACGCTGTTCAGGCCACGGGTAATGGCCATGTTTCAAGAGCGATAGAACTCTTGCCTTATTTACGCGAATATGGTAAGGTGGATATATTTCTTAGCGGTAATAATGCCAATTTGCAAGCAGACTTGATGCCAAAATATGCGAGTAAGGGATTGAGTTTGCATTATGGCGCCAATGGCGGACTTGATTATGCAAAAATGATCAAGCAGTTGGCTTTAAAGCGCTTGTATGAAGAAGCAAAGGCTTTACCACTGAAAGCTTACGATGTAGTGATTAATGATTTTGAGCCAATAACAGCCTTGGCTGCAAAGCTGCAGAAAGTTTCGAGTATTGGTTTTGGGCATCAGGCTAGCTTTCAAAGTGCATTTGTGCCCAGGCCATTGCGAAAGCGTTTGATTGGAGAAATGGTATTGAAGCATTATGCACCAGCTACCAACTATGTGGGCTTGCATTTTGAGCAGTATGATGATTTTATTTATGGTCCGGTTATCAAGGATGCTATTGAACAGGCTGTGCCGGAAGATCATGGTCATATCACCGTTTATTTGCCGCATTATCATGATCAGCTGTTGAAACGAATACTGCTACAACTCCCTCAATATCGTTTTGAGATATTCTCGAGAAACATGCAAGTGGTTGTAGAGGATAGCAATCTCTTATTCAGGCCTATTGCTAATCAAGCGTTCACACAAAGCCTGATTCATTGTCACGGCATCATAACTGGTGCAGGCTTTGAAACACCTGCTGAAGCTTTGTATTTAGGTAAGAAATTACTGGTAGTACCTATCAAAGGGCAATATGAGCAATACTGCAATGCTGCGGCCTTGGCAGTGCTACAGGTTCCTGTTTGTACACAAATAGATGATTCCTTTCCTGCTTATTGTGTGGATTGGTTGGAGCAGAAAGCCATGGGCATGAAGATCAAACCTGCACGCAAGGAACAGATCATTGCAGAAGTAATGTGTAAAGCCTCACTTATTGCTTAGGCACAGGTGG
>DALYHN010000286.1:0-2801 GCA_031970875.1 Chitinophagaceae bacterium
TGCCAGAAAATAATGATAGGCGCCCCTGATCATCCCAGCTTTTCTGGCTTCAGCCCAGTTATACGCAAAGCGCTTGTCAACATCATTCAGGCCTTCTGTTGCCTTGATAAAAGCAAAACTGAGCGCAGATGTATCAGCTTTCATCTGCTTTACTCCCGGCCAATAGATAGCACCCTGATAACTGCTTACATCAATGCCGTGAATACCATAATCAGCCGGCATGGTAATGCCAAAAGCTTCGTAATTCGTGCGCTTGGCGACTACTTCCTGCTGATCAGCTTTCCATTTCTGGTACACAAACCATCCATTACCAATCAACAAAACCGCAAGTATGGTCACTGGCACCCAAACTTTCCAAGCTTGCTTTTTAGCCGTGCTTTTCTTTTTAGCTACTACCTGTTTTACCGCTTTCCGCTTTGCCATCAGACTACAAAAATGCTGGAAAATCTGCCTAGATCAATGGTTGGCATACACAAACATGGCGGATTCTGAATTACTCACTTATTTTTGACGCATGCCGTACTTCAATTGGAACGACTCGCTTAACCTTATATCCAAACTAAACTTCTCAAAAGTTTGGAATGCGACCAAAGTATGGAGCAGTTATCAGCTGAGTAAATTCACCGGCAAACCCATTCAATGGGGTTTACCTATTTCTATTTCTTTTGAACCAACGACCAGTTGCAATCTGCGTTGCCCGGAATGTCCCAGTGGATTAAGAGAATTCACCCGTCCAACCGGCATGCTACAAAAAGATTTTTTCAGGCAAACCATTGATGATATCCATAAGGAATTGCTCTACCTCATTTTTTACTTTCAAGGAGAACCCTACCTCAATCCGGATTTTCTGGACATGGTGAAATATGCGCACGACAAAGGCATTTATACCGCCACTTCTACCAATGCACACTATTTAACTGATGAGAAAGCGCGTAAGACTGTGGAAAGCGGATTAGACAGACTGATTATTTCCATTGATGGCACCACACAGGATGTCTACGAGCAATACCGAGTGGGCGGTAAATTGGAAAAAGTACTGGAGGGTGCCAGAAATATTGTTAAGTGGAAGAAAGCACTCAACAGCAAAACCCCATTTGTGTTTTTCCAGTTTTTAGTGGTAAAACCAAACGAACATCAGATTGAAGCTGTGAAGCAATTAGGTAAGGAAATTGGTGTAGATCAGGTAAGGCTAAAGACAGCACAGGTCTACGATTATGAAAACGATCCCAATCAACTTATCCCTAGTATCAACAAATACAGCAGATACAAAAAGGACCGTAAAGGAAAAATGCAGGTTAAAAGCGGACTACAGAATCATTGCTGGAAATTGTGGCACGCCAATGTAATTACTTGGGATGGCATTGTGGTGCCCTGCTGTTTTGATAAAGATGCCATGCACCATTTAGGGAATCTTCAAATGCAAAGTTTTAAAGATGTGTGGCACAACGCCAATTACCAGCAGTTTCGAAAAGAGTTAATGACCAGCCGTAAAAACATTGATATCTGTGCTAATTGCAGCGAAGGCTTAAGCGTTTGGGAAGACTAGTACACCCTTAAGCTATGGGATTAAACGATTTGGTTGTAAAGAGAATTTTTTTCTTGAAAATCACTTTCCTACCTTGTTCCAAGAAAGAAAACCCAATGGCACTATCCACATCTATCATAGTTCGTTTACAAACCCAGCACCTAGATTTACGTAAAATCTTAACTGATTTATCTGAGGAAGCACTGCACAAAAAGCAGGATCAATCATGGAGTATCTATGAGCACCTAATTCATTTGGCAGTCTATCAACCAAGATTCATTCATCGCCTGAACGATATTGTACAAAATCAAGCATCGGTTTTTTCTGCATACGACACAAAGCAAGATCCTCTTTTTAAAGAATACCACACGCTCAAGGTAATGGATATCTGGGATCGCATTCAGGAAAGACGAGAAGACCTCATCAGTATTGCTGAAAGTCTTACAGCCGAACAACTTAGCAAAACGGGTACACACGCTTTATATGGAAGCGTTTCCGTTGGCGATTGGATCGACTTTTTCTTGCTCCATGAAGCGCATCATATGTACCGCATGCTCATGCTGAAACTGGAACACAACCCTATTGCCCAGCAGAAGCAGGTAAAAGCCTAATGTGTATTCCTTAGGCTAATTTTCTGAATCATCCACATAGATACGCTGTAAGTCAGACTGACTTATCTTCGACTGATGAAGCAGCTGTTATTACCTACCATATTGTCGCTGTTTGTTACAGCCTTGTTCGCACAACCCAATCCTAACTATGAGTTTAGAGGTGTTTGGGTAGCAACGGTAGAAAATATCGACTGGCCCAGTCGTAAGGGGCTTTCTGTGGAAGAACAAAAAGCAGAATATATCCGCCTGCTCGATATGCATCAACGCAATGGCATGAATGCCATCGTCTTTCAGGTGCGCCCTGTTGCAGATGCATTCTACCCTTCGCAATACGAGCCATGGAGTGAGTACCTGACTGGTGTTCAGGGACAACCACCTTCACCCTACTATGATCCTTTAGCTTTCATGATTGAAGAAACACACAAAAGAGGTATGGAGTTTCATGCTTGGCTCAACCCATATCGTGCAGTATTCAACATCAATAAATCTAAAATTGCTCCATCCCATATCACCAAAGTACACCCTGAATGGTTTGTGGTGTATGGCGATAAAAAATATTTTGATCCAGGCATACCTGAAGCAAGAGATCATGTAAACCGCGTAGTGCGTGATCTGGTGAGCAGATACGATTTGGACGGTATTCACATGGATGATTATTTCTATCC
>DALYHN010000287.1:0-2772 GCA_031970875.1 Chitinophagaceae bacterium
GTGCATTAACGGCTGTTTTGAATGAAGCTTATGCCAACAAAACGATAACGTACAAGGATTATAGGGATACCATTATGAATTTCTTGTTTGCAGGTTTTGAAACAACTGCAGCTGCTTTGTGTTGGTCATTGTATTGCATTGCCAAACATCCGAGTGAACAAGAAAAGATTCATCAGGAGCTTGATGCCAATAAAGTGGCGCGTGTGGAAGATTGGCAGCAGCGGGATTTACCCTATTTGAAATTGTGCATGAAAGAAGCCATGCGTTTGTATCCGCCGGTTTGGTTTTACATGCGCCAATGTATGGAGGATGATATTATTGAAGGATATAAGATTAGAAAGGGCTCTATCGTGATGATTACGCCTTTTGTAATGCATCAGCATAAAGACTATTGGAGCAATCCTCAACAATTCTCACCAGATAACTTCGAGAAACAACAGTTGCAGGGCAAGGCGTTTGTGTATATACCGTTTGGTCAGGGTAAGCGAACGTGCATAGGGCAAGGCTTTGCCAATATTCAAATGCACATGATCATGGCTGAGCTCTTGAGTAATTTCTCCTTTGCGTCGCCCTACAAAAAAGAGCCATCCGTAAATACGGCCATTATTATTAAGGGGAAAAAGCCATTAAAGTTGGTTGTTAAAAGCAGGGGAGCTCAAGCTTAAGTAAAAGCTAAAAGTCAAAAGACCAATTGGTCACCTAGGCCTTTACCTACGAGAATAGCACAATCTCAAATCTCAAATAGAAAATCAGCAATCGTTAATACGCCCACTTCACCCAAGTAGCGCCCCAAGTAAAGCCGCCCCCGAATGCAGCGAGCACGATATTGTCGCCCTTCTTCAGTTGGCTTTCCCATTCCCACAAACAAAGTGGAATGGTTGCTGCAGTGGTGTTGCCATAGCGATGAATATTGATCATCACTTTCTCTTTGGGTAAGCCCATGCGGTTGGCAGTTGCATCAATAATGCGGAGATTGGCCTGATGCGGTACCAGCCAAGCAATGTCTTCACCAGTAAGGCCATTGCGTTCTAACAATTCAGCGCTTACATCGGCCATGCCTTTTACAGCAAACTTGAATACAGCCTGACCTTCTTGATACGCAAAGTGTTCTTTTGCCAATACGGTTTCCATCGTGGCAGGTTTCAGTGATCCACCTGCTTTCATGTGCAAGTACTGTCTACCACTACCATCGCTGCGCAGAATACTATCCAATACGCCCACTTCTTCCTGATTAGGTTCCAGCAAAACAGCGCCGGCGCCATCACCAAAAATGATACAAGTGGCACGGTCGGTATAATCAATAATGGCACTCATTTTGTCAACGCCCACCACAATCACTTTCTTGAAGCGGCCACTTTCAATGTACATGGCGCCGGTAGTCAACGCAAACAAGAATCCGCTGCAGGCAGCGCTCATATCATAGCCCCAGGCATTGGTTGCGCCAATCTTATCTGCAATAATATTTGCAGTAGCAGGAAACACCATATCCGGCGTAACAGTCGCACAAATGATGCAGTCAATTTCTGTAGCATCCATATTCTTCTTGCGCAGGATTTCCTGAATAGCGGGTACGGCCATATCACTGCTGGCTTTACCTGGCTCTTTCAGAATGCGGCGTTCCTCAATACCAGTTCTGGTTCTAATCCACTCATCGTTGGTATCCACCATTTTCTCCAAATCGAAATTGGTGAGTTTGGTTTCAGGAACATATCCGCCTACTGCGGTGATGGCTGCTCTGGTGCTCATACGGAGTTTACTTTGAGGGCGCAAACTTAACCCTTTTTAGATAGGTAGAAAGGGCAAATAAGCTAACGCGGGTTAGTCAAAACATGCTTACTTCATGATTTCCATGTACTTTTAAGGCCTATGATCGCTTTTGTTAGAGGCCATTTTGCAGTAAAAACACCGGCCAGAGTAGTAGTAGACGTTAATGGAGTAGGGTATGATCTTCAGATCAGCCTGCATACTTACTCGGCCATTAGTCAGAAAGACAGTGGCCTGTTATTCACCTACTTGCATATAACTGAGAACGCCCAGACTTTATTTGGCTTTGCTGATACAGCTGAAAAAGACCTGTTTTTGTTGCTCATTAGTGTTTCTGGGGTAGGCGCTTCTACGGCTAGAATGATGCTGTCTGGCATGAAGCCTGAAGAGATTATTCAAGCAATAGCGCAAGGCAATACGGCTCAATTGGAGAAAATCAAGGGTATTGGTAAGAAATCTGCCGAAAGATTGGTGGTGGAGCTACGCGATAAAGTAGGTAAGCATATGGGCGATAAGGCGCTGAGTGCCACAGGTGCAGTTGCACAGCTGCCCGGTCAGGATGCCATTCAGGCGCTGGTGGCTTTGGGCATTGCCCGCAATGCGGCAGAAGCGGCTGTACAAAAAACACTGAAATCTCTGAATACCGACGTAACTTTAGAAGACATTATTAAACAGTCACTTAAAAATATTTGATATCGCTGCAACGTTACCTGACCAAGTAGACTAACTATTGTTTTTTTCGCGTAGGAAATATTCGCTTCCGGGCTACATCATTATCTTGTTTTGTTGTTGCAACAGTGTATTGTTTGCACAGCAGAAAGATTCTTTGCGTTTCCCCATCAATGACAGAAGAGCTGATCAGTTTAACGCGCCCAAAAGTCATGCTTTCGACTTTAATGATTCGCTTTACCTCAAGCGTGAAGTGAAATACGATCCCAAGACCAAGACTTATTATGTAGAAGAAAGAATTGGCAGCCGTTTGTATCGCAAGCCGGTGCCGATGAGTTT
>DALYHN010000288.1:0-2770 GCA_031970875.1 Chitinophagaceae bacterium
GCATTCAGCATGCGCTTTTGCTTGCGTCCATCCATTTCAGCAATGAATACTTCGTCTTTACCGCGCTTCCAGTTAGGCACCAGACATTCTTGCAACCAAGCTTTATCTGCGCCCATTTTCTCCATTTCGGTTTTACCCCAAACAGCAGCCTTGTTGTATTGAGGTGAACCTGATAGGCGATGACCAATATTCTTGGTTAAATCGCGCAGTAAATCATGCGCTTTACCATTCACCAGCACTTCATCTGCCAGTTTGCGGATGAAAACCGCATCTTCTTCTGTTTGAGCTGCTACACAAAATGGCAGTGCAGCCAGCAAAAAGAGTAATTTTTTCATGTGGCTAAAGATAAATGAAGAATTGGTCAAATTTTTGTCCCTGTGACCATTGGTAGTAACCATTTGGATTATTAGTTGTTATTTAGTCACGCAAAACAACTTCATGAAAATAGGCATTGTGTGCTATCCCACCTATGGCGGTAGCGGTGTATTGGCAACGGAATTAGGCAAGGCACTGGCCGATAAAGGCCATCAGGTTCATTTTATCACTTACCAGCAGCCGGTGAGACTGAATGAGTTCAATACCAATATCTTTTACCATGAAGTAAGGGTAAACTCCTACCCGCTCTTCGATTATCCACCTTATGAATTGGCTTTGGCCAGTATGATGGTGGATGTGATCATCAACCACGATTTGGATCTCTTACACGTGCATTATGCCATACCGCACGCATCAGCAGCTTATTTAGCCAAACAAATCGTGAAACAGAAGAAAGGTAGAGATGTGCCTGTGATTACCACCTTGCACGGAACAGATATTACATTGGTAGGTAAGGATAAGACTTATGAACCTGTGGTGACTTTCTCCATTAATGAGAGTGATGCCATCACGGCGGTATCGCAAAACCTGAAAGAAGAAACCTTTAAATACTTTCAGATCACCAAAGACATTGAAGTGATCTACAATTTTGTTGACCTCACTCGCTTCAGCAAAAAGCCCATTGACGCTTTTCGACAAGTAATAGCACCCAAGGGTGAAAAAATCCTGATGCACGCCTCCAACTTTAGAAAAGTAAAACGTGTAGGTGATGTATTGAAAGTCTTTGCGGCTGTTCGGTTACGTATGCCTGCTAAATTATTGATGGTGGGCGACGGACCAGAACGTTTTGCGATGGAAGAGTTGGCACGTGAGTTACACATTGATGAGGATGTACGTTTTGTGGGTAAACAAGAACAGATGGAAGATATTCTAGCTGTGAGTGATGTGTTCTTGTTGCCATCAGAATATGAAAGCTTTGGTTTGGCTGCTTTAGAAGCGATGGCTGCGCGATCAGTTGTGATCAGCACCAATGCGGGTGGTTTGAGTGAAATCAATATTCAAGGGGAAACTGGTTATATGGCCGATGTTGGCGATGTTGCGGCTATGAGTGAATATGCTATCGGCTTATTAAGTGATGATGCCAAGCTGGAAACAATGAAGGAGAAAGCCTACGAACAAGCCAAGCGTTTCGATATTCACAATATCATTCCGGTATACGAGAAATTGTATAGTCGCTTTTGCAGATTAGAGTGCGAAGCTTAAGCATTCAACACTTCCAATAATTTAGTACGAACTACTTGCATTTCTGCTACGCTAATGCGCAACGGCGGTGCAATGCGCATGCAATTAGGAGCGAATAAAAACCAATCTGTAATTAAGCCATGTTTCACCGTACGATGAATGATGGATTGTGCTGTTGCATCATCTGCAAACTCCACAGCCATCCATGCACCAAAACGATGCACACGCTGCACCAATGAATGCTGCAATAATGCTTCTCCTAGCTCAGTAATTAAATTCGGGGCAGTCGCCATCCAATCGCTAGCCAATAAAACTTCAAAAGCTGCTTTACCGGCAGCACAAGAAACTGGGTGACCGCCAAACGTAGTGATATGTCCTAACACCGGATCATGCGTCAGCGTAGACATCAATCGTTGATCTGCAATAAACGCACCTAGTGGCATACCACCACCCAATGCTTTTCCCAACAACAAAATATCCGGCACAATACCAAAATGTTCAAAAGCCCAGAGCTTACCCGTTCTACCAAAGCCTGATTGAATTTCATCCAGTATCAATAACACACAGTGCTCATCACATTTTTTCCTGACTGCCTGAATCCAGGCTGCTTCAGGCGCTTTCACCCCAGCTTCTGCTTGCACAGCTTCCATGATCACACAAGCAATCGTATGATCAATGGCCTCTAGGGCTTCGGCACTTCCATACTCTAGGTGTAACACATCCGGCAATAATGGTCGGAATGCATTGCGCCAGTATTCACCACCCATTACACTCAACGCACCTTGTGTGCTGCCATGATAACTATTATTGAAGCTAATGATGCGTGTTCTGCCTGTTACGCGCTTAGCCAGCTTCATAGCACCTTCGGTAGCTTCAGTACCGCTGTTCGTAAAATAGACACAGTTTAAAGAAGCAGGCAAATGCTCTGTCAGCAATTTAGCATATGCTACTTGTGGTTGTTGAATAAACTCACCATACACAATCAAGTGCATGTATTCAGCAACTTGTGCTTGCACAGCTTGCACCACAGCAGGATCAGAATGCCCAATATTCGCAACGCTAAAGCCGGCAATCAAATCAATATACTGCTGTCCATCTGCTCCATACAAATACACGCCCTCCGCCTTCACCATCTCAATACCAATTGGTGCTTGTGAGGTTTGCGCCACATGCCTGAGAAAAAGTTCCTTATGAGAAATTGCTGCCATTTGTA
>DALYHN010000289.1:0-2743 GCA_031970875.1 Chitinophagaceae bacterium
ACAGCTTTTGCTGCAACAGATACCCGCATTTTTTATGCCTGTAAGGCTTTGACCAATATCAATATCCTGCGTCTATTGAAGACAATTGATGCACCTATTGATTGCAGCTCTATCAACGAAGTGAAACTGGCATTACACGCAGGTCATGCACCGGAAAATGTTTTATACACTTCCAATGGCATTGCTTTTAGCGAAATAGCAGAAGCAAAAGAACTGGGCGTAAACATTAATATCGACAGCCTCTCCAATCTGGAGAAATTTGGCAAAGCATACGGACATAGTTATCCTGTGGGCATTCGCTTGAAGCCGAATATCATGGCAGGCGGCAACCTGAAAATCTCTACTGGTCACGAGAACAGCAAGTTTGGTATTCCGGTAGAACAGATTGATGATGTTATTGCCTTGATGCAAACACACAACATACAGATTCGCGGTTTGCATATCCACACAGGCAGTGAAATCAAGGATGTGGAAGTCTTTATTAAAGGCTTGGATGTGTTGTTCGAGTTGATGCCCCGCTTTCCGGAGCTGGGCTTTATTGATCTGGGCGGCGGATTTAAAGTGCCGTATAAAGATGGTGATGAAGGCACGGATATTACTGCACTCGGCAAAGCCATTGCTACTGCATTTGAAAAAGTACAAACTACTTATGGCAAACCGTTACAGGTATGGTTTGAGCCGGGAAAATTCATTGTAAGTGAAGCTGGTTATTTCATTACAGAAGTGAATGTGTTGAAACATAATCCGCAAATCAGTTTTGCCGGTGTGAACAGTGGTTTCAACCACCTCATCCGTCCTATGTTTTATGATGCTTTCCACCGCATTGAAAACATCAGCAATCCGGATGGCGTGAAGAAAACGTATACCATCACAGGCAATATTTGTGAGACAGATAATTTCGCTACAGACCGAGCGTTGAGTGAGATCAGCGAAGGTGATTTCCTGGTTTTCTACAATGCAGGTGCTTATGGCTTTGAGATGTCGAGCAATTATAACTCACGCTACAAGCCAGCGGAAGTATTGTATAAAGACGATAAAGCACATTTAATTCGTCGCAGAGATAATTTTGAAGACTTGCTGCGCAACCAGCCATCCGTTTTATAAATGCGTTCAAGTTTGATTAACTTACATTAGCAACATGATCGAGATCAGGAATATAGAAAAGCATTTTGGCGACCGCACCATTCTCTCGGATATTTCTGCAGTGATGGAGCCGGGTAAATGTAACCTGATCATCGGCGCCAGTGGCAGCGGTAAAACCGTACTTACCAAATGCATGGTGGGCTTATTTGAACCAGACAAGGGAGAAATCATCTATGAAGGTGCAAATATGCTAGGTATGGACCGCGATCAGAAAAAAGCATTGCGCCAGCGAATTGGCATGCTGTTTCAAGGCTCTGCGCTTTTCGATTCCATGACTGTGGAGCAGAATGTGATGTTTCCACTGGACATGTTTGCCAGCGGCACTTATACAGATAAGAAAAGAAGGGTAGATGAAGTATTGAACAGGGTAAATCTGAAAGATGCCCACAAAAAATTTCCTGCTGAGATCAGTGGTGGTATGAAAAAGCGTGTGGGTATTGCCCGCGCACTAGTACTAAACCCGGCTTTCCTGTTTTGCGATGAACCTAACTCGGGACTTGATCCACAGACATCTTTGGTGATTGATAAACTAATCAAAGAGATTACTGCTGAATTTAACACCACTACCATTGTGGTAACACACGACATGAATAGTGTGATGGAAATAGGCGATCATATCGTCTACCTGCACAATGGTAAAAAGCAGTGGGAAGGTTCTAATAAAGAAATCATCTTCAGTAAAGACCAATTGTTGAACAATTTCATCTTCGCATCAGAGTTCTTGCAAGATGCCAAGGAAATGCGCATGATGGAAGCCAATAAGCAGTCATGAAACAATTAATGTCAGCATTCTTCTTGTTTGCATTTATCTGCAATGTTTTCGCACAGCAAAGCAATGATGCACCTTATCAGAAACAGAAGGCTTTACCAGCATTTACTTTAAAGACACTCCAAAACAAAAACTTTACCAAAGCCAATCTGCCCGCCGGCAAGCCTGTATTGATTTTTATTTTTAGCCCCACCTGTGCCCATTGTGCGATGGAGACCAAAGACATCATTGAAAACATGGCAACGCTGAAAAAACTGTCTATTGTTTATGCAAGCATTAGTACAGATAAGCAGAAAATAGCTGAGTTTATTCTGGAAACGGGCATCGATGGGTATCCAAACATTTATTTAGGCATGGACACCGACCTCAAGCTTGCTTCTTTTTTCCGTCCAACAGTAACACCATTCGCTGCTGTGTATAATAGCAAACACCAGCTTGTACAGGTTTTCAAAGATGGTTATGTGATGCCCAAATTACTGAACACAGTAAAAGCACTCTAATGCGCTGGATAAGCCTGATATGCCTGTTCTTTTTGCTGCATTCAACGATCGGCGCACAGATTCCACCGGAGTTCGACAGCATACCACCATACAAACGCAATCCTCAAATACCTGAATTTAATCTGCTCAAAACAGATGGTAACTGGCTGGTAAAACAACAGTTATCTGAAGGGAAGCCAGTGGTTTTTATTTATTTCAGTCCCGACTGCCAACATTGTAAAACCGAAGCAAAAGATCTTGCTGCAGCTAAAGACAGTGTGGCTTCGTTTCAATTTGTCTGGGTAAGCTACCACCCCATTGAACGCATCCGCGATTTTGCACAGCAGGCCGG
>DALYHN010000290.1:0-2742 GCA_031970875.1 Chitinophagaceae bacterium
ATTCGCTAAAGGATATATCCCTAACTCAATCAATATTAGTATTGATGGCACATTTGCACCATGGGTAGGAACATTGGTTACAGATTTGCAGCAACAAATTTTGCTTGTAGCAGATGATGATAAGGTTGAAGAAGTGGTTACCCGATTGGCCCGTGTGGGTTATGACAATGCTATTGGCTTTTTACAAGGCGGCTTTGAGAGCTGGAAAAAAGCAGGTAAGGAAATAGATACCATTCCTACCCTTTCAGCTGACGCATTAGCAGTAATTAAAGAAAGTCATCCTGACACTTTCATCCTGGATGCTAGAAGAAAAAGCGAGTACGATGCAGAACATATTTTGGATGCCGTGAATATCCCTTTGGATTATCTCAACGACAATATGCAATCTGTACCCAAAGACAAACCTGTCTATGTACATTGTGCCGGTGGATACAGAAGTATGATCTTCTGTTCTATCCTGAAAGCAAGAGGATTTGATAACTTGATTGATGTACAAGGCGGTTTCAAAGCCATCAAGGAAACCGGAAAATTTCGGATTACGGATTATGTTTGCCCAACAACAATGCTGTAGTAAGGTAAAAGGCAAAAGTGAAAAGCTAAAAGTGTCAAGATAAAAGTGAAAGCATGAATCAATTAATACAGCGATATAGATGGTATCTACTAGGCGCAATTCTAGGTAGCATTAGCGGATATATTTACTATGCACAAATAGGTTGCGTGAATGGTACTTGTGCCATTACTTCCAATCCATGGAGAAGTACTGTGTATTTTGCTGTGCTTGGCCTATTACTCACCAATATTATCCTTGACTATACAAAGAAGAGCATATCTAAAGACGATGCGACTATTTGATGATGCTTGCATGAAAAGAAAAATCCTCCGCAAAAACGGAGGATTTTTTATGTAATACTATCTTACTTAACCTTAAAGTAATTCAATCACCATTGCGCTAGCACCGCCGCCACCATTACAGATGCCGGCTGCACCATAACGACCTTTGTTTTGCTTCAATACATTGATCAGTGTTACGATGATACGTGCACCACTGGCACCCAATGGGTGACCCAAACTTACCGCGCCACCATGCACATTCACTTTTGCAGGATCCAGTTGCATTCTGCGTGAATTCTCAATACCTACTACACTAAATGCTTCATTCAGTTCCCAGAAATCAATATCCTGCATGCTTAACCCTGCTTTAGCAACTGCTTTGGGCACAGCTAATGCTGGCGTTGTGGTGAACCATTCAGGCGCTTGTTCTGCATCGGCGTAAGCCAATACCTTAGCAATAGGTTGTAAACCCAACTCTTTGGCTTTATCAGCACTCATTAAGACCAATGCTGCTGCACCATCGTTCATAGTTGATGCATTTGCTGCAGTAACAGTACCTTCTTTCTGGAAAGCCGGACTCAATGTTGGAATCTTATCAAACTTTACATTGAATGGCTCTTCATCTTTTGCAAACACTACAGGATCACCTTTACGTTGTGGAATTTCCACAGGCACAATCTCATCTGCAAATGCACCACGCTCCCATGCAGCCTGACTGCGTTTGTAGCTTTCAATCGCAAAAGCATCCTGATCTTCACGTGTAATACCACATTCTCTCGCACACAATTCAGCAGCATTACCCATGGCTTTGCCGTCATACACATCGGTTAAACCATCTTTCGCCAAACCATCCAGAAAACTCACATGACCATATTTATTGCCCCAGCGCATGTGCTCTGCATAGAAAGGCACATTACTCATACTTTCCATACCACCAGCCACTACAATATCTGCATCACCCAGTTTAATACTTTGCGCAGCCTGTGCGATAGCTTTCATACCACTGGCACAAACCTTATTTATAGTTGTACAATTCACTTCATTGGGTAAACCGGCAAACTTAGCTGCCTGACGTGCAGGTGCCTGGCCCAAATTGGCCTGGATCACACAACCCATCAACACATCATTCACTTTGTCTGGCGACAAACCTGCTTTATTCAACGCACCCTTGATGGCTACTGCGCCTAATTGCGTGGCAGTGAGCGACTTAAGGCTACCACCAAAACTACCCATTGGGGTACGTACAGCGGAAACAATCACAACTTCTTTCATATGACTTACTTTTCTGGCGCGAAGATAACAGATGTTAGTTTTTGTAAGCGGAATTATTGTCAAAGCGGCTATTTCATGGGTAAACGTATTTCATCACATTGTTTTGAACGGGCTGGTTGATTTTCGTAAGTTGTTTTCAAACAACTGCTATGAAAAAGATTAAAAACATTTACTGGATCAGCACGATCCTTTTTGCAGGCTTTATGGCATTCACAGCTGTTCCAGATATTTTACTGGTTCCTGAAGCCAAGACTTTTATTATGCAACTCGGCTATCCGGAATACTTTATTCCTTTTATCGGCGTAGCCAAGCTATTAGGCAGTATTGCGCTAGTGATTCCTGGTTATAAAACCATCAAGGAATGGGCTTATGCCGGTCTCACGTACGACCTGATTGCTGCTGTTTACTCCAATTTAAAAGTGAACGGATTTGATATGGGTATGCTGACCATGATTCCCATCTTTGCTGCTTTGATTATTTCTTACGTTTACTGCCAGAAATATTTTGCTGCTAAAGCAGGATAAGTTTGAGGCAAGGCAGCGCTTTTAACAAGCGAACAGTTTTAAACAAGGAATGAAACTTATGATTGGCACCAATAGATTGGCATTATTACCCGTAACCACTAATGATGCGCATTTC
>DALYHN010000291.1:0-2739 GCA_031970875.1 Chitinophagaceae bacterium
GCAGCGTAACCATGCATTTGGCTTTGAAATCTTTCAAAGCAAGAGAAATGCAGCGATATCGTTCTTTGATAACAGCTACTGCAATATTGGGTATTGTGTTCACAGTACTGCAATATGTAGGTTTTCAGCACTTGGAAAAAGCAGGAATCAGCCTGGTGGGCGCCAAAAGTAACCCTGCAGCCAGCTTCTTGCTGGTGATCACAGGTTTGCACATGGTACATGTGCTGGGTGGCGTAATTGCGCTGTTGGTGATCTTTTTCCGTGCATTTCGTACTTCAGTGAAGCAGTATAGCCCTGTTCCACTGGAGATTGCAGCTACTTACTGGCATTTTGTAGACCTGCTTTGGATATATCTATTTATTTTTTATAACTGGGTTGGATAAGCAATAAAAAAGTCTTGCTTTGTGCAGCTTTTTTAAGCCTCAGCCAATATTTTTGTGAACCTGAAATTTAAACCTGAATGGCAAGTACAACAACAGCAACCACGAAGTGGTGGAGTGGTGGTAAAAGCCCCTTCAACGTAGAGTATGGCAAACTCATGATGTGGTATTTCCTCATGAGCGATGCTTTCACTTTTGGTGCATTCCTGATCGCTTACGGAACTACCCGTTTCTCAACCAACGGATGGCCTGACCCCAACGAAGTATTCAAGAGTTTTCCTTTCGCTCCGGAAGGCGTACATGCACCGCTGGTGTTTGTAAGTATCATGACCTTCATCCTGATCATCAGTTCTGTAACCATGGTGTTGGCTGTGCATGCTGGTCATAACATGGATCGCAAAGGCGTGGTAAGAAACCTGATCCTCACCATCATTGGTGGTGCTGCGTTCTTAGGTTGTCAGGCTTGGGAGTGGACACACCTGTATCATGAAGGTGCATGGTGGGGTAGCAATCCTTTCCTGAACCATGATGGTTCTGTAGCTATCTCTACGAACTTTACCAACTTCTTCTTCACTATCACAGGTTTCCATGGTTTCCACGTATTGAGTGGTGTGGTGATTAACATCATTATGTTGATCATGACCCTGAATGGTGTGTTCGACAGAAGAGGCCATTACCTGATGATCGAGAAAGCTGGTCTGTACTGGCACTTTGTAGATCTGGTATGGGTATTCGTATTCACTTGTTTCTATCTTATTTAATCAACCTTTTAAGCAATAGCTCATGGAGCCTGTAAATATTCACGCACAACACGCAGAGAATCACGGTGGTGGTACTAAAGAGATTTGGCGCATTACTTGGATTCTGACTGTTCTGACTATCGTAGAATTGGCTATCGGTTTCTGGATGATCAAAATTCCTTTGGATCAGGAAGGCCTTCGCCTTGGATTAAAAGGTGTGATCGTAATCCTGATGATGGCAAAAGCTTTCTATATCGTTGCTTATTTCATGCACTTGAAGCATGAGATCCGCAACATGATCATGACCATTGTAGTGCCTTTGGCCCTTTTCATTTGGTTCATTATTGCCTTTTTGTACGATGGTAACTCGTACAAGAACCTGCGCAATACCTATGATCCACATCATAAGGAAGCGAGCACTGTAAAAGGTGAAAAGAAAGAGCACGGCGCTGCTGATCACAAAGAAGGTGAGCACAAAGCCGAAGAAAAGCACTAATCTGACTGATTTTCACAAAAGATATTACCATCGCCCTGCGGCGATGGTTTTTTGTTACCCTACTTTTGCAGCATGAATAAGAAAGCGCTCCTTGCCTTGTTGGTAGCTGTATTGATTCCCGTAACCAGTTATCTCTTGGTGCGATTCTACAGTACGGATGCTGTGGTAATGCCACGTAAATATTTGCCAGATACTGTATTGACTAGTGTAGAGAATGGAAAAATGCAGCAGGATACGGTTTGGCATAAAATTGCCAACATGCGTTTGCAGAATCAATTGGGTGATACGGTTGCCTTGTACGATAAGCCCGGTAAGATTATGGTGATGGATTTCTTTTTTACCAGCTGTGGTGGTATTTGTCCGGTGATGACAAAGAATATGTCCAAACTCCAGCAATCTTTTATCAAAGGTGGCAACACACGTAGAAAGATTGATACTTCCATTGTGCAGTTCGTTTCTTTCACCATTGATCCGGAAAGAGATTCTGCACATGTATTGAAAAAGTATGCAGATAAGATGGGCGTAAATCACGACAACTGGTGGATGCTCACCGGCAATCGCGATAGCATTTACAATTTTGCGTTTAATGAATTGAAGGTCGACAAGTTTGCGGAAGGTCCCGTGAGTCCAGATTTTGTGCATACCAATCGCTTTGTCTTGATTGATAAGCAATACCATGTTCGTGGTTATTACAACGGACTCGATTCAGCTTCGCTGAAGAAGCTCGCCAGAGATATTGGTTTGTTGTTGTTAGAAAAAGACAGAACCAAAAAGAGTACAGTCTTCACGCAAATCATTGACCTGAGCTGGCTTTGGCTGATTATTGTGGTATTGGTAACAGGTTTTGTTTTGTTCTTCCGTTCTAAACAAAAAGCAGAAAACGCTGGATAAACTAATCCGCTAAGCGTTTGTTATCTTTTCAATCTCTAGACTATGTTACAAGCATCTATACAAAAGAATGATCCTAAAGCCAAATGGCTCATTGGTATTTTCTCCTTCGTGGTTTTCGCAGCAGTGGTGATTCTCGGCCGCGTAAAGCTAGAAGTTGACCTTGGCTTTGATGTACACATTTTCGCAGCCATCAATGCTGTGATCAACTCTGCGATTGCTGTTTTACTGATTG
>DALYHN010000292.1:0-2733 GCA_031970875.1 Chitinophagaceae bacterium
TGAACTTGCTGCTTAATGCAATACGCTTTCCTGTTTCTTGTGATTTTCTTGCTGCTTCTATAATTTCCAATACATGCAAAGCATGTTCTGCTGCAATGCGTGGTTCAGTTTTTTGCACCAATGATTCTGCCACTTTTGTGGCACCCTCCTGCCATTGATAGCCTTCTGCATTTTTTTGGTGCAATACTTGTGGCTCTGACCACGATGTATCCAAGTACACACCATTCGGTTCCCAATCATACCCAATCAGGCGCATATTCCCATGCGTACCATAAATCTGAATAGAATGCAGGGTTTGATTAGTGGCTTCATGTCCATGTGGATCAAAATAATTGAAGCCGCACATCACATGACTGATGACTCCATTCGCATGCGATAACAATACATGTGCATTGTCTTCAGCTACTACTTTAATCTTCCCCTTATCATCTACCTGTCGCTCAGGTGTTACAATACTCGTCATCGCCATCACACTGGTGGCAGGACCCAATAACCCTGTTAGCGTAGCCATATTATACACACCCAGATCAGGCATACTACCGCCGCCTTGTTCATAGAAAAAAGCACTCCATGTTGGTCCGGTATGTCCGTACTGCCCATGTGCAGCTGACACCTTACCTAATTTGCCTTCCTGAATCGCTTTACTCATGAAAACAAATTGCGGACTATTCACCACTGCGGGTGCACCCCAGATGCGTAATTTTTTTTGCTTGGCCAATTCAAACAAAGTTTTTCCTTCAGCATAAGTATTGGCCATGGGCTTTTCACTCCACACATGTTTGCCAGCAAGTAAAGCTTGCTTATTCAAAGCGCCATGCGCTTGCATATCCGTAAGTGTCACGAGCATATCAAAGGGCACACCCTTTAGCATCGCATCTATGCTTGCATAGGTAGCAGCACCAACATTGTATTGCTTGTTCTGCGCAACAGCTCTTTCGTAACGAATGTCACAAAGACTAACAATTTGCACGTGAGGCGAAGCTTGTAGATGCGGAATATAACGATTGCTTACACTGCCACAACCAATGATGCCAACACGTAGCACTTGGTTGGATTCTCCGGCCCATGATTCCAGCGACTGCAATAAAACAGCGGCCCCAGCCATGGCTGTTCTCTGTAAAAAATCGGCTCTGGATATGGTAGCTGCCATTTTGATTTATTTGAATTGAAGATGTGCTAGTACAGGTAAATGATCTGATGGGTATTTCAAATCATAGGAGTCCGTAATAGTGGCATATTTCAGCACTGTCGCGGGAAAAGCTCGGTGTAAGAAGATATGATCAATCTGGCCATTGGGTTTTTCCTTGAAGCGGAAAGCATTCCAGGTATCTGGATTACCGTAAGGTTGTGCACAAAGACTTCTGGCGTGATCCATCACACTATTCAAGAACACCAATGGTGGATCTTCAGGTCTTACATTCAAATCGCCCATCAAGACCAGCGGTATTTTCTTTTGTTGTTGCAAAGATTCAGCCAGTTGCCATAATTGCTTGGCAGATTCCAATCTTGCTTCCTTACCTACATGATCGAAATGGGTATTCATTACCCAGATCAGCTTTTTCGATTTTTTATGTTTGAACAAACCGTAAGTACAAATACGCTCTAATGCAGCATCCCATCCTTTGGAAGGCTTATCCGGCGTAGGCGATAACCAAACAGTTTTTTGTTGCAGGCATTCATACAGATCTGCTCGATACAGAATAGCCGAATACTCACCTTTTTGCTGGCCATCATCTCTACCCACACCAATCCATTGAAAATTTGGCAATGATTCCTGTAAATATTGCAATTGATGATGCAGTGCTTCCTGTACGCCTAAGAATTCCGGATCATGATAACGAACCAATCCAGCCAAATGACCACGCCTAATCTCCCATTTGTTTTCACCATCGTTGGGTGAATCAAAACGAATATTATAACTCATCACCACAGTTTTTAACTGAGCTTGTGCAAGAGAAGTAAACAAGATGGCTATTGCGAATAAGCGCTTTTTCATCGAGGATATTATTTAGTTGTAGTTGCAGGAAAAACAAACCCAAGTTTCTTTAATCCGTTCTGTACATCAGGAATCTGCATGAACAATTTCCAGATGAGTTGGGTACGATGGTTTTCAATCATCACTACAATAGGGCCTTGGTCAATCGCCAAATGTGATTTCGCATACCAGTTATGATGAATACTGAATCCATCCACAAAGCCATAAGGGCTCCATATCTTATTACCCAACTCCTCATAAAAATAACGCATGGCCTGCATACTTTCTTTAGGCGTAAATGGTAAAGATGCAATGGCTGCTGTTGGTTGAATGACGCCCATATCTACTTCAGGGCAATGTGCTACATAACCTTTGTAACTATCGCCTGCAGTTAGCCCCCAGCAGTACTCACTATAGCCTTTGTATTTTTTAGGATTCTCTATACAATAGGCCCGATTAATCAGTGTATGATTTCTCGCCTGCTCAAAATAGTCAATACCTAAGCTATCTTTTAAGCCATTGGGATTGATACCCATGAATGTGTATTGCTCAAAGAAAAGCGGACCGCCTTTATCAAAATTGCCCAGTGGCAAAGTATAGCCGTAGTAAGATTTTCCATTTTTAAATCCACTACTACCAGCCCATGTGCCATCATAAACAGCTTTGCTAATGCCATGTCTGGGTGATGCAGCAGCCAAAACATACGTAATCAAACATTCATTCCAACCCCAGATGGGAAAATTCATATCGAAGCCGTT
>DALYHN010000293.1:0-2730 GCA_031970875.1 Chitinophagaceae bacterium
AGTGCTTGCTCCTTATCCTGACAAACAATTGCTTTCATGGAGCAAAAGTATCTAAATAAAAAATCCCGCAAGAAGCGGGATTGATGAATAAAATATGCGCATGAAGATGAGTCACTGTAATACTCAAATAATGTTGTTATCTCGCAACGTTAAATTTAGCGTTTGGCAATTCAACTTGAATTTTCACTTTGGCTTTCAATGCACCAAACACTTTCATTAATGTATCGATGGTTACATTACTTGCATTGCTTTCAAGTCTTGATATCTGCGCTTTTTGAACGCCAACTAATTGACCAAGCTGCTCTTGTGTGAGTTTACGCTCTTGTCTGGTTTCTTTAATTGCTTTACCAATCAAGTCCATTTGTAATTCATATTCAAACTTGTCGCGCTTGGGCGTTCCTTTCTTCCCTATTATTTTATCTTGAACTTCTTCTAATGTGTAGGTTTTCATTTGCTGCTTTTTTGCTTGTCTATAAAATATTTTTTGCGTTGTTGTTCAGCCCTTTCAATTTCAATATCCGGTACTTTGCTTTGTTTCTTTACAAATCCATGTGTTGAGATCACTAAAGTATTTGTGCAAACCAGAATAAAATATCCCGAATAATTACAGGATAGACAACATTTGTATCTAAGACAACTGTAAACCGAACACTATGAATCATATAAACCAGTTTCCTCGTCTAAATTCATGATATCAATAATGTTTTGTTTCTGCTGTTGCTTCATTTGATTTCTATAGTTCATGATATCATCAAATTGTATCCTTCTATGCTTTCCAACTTTAGTAAACGCGATCTCTCCGTCTTCAAGTAGCTTAACCAAATGTGGTCTTGAGCAACCTAGAATTTCAGCAGCTGCCTGTGTAGTTACTTCTGTTGCAATTGGTACAAGAGAAATGAATTTACCCTCTCCCATTGCCTTTAAAATATCTCCGAGAAGCTTTAAAGCACTCAAAGGAATTTTGATTCTTTCGCTGGTTTCTTCTATTTCAATTTCTGGTTGCGCAGAGTTAAGTTGCGCTATTACTGCCGCTAAAGCATTGTATGATTCGATGGCTATTTTTTGGTCAAGCTTTGAAGGCTTTTGTATTTGTGCTGATACTGTCATGGTAACGTCTTGTTTGAATTCTGACGCAACCTAAACGAAATAAACGAAACAAACAAAATAAACGAAACTAATTTACCAATGAGCCGTCTATGCATATGATCAACGCATTGATAATCACTCATTTGCTTATTAAATGCTCCGGGATTGGTATGATGCTAAAAGCCTAGTTGAATGTGTCAATTGGCATAACCACACGTTACAGCAAGTATCTATTCAATCAAATTGTAGATGCGTTATTGGACTTAAAAATATTTCCATACAAATTACTTCAGTATGCTATCCAAGCACAACTACGCCATACACCAACCAGCCCCGCATACTTGCGTTGGTGGAGAATGGTGTAAATAAGCGCAGAGTCTCCTAATGACGGAAGCCTCTGCGGAGACTGAAGACTAGTAAATGAATACTATCACCAAGCCTACCTTTAATCAATGCTTTTCTTTTATTTAAAAATTCTTTTGTCAAATGGGAAGGGTTCAACTGTAATAATCTTAATTCTTGAAAAGTCTGGGTGATTAGGATTGATTAATAAATTGTAATCACCCTGCGTAACAGAAGAAGGTATTTGTAATATGCAATGTTGATTAGCCGCTATAAATTTATCACCAATCGCCTGTGTGGAAATCGGATGGGGGAATGTATTCCAGTCTGTAGGTAAATCAGCAACAGTAAGCTTTTGAATCGATATATCATCAGGAATAAAGAGTGTAACCATCATGTAGTCGGTAGGCAAAGTTGCTAAACTTAAATGCACAGCAACTTCAGCCATTGCAAGAGATCGATTGCTGGCTGTATAAATCATCTCAACGCCAATTGAATTCCATCGTGCTCCTTTTAATGCAGCACCTTTTCCTGACAAAGTGGATGCATACATTTTTCTTGATAAACGGTATGCTTCCATCAAACTAAAATTCCATGATTGATTCTTGTCAGTTCACTTATTACCAACTCCTTACCATAGGAGTCTTTCAACAGATCAATTGGTTTTAAGTTGCCCAGAGAAAAGTTGGGCGTTTCGAGCCAAAGTTTGAACTTATTCATATCGCCAAATACATCTACACCAACATTAGTCACTTCTGCCATTTCGATAATTTTTTCCGACTGAATTGGCTTAAAGCTCTTTGCTGTTTGTTTGTATCTATGCAATGACTTTGTTGAAATATCTAAAAAATCCGCCCAATTTTCCTCGGTGAAGGGAGTAGTGTCTTTAATTAGATTGAATAAAGTATAGGTGACACCTTGCCTTATGACATGAATCATCAATAACTTATCTGAAAAAAAATCTGAATAAGTGATGTCATTTCTACCCCTAAGAAATTTATGGCTCAAGTCTGAGCGTTTTACAATGCTTCTAATTTCTTTATCTAGTTTACTAGTAATATCGATTGTGGAAGATGCCATAAATTACGGTTTTAGACAATTGTCTACAAATTAAGGACAATTTTCCAAAAAAAGCTACTTCATCAGTTATATCTTGTAATTAGACTGTGATTTCCCGGATTTTTCACTTGAAAACTTACTTGTCTTAATGTGTCCTGTACGGGGCAATCATTGAACTAATAACTGTTTGGGAGGCTGTAAATACTAATAATAGTGCAAATTACCCCAGCGTCTCCGGCTTTG
>DALYHN010000294.1:0-2730 GCA_031970875.1 Chitinophagaceae bacterium
AAGTCTGTTTTGCTATTGTCTTTGGCAACGATCAGGTGATCGCAGTGTACGGTTGAGGGCACAGCCACTTTAGGGCGACCAGCCTGCATGAACTGCAGCAAGGCCATCTGGGCAGTAGCATCCTGCATGGCAACACGGTCTGGGGCAAAATCTACATAAGACTTACCTCTCTCAAAATCAGCCAGTTGCATGTCTGTGTGCAGGTGTGCAAAAAGGATCTTCTCTGCGAGTGTGAGCGGACGGCCCAACGCTTTCTTAGCAGCGTCTACTTTGGCAGGCATCTCGCTGTACACTTTTCTGATCATTTCAATATCAAAAGCCATGATACAAAGTGGTTTAAGCGGTGAAAAATGTGACGCGAAGTTAATGCAAAAGCAGTGCCAATTTTTGCACAAATGAACTTTTATCGAAGTGTTTTTGTTTAATTTTGGCGTCCCCCACGCTTTACATCAAAAAATTGATTTATGAATCGGATGAGAGCCATTCTTGAAATGCATGCTTTTGGTGTTTGCACCGCACTGGGCGAACGATTTGGTATTGCCAGCGCCAAGATCAGAACTTGGTTCATTTACATTTCTTTCCTCACCATGGGATCGCCTGTCATCATTTACATGGTGATGGCATTTTGGATGAACCTGAAGCGTTACATGCTTTTCAGCAGAAGAAATCCAATCAAATACTGGTAATTACACTACTGCTTTTCTCAGTTTTACCAACTGTACTAAAAGGTCTTCCAATAAGTCTAATCGAAGCATATTGGCGCCATCGCTTTTGGCTAAGGCAGGGTTGGGATGCGTTTCAATGAATAAACCATCAGCACCTGCTGCAATTGCAGCTTTGGCAATCGTACCAATCAGTTGTGGGTTGCCGCCCGTTACGCCTGATGTTTGGTTGGGCTGTTGCAAGCTATGTGTGCAGTCCATAATCACTGGCGTACCATGTGCTTGCATGAGTGGAATATTGCGATAGTCGACCACCAAGTCCTGATAACCGAAAGTGGTACCGCGTTCTGTTAACATCACTTGCTCATTACCCGCTTTGCGGATTTTCTCTACAGCAAACTTCATCGCTTCACCACTCACGAACTGGCCCTTCTTCACATTGACAATCTTACCTGTTTCTGCAGCGGCAATCAGCAGGTCAGTTTGTCGGCATAGAAAAGCAGGAATCTGCAGAATATCAATGAAAGGCGCTGCCATCGCTGCTTCTTCATGGGCGTGGATGTCTGAAGTAGTGGGCAGGCCGAAAGTATCGCCAGTCTTTTTAATCAAGGATAAACCCAAATCATCGCCCAAGCCAGTAAATGAACTAGCACTGGTTCTGTTGGCTTTGCGATAGCTAGCTTTGAACACGTAAGGGATGCCTAATTTTTTACAGATACCGTAGACTTTCTCCGCAATTTCCATCACCAGTTCTTCGCTTTCTACCACGCAGGGGCCTGCGATCAGGAAGAAATTGTTGGGATCGTAGGATTGCTTGCTGAATTTTTCCTGCAGGTAGGCGGGTATCATGTGGGAATGTTTAAATGCGGTGCGAACTTACGCCAAGTTTTGTTTTTCTTTGCGCATTCCAAACGATTGTTATGTCACATCACAAAGAACGTATCCTTGTTATCGGCGCTTGTGGCCAGATTGGTGTTGAATTAACCCTCGCGCTGCGTAAAATCTATGGTAGTGCCAATGTGGTTGCTTCCGACTTGCGCGAAGAGAATCCGCTATTGCATGGAACTGGTCCATATGTAAGCTTGGATGTGATGAACAAAGAAATGCTCCATGTGCAGGTCATCCGCCAGAATATTACTCAGATATACCTTTTGGCTGCGATTCTTTCTGCAACAGGAGAGAAGAATCCGAATCTTGCTTGGCATTTGAATATGCAGGGCTTATTGAATGTGTTAGATATCGCTCGTGAAGAAAAGCTGAGTAAAGTATACTGGCCAAGTAGTATTGCGGTGTTCGGACCAACATCGCCTAAACAACAGTGTCCGCAGCAGACCATTATTGAGCCTACTACAGTTTATGGTATCAGTAAATATGCGGGCGAGTTTTGGTGTAATTATTATTTCCAGCGTTTTGGCGTGGATGTGCGCAGTCTGCGTTATCCTGGTTTGATCAGTTATAAATCAGCACCAGGTGGTGGTACAACAGATTATGCAGTGGAGATCTATCATGATGCACTGGAAGACAAATCTTATGAGTGCTTTTTACGAGAAGATACTTATCTGCCTATGATGTATATGCCTGATGCGATTCGTGCAACGATTGAATTGATGGAAGCACCTGCTGAAAGAATCTCTGTGCGTACCTCCTATAATTTATCGGGTATGAGTTTTTCACCAAAAGAGATTGCAGCATCTATACAAAAACATATCCCTGAATTTACTATCAGCTATGCGCCTGATTACAGACAAAGCATTGCAGATAGCTGGCCACAGAGTATTGATGATAGCGTTGCACGCCGCGATTGGGGCTGGAAGCAGGAATACGATTTGGACAAGATGACTGCCGATATGTTCCTCAATCTGAAAGACGCATCAGAATCGGAAGCCTAAGCTGATGCCGCTGCGTACACCACCCCATGGTCCTTCAATTTTCATGGATGCAGTGGTTGCAGTAATGGTAGTATGTGTTTTAAATGGATCTGTTGCTAAGCCGTCTAATGTGTTCTGTAAACTCTGTTGTTCGGATGTTGTCATGGGTGGATCGATGACAGCATCCATCTGTCCAGTGC
>DALYHN010000295.1:0-2721 GCA_031970875.1 Chitinophagaceae bacterium
GCGATTGCAATTCCTGCAATTTGGATTCTTCATCGGTGATTTGCTGCTGACTGAATACAATCGAATCTTCAATACCCTTGAGCTGACCTTCCGCCTTGTACAAGAAATCCTTCAGGTTGGTTTCCTTCTCCTTCAGGTAATGGAGTTTCTGATTGGCCAGGTTCTTTTCGTTTTCCTTGGTGCGGAGTTCCTGCACCAAGTCGTTGAACTCGTGCTGCATAGATTGCAGGGCACGCTCTTTTTCAATAAAGCCTACTTTTTCCTGCTCTAGCGCCGCTTCTTCAGTGGCAATCTCTGCTTCCAGCTGCACACGCTTGTTCACTTCCAGCTCTTGCTGCTCGTTCAGTTCTTTGTAGGTAATATTGAAACCTTCCAAAGCTGCTTTGGCGAGTTCTACGGAAATCTCCTTGTAGTCTTTCTTGATTTCGTAGTACTTCTCTGCTTTCTTGGCTTGGTTCTCCAAAGCCTTGAGCTGGTTATTAATTTCAAATAGCAAATCCTCGATACGATTCAAGTCTTGCTCTGTTGCATCGAGTTTATTCTTCGCTTCTTTCTTTCTGGTTTTGTAGATGGAAATACCGGCAGCCTGTTCTAACATGCGGCGACGGCTATTGTCCTTATCCTTGATAATATCATCCACCATACCCAATTCGATGATGGCATAACTGTCGGTTGACACACCCGTATCGAGGAAGAGGTTATGGATATCTTTCAAACGGCATTGCACATCGTTCAAACGGTATTCACTTTCGCCATTCTTGTAAAAGCGGCGGGTGATGGTTACCGTGCTGAATTCTGTAGGCAGGAGGTTCTTGGTATTCTCGAAAGTGAGGCTTACTTCAGCCAAACCACTGGCACTTCTTGTTTTACTACCGTTGAAAACCAAGGCTTCGAGGTTTTCGCTACGCAGGGCGGAGATTTTCTGCTCACCAATTACCCAGCGGATGGAATCCACGATATTGCTCTTGCCACATCCGTTGGGACCAATGATGCCGGTGATACCCTCGTCGAAGTTGACAATTGTTTTGTCGGCAAAGCTCTTGAACCCCTTGATTTCTAATTGTTTTAATCTCACTTCAGCAAACTTTTTTGTCAACTGCGAACATAGCAGAAATGCGCCAAAAAAGGCAGTGCCCACAGGCGCTTGTGGACAAGTAGTGCGAAAAAATCGTTATGCATAAAAAGTGTTGATTTTAATTAATGCAAAATTTCAAATAAAATTATTCAATAAGCTGATTTTTATTTATTTATAAAGATTATTAAAATAATCATTGACATCTAAAAACCGAGTTTTCCATTTCCTATACCTGCCTTATTTTGCAGGATGCCCATGAGTAAGCAATTGGTGTTCTGCGTAACCAATGACCTAAACTTTGATCAGCGTATGCAACGCATTTGCGGCACGCTGTATGCCGCAGGTTATAACGTAACACTCATAGGCAGAGAAAGCACCGATTCACCCCCATTGAAACCTCGCCCTTGGCGAGAGATTCGTGTTCCGGTAAAAGCCCAAAAAGGCTGGTTGCTGTATGCCAGCTATAACTGGAAACTCTTTCAACAACTCAGGAAATTAGATGCTGACGCCATCTGTGCAATTGACCTGGATACCATCATCCCGGTTTGGCTAGTATCCAAATTGAAAAAGACCACTCGTATCTACGACGCCCATGAACTCTTTACCGAGCAAAAGGAAGTAGTTACCCGCCCGGCCATCCATCGCTTTTGGAAACTGATTGAGCGGTTTTTCGTACCCAGATTCCGCCATGGCTATACCGTGAACGGATTTATTCGGGATTATTTTCAGACCGCATACGGGGTAGATTATGCCGTTATCCGAAACATGCCCCTGAAACGCACCGAGCTACCTAAGCAGGCAGCCCCCCGTTTTATCCTTTATCAAGGCGCCATCAACGAAGGCAGATGCTTCGAGCAACTGGTTCCCGCCATGCGCGGCATACAAGCCGAACTGCATATTTATGGCAAGGGTAATTTCGAAGCCCAGCTCAGAAAACTGGTGCAAGACTATCAATTATCGGATAAAATAAAAATATTTCAATCCGTTGAACCAGAAGAACTTAAAAAAATTACTTCACAATCTAGTTTAGGATTAACCTTGTTTGAAAAGACGGGCTTAAATCAGGAATATTCATTGTCCAATCGCTTTTTCGACTACATGATGGCTGGTATTCCGCAGGTCTGCGTCAACTTCCCGGTTTACAAATCCATCAACAACGACCACCGCTTTGCGCTTACGATCAGCAATACCGAACCAGCTACGATTGCAAAGGCCGTGAACAAATTATTGAATGATCCTGTTTTGTATGCTGAGCTGCAGTCGAACGCACTGCAGGCCAGAGAGATCCTGAACTGGGAAGCCGAATCGGCAACCTTACTCCAGTTCTATCAAAACCTCTTCGCGGCCAGGCCCTAAGACGACAATTTTGGAAAAGCATCTGCACATTATTGCCCTGAACGTTCCCTTCCCCGTTGACTACGGGGGTGTGGTCGACCTCTTCTGGAAACTACCCTCACTTCAGGCACAAGGAGTGAATATTCACCTGCATTGCTTCGATTATGGTCGCGGCCAACAGCCCATCCTCAAAAAATATTGCGCTTCGGTTAACTACTACGAAAGGCAGGAAGGCCACAAGGGCTTCTCTACCTCTGTACCCTATATCGTTGCCAGCCGAAAACACGAGGGCTTACTCAATCGCTTATTGG
>DALYHN010000296.1:0-2715 GCA_031970875.1 Chitinophagaceae bacterium
CCATGTTCAAATGGTGGGGCAATGGCGATGTAGATTTCAGCGAAGTGCTGCGCATTATGCCCTTTGCGTTACATGAGCAGGGCACCATGGATGCCATGTTCTGGAAAGACCAGATACAGGAAAAACTCTTATTGCATTTTAGGCAACTGGGTAAGCAGTCGCTGGTGTGGACGGCCACGCCGGTTTAATACACAGAATTGCTTTTTGATTTGGGTAGAATCAACAGACTCTTGCGCAACATTTGTTTCAATTGCACTTTCACCAATTGGCCCATGGTCTTGGCTTTCAGGAAAAGCGGTTGTTGAAAATAGGCGCTAAGTTCTTCCTTGAGTTGTTGTGTTTTCTCCGGCGTAGAAATTTGATCAATGCCCATGAGGTCCAACAATTCCTTCACGCGATAGCGGGAGGATACCAATCGCCAGGCGATCATGGTTCTTTCTTCTGTTTGGTATTGGGCGATGGATTTTTTATCGAGGTGTTGCATCACCGTTTCTACATAAGGATTATTCTCTTTAAAAAACTGCGGCAGGTATAGGCTCTTTCTGCCTTCATAACTCTGCTGATCAAAATCAATCGCGCGAATGCGGTATTGAAAATCTTCAATGTCGGGAATGATGCTTACGATAAAATTGTAGGCACGCATATCGCCCAATAAATGCACAAAACAGCGTTCATTGAATTTCACAAACTCTTTTGCCAAACGAATCTTATTGGTGTTCTCGTTTTGCAGGTATTCTTTGATAAAGAGATCGCCGGGCACGCCGGGAATATGTTCTTCAATCAGGGTGTTGTGGTCGGTAAAGAAAGTAATGTGGTTAGGAGAGAGGATATGCTCTAATTCCAAACCATAAATACGATTTGCATCCGCTTGTTTGATATAGTAATGATCGTAGTTATCATTAAACTTGTTCACGATGCGGATGCGGAAGGGCTGGCTATTGCCGAAATAGCAGAAATCCACACGCGCCACATCCAAGTGATTGATAAAACTGAGATCACCTTCTGTTTTTAGAATCGCGTAAATCTTCACCAGGTTTTCGCGGAGGTATTCCCAGTCCTGCATATCATAACTGGCCGTTTCCCAGGAAGTGGCTTCACCTTTTTTATTCTTGAGTGGAAGGGTATAGGTAAAGCGTAATAAATCTTTATAGGTGAGTGGCAGTTTTACTTCGCGGCCATAGCGCGTGAGGTATTGCCGCAACTGCGGATTCACCGGAAAAATGGGTTTCTTTCTCGATGGTTTATCGGGCTGGTTATCGGTATTCAGTTCAATCATGCATCCAGTTGTGGATCGATGTCTTCCAATAAATTCAGGTTTACTGCATCTGCACCGGCAATGCCTTCTACCGAGCCTTTGATGTGCGCTGCGTTCAACAATACTTTTTCCAATTGCTTTTCACGCAGCTTCCAAAGTTTTTCCATGGCATCTTTCTCTTTCTGGATGCTGAGTTTCATGGCCATAAAACCTTCGCGGATGGCTTTCCATTGTTCACCAAATTCGTTGCTGGTGAGGTAGTCGTAGAGCATCACCATTTTATCGCCTTTGTTTTCCTGGCTCTTGCGCGCATCAAACAATTTGAGAATGGCATTGCGCAGTAATAGCGCTACGCTGCGCACTTCCGCGAAAGTGCAGATATAGACACCGTCTTTTTCACCAAAGCGTTCCATGTCTTTGGGTAGTGCTTGCGTCACAATCACGGCAACATCGGCACCAAGGGTGCGCATATCTGCTTTGAGTTTTTCAATCCAGTCGTTGGCGAAATCTTTGGTGCGTTTGCTTTCATAAATAATCTTACCTGCTTCCTGACCAAAGCTGTTGTGTACAATCTGGATACAATCTGCACCGCGCACACCTTTACCCACTTCTTCAATTTTGTCGAAAGGAAAAGTTGTATGCAAAATTTCTTCCAGCATCAATTCCTGTACTTCACCTTGTAACTGCATGCTGCCTTGTTCGGCTTTGCGTTTCATTTCCTCGGCCAGTTTTTTCTGGTCGTCTAATTGCTTCTGCAGTTCACGCAATTGCAATTGGTATTCCTGTTCTTTGAGGCTGCGTTTTTCCTGTTCTTCTTTTTGTAATTGTTCTTTGATGCGTTCTCTTTCTTCCAATACTTTTTTCTGCACGGATATTTCCAGTTCCTGTTCTTTGTTTTTCAGTTCCTGTTGCAGGCGCATCATGTCCAACTCAACAGCCCTTGCTTTTTTCAGCTGTTCTTCTTTTTGTTGATTGTCTTCCTGTAGTAAACGCATGCGGTTTTCAAAATCCTGCGCCAGTTGCTGACGCATCTGTGCTTCTTGCTGTTGTATGGCTTGTTGTAATTGCTGCTTGGCTTCTGCATCTTTTTGTTGCAGTTGTTGTTGCAATTGGGCTTCTTTGAGCTTGAATTCTTCTTCCTTCTTGCTTTGCCATGCGGCTGCTTTGGCGTTCAATTCTTTCTGTACCTCTTCCCGAAATGCGTCGGTAGGTTCAAACTGGTGACTGCAATTGGGGCAAATGATCAATCCTGACATATCCTCGCTGAATTTGACTACAAATTAAGTCAAATGTGGGGAGTTGCGTGGATGTAGTTGTGTTGAACTGTTTTACCTCTGAGCGCTGAGCTTTTATGCATCCCCCGACTAAAGTCGGGGGTAATGAATAAGCGTATTTTGGTTTTAGCATACCGGGGACTTAAGTCCCCGGAAATAATTAGGGTGAAGTTTGCGGGTATTTCC
>DALYHN010000297.1:0-2689 GCA_031970875.1 Chitinophagaceae bacterium
TGGTTTAGAATTCAGGAAATGTTTCGCCTACAAAGTTTTCACATGTATGGTGTCATTGGTACTGCAGTAGTAGTAGGTGCTTTGTCTGTCTTCTTAATCAAGAAGTTTCAAGTAAAGACGATTCACGGTGAAACCATCGAGTTTCATCCTAAGAAGTTTAATAAAGGCCAGATCTATGGTGGTTTATTGTTTGGCTTGGGTTGGGCTTTAACTGGTGCTTGTCCTGGTCCTTTGTTTGCACAAATTGGTACTGGTGTTTTTGTTATTGCTGTTGTTGTGTTGAGCGCCATTGCTGGTACTTGGACTTACGGCTATCTGCGTGATAAACTGCCACACTAAAATTGATTTGTCATGAAACATCTGCAACAAAACTGGTTGGTATACCTCATTGGGTTGATTGTGCTGGGTGCATTTGTTGAACGTGCTTTACGTCCTACTACAATTAGCACAGCTACGGCTCCTGTAACCATATTGGACAGTCATTGGGTAGCCCCTAGTTTGTACACAGATGAAACGCCCAAGGGAGATGCGCTTGAAGAACTTCTATATGGTGAGGATTTGATCGTTAATACGGCAAGATATTTTGGTCCCAAGGGTAGCGTAGCACAAATCACCAATGGCATGAATTGCCAGAACTGTCATTTGAATGGTGGACGAAAAGCCTGGGGTAATAATTACGGTGCAGTTGCAGCAACCTATCCAAAGTTCAGAGATCGTAGCGGCAGTGTTGAAAGCATTTCCAAGCGTGTGAATGATTGTTTTGAACGCAGTTTGAACGGTAATGCGATTGATACCAACTCCAGAGAAATGAAAGCCATCATTGCCTACATGCAGTGGCTTGGTAAAGATGTTGAAAAGGGAAAAGTGATGAAGGGTGTAGGCATTTCACAATTGACCTATTTGGATAGACCAGCTTCGCCTGAAAAAGGAAAGCTGGTCTATAGCAATAAGTGTGTTAGCTGTCATGGTGCAGATGGTCAGGGTCAACCGGATGCCAATGGTATCGTGTATAACTATCCACCATTATGGGGTCCGCATAGTTATAATAATGGTGCGGGTTTATATCGTCTCAGCAGATTAGCTGGTTATATCAAAGACAATATGCCTTTTAATCAGGCTTCACATGAGCAGCCTGCATTAACGGATGAAGAATGTTGGGATGTGGCTGCATTCATCAATGCACAACCTCACCCATCAAAAGATATTTCACACGATTGGCCGGATATCAGTAAAAAACCAGTTGATCATCCTTTCGGTCCATATGCAGATGGCTTCTCTGAACAACAACATAAGTTCGGTCCTTTCAAACCCATCATCGCTGCAAGAAAACAGCAAGCAAGTGGTAAATAATGCTGTATGATCACCACTGAGCCGCATACGATTCAACTTGAGCCAGGTATTAAAAAGCATTTCAAGCAGTTTGCACTACTGGTTGTTGTGAATGCTTTTGTAGGCGCCATGATAGGTCTGGAGCGAAGTGTCTTGGCCGATCTGGGTATTCAAGTGTTTCACATGCAGTTGGGGATTGTGTTAACCAGCTTCGTACTTGCTTTTGGTTTGGTAAAAGCACTTGCTAATTTATCAGTTACAAAGTTGTTGCAGCATATCACACGTAAGCAATTGCTGTTACTCGGTTGGTTGTTTGCATTGCCTGTTCCTTTCTTGTTAAGCTTTGCGCAGAGCTGGACTTGGATTTTTATCGCCAATATTTTCTTGGGTATTCATCAAGGGTTATCATGGTCTGCTGCTGTTGTGATGAAGATTGATCTAGCTGGTCCCAAAGACAGAGGATTGGCTATGGGCTTAAATGAGTTTGCCGGTTATGCCTCGGTAGGACTAGCGGCTTATTTGGCTACGGTGTTGGCTAAAGCATATGGCTTGGCATTCTATCCTTTTCTACCGGGATTCTTTTTTGTTGGAGCAGGTTTGTTCTTGACAATTATTTGGGTGAAAGATACCCATGCTTTCGTGCAGGTTGAAGCAGTTCATTCAACGCAAAGTATTTTAGGCAATCTATGGCGTGAGGTAAGTTATCGCCACCACAATATTGGTTCTGTTAGTATCAATGGCTTTGTCAATAATTTAAATGATGCAGTCATTTGGCTTTTGTTGCCTGCGCTGATGCTCAACAAAGGGTTTAGTTTGACTCAATTGGGTATTGCAGCTGCTGTTTATCCTTTGGTTTGGGGTGGACTTCAGTTGTTTACCGGAAAAGCAGGTGATCAGTTTTGTAAAAAGCAATTGATCACAAGTGGCATGTTGTTACAAGCTGCAGCATTGGTCTTACTGGCTGTTGCGCATCATTACGGGTTGGTCTTACTCTCTTTGGTTGTATTAGGTGCAGGTACAGCTTTGGTCTATCCCAATTTCATGACAGTGATTGCCGATAACACGCATCCATCGCAACGCGCCAATGCTTTATCCTTGTTTCGTTTCTGGCGCGATATGGGTTATGTGGTAGGCGCTTTGTTAACAGGTTGGTTAATGCCATTCACTTCATTGACTACATTAATATTCCTGACTGCAAGTATTACTGCAGCCGCAGGTTTGATGGCGCATTTTAGAATGTGTTGCACCAGAAAATTATTTTGGAAAGACAATTTTTGCGCTGCGGAATTGGCGCCTTTTGCCTAGTAATGTGTATTTCTTACACACTCGTAATCAGTTGATTAAATGACAAAAATCATAG
>DALYHN010000298.1:0-2688 GCA_031970875.1 Chitinophagaceae bacterium
TATCGGTTGATGCACGATCAAAACCATCATAGTCATTGGCCCAATCCCAAGGAGCTGGAACAACTGCACTATTTTTAGCCCAATCGCTATAAATCCACTTACCTACACGATTCTTTCTGTTACGAGTATTATTGGTTACACCCAAACGCTCAATCAAAGTAACACCTGAGGTCACTTTATAACTCAGCTCGATATTACCTTGGATATTATTATCCTGATAGAACTGTCTGTTATTATCCTTGGTGAAATAGGCGTTCTCACGATAGTCGTTATAGAAACCATTCGGACTAGCGAATTTGTTGTTTCTCCAATCTCTCAAATCATTCATAGGCACATGTGGTGCAACGTTCATGATATCATAATAGAAATCAGAGTTTGCACGATCATAGGCTGCCTGTGTATAAGACACGTTGAAAGAAGCAGTAAGCTTATCCATGTAGCGTGTAGATGACAAGCGAATACCAGTACGGTTGGCTTCATCACCAGGCACAATACCTCTTGTTTTGTTGTTTTCTGCACTGAGGTAGAATGTACCGCGGTCATCACCGCCAGAAAAATTCACTGTATTATTCCATGTATAACCAACATCAAATGTTTTCTTACGAATGTTTGGAATAGCACTGTATGGCAGAATCAACTTGCTGCCGTCTTCAAGTGTACGACCTACAATACGCAACTCGCCGTTATATGGATCACCATACTGCTGGTTTTCATAAGGACGCCAGTTCAAACGCATACGCTCTTTATAATCTGCAATGGTTGTATAAGAAGGCGCATAGTGTGAGCCAGAACCATACTTATCCTGAAACTGAGGAAGGAAACTGATTTCTTCAAAGTTGACAGAAGTAGAATAACTCACTTTTGATTTACCCTTGTTTCCTTTTTTGGTATTAATCACAATTGCACCGTTCACACCTTCTGCACCATAAAGCGTTGCAGCTTGGCCACCCTTCAGGATAGTTACGCTTTCAATATCATTTGGATTAATCAGTGGAAGAACAGTTTGCGTAGTTTGGATACCATCCAGTACTACTAATGCTTCGTTATTACCCGTCATAGAGCGGTAACCACGCAATACTACTTTCACAGCAGGATCAACACTGTTGTTTACATTGTACACTGCAAGGCCTGAAATTTTTCCAGACAAACCCTGCGCCAAAGTAACTGGTCTACCAACTGTAACATCTTCATTGTTGATTTTCGCATAAGCATAACCAATCTCTCTTGCTTTTTTACGAACGCCCTGCGCAGTAACAACAACATTCTCTAACTCATCAGATTTTCCGGTTAAGGAAATATCCAATGAACCACTTGTTGCTTTTGCTTCTACATCGTTGTAACCTGTTGCAGAGAAAATGAGCACTGCACCCTGCTGCGCAGAAATTTTGTAATTGCCTTTCTCATCACCAATCACTGCTTTGGTGTTTCCTTTAATGCGAACAGAAACATACGGAATGGGTTGCCCTTTGTCATCCTTGGCAACACCCGATACTGTGAGCATCTGTGCGCTGACCATACCCGCAGCAAACAGAATGAAGCCCATCAAGAGCACCAGTTTTCTTCTCATGTTGATTATTTTGGGTTAAGAAATGATGGTGTTAAATTATAGCTATTAGGAATATTATTTAAAAATTGTGCTAACATTTTGTTAAAATAATTTACAACTATTTGATAATCAATTATTTGAAATGAAGCATTTTTTCGGCGCTTAAACAAACCAGCTATTAAGCTTGGATTTTTGATGCTCTCGGCAGGCGGAACTACCTTTGCCGCATGATACTATTGGATGGAAAAATTGCCTCAGCAGCTGTAAGAGAGCAGCTGACAGCAGAAGTAGCCAACTTAAAAGCTGCTGGAAAGAGAACCCCGCATCTGGCGGCCATATTGGTAGGAAACAATGGTGCTAGCGAGACTTATGTGGCCAGTAAAGTGAAGCATTGCGAAGAAATTGGCTTTGAATCTACTCTGGTTCGCCTGCCGGACACCACTACTGAAGCTGAACTGCTCGCTACAATCAGCAAGTTGAATCAGGCTCCCGAAATTGATGGTATTCTGGTGCAACTACCTCTGCCTAAGCACATTAACGAACAATTGGTCATTCAGGCCATCGATCCATCCAAAGACGTAGATGGCTTCCACCCGGCAAGTGCAGGTAAACTGGTTCAGGGCTTACCCACCTTCATTCCAGCCACCCCCTATGGTATCATGCTGATGCTGGAACATTTCAATATCAGCACCAAAGGCAAGCATGCCGTAGTAATCGGCCGAAGCAATATTGTGGGCAGACCTATGAGCATTCTCCTGAGTAGCAATAGCCAATATGGCAACGCCACCGTTACTGTTTGTCATTCTCATACACCCAACCTCAAAGAAATTTGCCTGCAGGGCGATATACTGGTAGCTGCACTTGGCCGACCAGAGTTTGTTAAAGCCGACATGGTAAAACCCGGCGCTATTGTGATTGATGTGGGTATTACCCGCGTAGAGGATGCTACTGCCAAGAAAGGTTTCCGCATCAAAGGCGATGTTGCTTTCGATGAAGTATCCGCCGTTGCAGGAGCATTAACACCTGTACCCGGCGGTGTTGGCCTTATGACCATTGCAGGTTTGCTAAAAAATACTTTACAGGCATATTACCAGCGCAATGCAGGATAGTACCACACATATCCATACCATGTTGCCCGTGAT
>DALYHN010000299.1:0-2681 GCA_031970875.1 Chitinophagaceae bacterium
TCCGGTGTTGATTTAATCAGGAAGGGTGTTTCAATATCCATGAAATGGTTTTCATGGAGATAGTTGCGGGCACTTCTGTTCACGGCATAACGCAGTTCTAAGTTTTTCTTCACGGCGTTACGGCGTAAATCGAGGTAGCGGTATTTCATGCGCAGGTCATCACCACCATCGGTTTCATCGGTAATGGTGAAGGGTGGCACGGCAGACTTATTCAGAATCTTGAAATCAGCAACAATAAGCTCAATATCGCCGGTAGGCAATTGCGGATTCTTGTTGCTGCGTTCGCTCACCGCACCAGTTACCTGCAATACAAACTCGCGACCCAGCGGTTGCTCGTCTAAACGGGTATTCAATTCTTCGCCAAAGAGCAATTGGGTAATACCATAGCGATCGCGCAGGTCCACAAAAGTGATGGCGCCAAATTTTCTCACGGTCTGTACCCAACCGGCAAGGGTAATCGTTTTGCCGGCATCCTGAATGCGTAATTCACCACAGGTATGCGTTCTGTACATAAAGCTTGCTCTTTGATTGGCGGCAAATATAGCCAAAAAAGGGGGGCTGTTTTACAGGAAAAACAGCAATAAAGCACCGCCAATAATGGCGATCACCATGGGTTTCATGTTCATTAGATAAGTCGTTCTTGAATCAGGTGTATAGAATGATACCTGACTCCCGCCGGGAGTGACAGCTGCAGCAGAATCTTATGATGATGGAATGAATGCAGTGCCGGGGTATCAATCCCTGGCTTCTGGTGGTTTTACACGCTGACGAAAACGGGCGAGCAAAAAGAAAGTGTGTGCATTCATGGTTGGGCTTACGCCGAATTGAGTACCAAATATACAGCAGGTGTGGCTTTTCTGTAAAGGCTTTCCAGTGCGAGTGGAAGTGGCAGTTTCACGAATGGTTGCCCGCCGTTACGAGTGGTTACATGGTCTCCAGCTCGTGCTTATGTGTGGGTTTCCAGTAGAGATAATAGTAGCCTAAAATCAGCAGGCCGAGAATAAAGGGAATTAATGCGAGGTGTTTAAATGTGTATTCACCAAACAAGATCTTGGTGTCAAAATGCAGAAACTCACTCACCATCCAATAAGAGTTGGCAGAGATCCATAAGCTGATGGCAATATTGTGGCAGAGCTCAGAAACATACTGACGTGTACGCCAGGCTATGATAATGGAGATGAGTAAAGTGGGGATGATCATCACGATACCTAATGGTCGCCAACCCATGCACCAGGCTACATCTTTGAACAACCAGAAAACGATATGTAGATTTTCCATTTTGCGGTAGCGCAACGGAATATTGTAGCGCAGTACAGTATCTGTTTCAAAAGGCATTGCCTTTTGTGATTGGTTATTCGCCATGCTCAAATTTTGAGTGGCAATATTAATTTTTTGTCAAGTCTTAGCGGCTTAAAATTTTCTGGAAACGTTGCACGTCTGCAGCAGGGTGCATGGGTGTTTGGTATTGGAAATAATCAGCAAAAGCTTTGGCGAAAAATGGGGAGAGGGAACAGCCCTTGGTACCCATACCGCCGAATATACCTACACGTGCTTCTTGTGGATGCATGCCCACAAATGGTCTGCGCTCAACAGTTGCTGGCCTGATTGATGCAATGTGGTCTACAATTTGGTAAGGTAGTTTGAGTATTTGTTGCAGCTCGGCTTCTTTGCGTTCTCTGAACAGGGTAGAAGGTTGAGCATCTGTAAAACGATTGTCGTAGCTGCTGCCTACCCACCATTGACCTTCATCCCAAGGCACTAATGTGGTGATGCCGAATTTATAAATGCGGTGCGTGGGTAAATCCGGAATCGCTGCAATTAAGGCTTCGCCCTTATTGAGACTGTGTGGCAGGTTTTGCCAATACTTGGATTGATAAGCATGTACGCCATTGCAATAGATGATATGCTTTGCAGTAATGGTGTCTACATATATAATATCATTATCGGTTATCTGCACCGCAGCTTCATCGAAGCTTTCTTCGATTAGTGAATTTGTTTTACATAGATAGTTGCGCCAACCTTTCAACAAAGCATGCAGGTCAATTAAATAAGCAGGTGCGATTTCTACTACTCCATGGCGGTAATGGAAATAGTTTTGATAGCTATCTTCTGCACTACGCACATATGCATTTGCTTCCTGTAGTTTGTTTTGATAGCCTTGCATCATCTGCTCAGAAGGCGGAAAGGCGAGGATATTGCTTTGTTCAATGATTTGTTGACCAATGGCTGCGCCCATTCTTTGGTAAGCATCCCAGGCAAAGGGCAGCACTTCATCTGCCAACCAGGTGGTAACGACTTGTCGGCCTGTAACTGGATTGATGACACCACTAGCAACCTGCGTGGAACTATGTGGATTGAATTGGTCAATCACGATTACTTCGTAGCCAGCTTCCTGTAGAAAATAACTCAGAAATGTACCGGCAATGCCCTGACCTACCAATAGAAAATCCACTTTGCGCATGGAACGAAGGTAGTTTAATCGGCAGTTTGCACAAATACGGTGAAACCTTTAGAATGACTTGTAAACTCAGGCGCATACAAACATTGAATGCTCGCTAGTCCTGCTGAGAATTTACCTGCATGGGTTACATACATTGGATATTCTATGATGTAGCTACCTTTTGGAATGCGATCAAAGAAATAGTTATTGCTCACATCCTTGGTGCTCTGATAATAGCCTA
>DALYHN010000300.1:0-2680 GCA_031970875.1 Chitinophagaceae bacterium
AAGGCGCAATCAGACAATTGCTGATTGGTTCTACCAAAATTTTCGCGATCATCAAAACCTGGATGGGCACCTATGGCTACACCATGTTCCAGCGCCCAATCAATGGTTTGCTGCATGGTGTCCACATCGCCTGCATGTTTGCCACAAGCAATATTGGCGCTGCTGATAAATGGCATGATGGCTTCGTCTGTATCCATGCCTTCGCCCATATCACAATTGAGGTCTATATACTGCATAAGTATTCCTGTAAGCGGAAGTTACATGCTTGTTGCAGGATGCGCAAATCCCTTTCTTGTTCTTGCAAAGCCTGTAATGCTTCTGGCATATCCATCCATTCAAATTGGATGATTTCACCAATACCACATTGCGCCGCCAATGGTTGATCTGCTTGAATTAAAACAGCTGGTCTTGGATAACCGCCTGTTGTTTGATGATCTGCCATGAGTAAGATCATTTGTCCGTCTGGCAACAACTGCAAGACACCTCTTGACACTGCAGTAGAGATCAGTTCTTGCTGATGCAGTTTCTCCAATACAATTCCTTGCAAACGATAGCCCATTCGGTTAGATGAAGGAGCAATGGTAAATGCATGTTGTACGAGTGCTTGTTGCGCATCCAGTGTTAACCAATCCAATTCAGGCCCTTTCATCAAACGCAATGCATGTCTTGGTAATAGCGCTGTTGCACGCCAAGGTAATGGCTTAATGCCTGAGGCGTGTTGAAATGGACTGTATGCAATAGATGCACCTTTTTGCAAAGGCTTTTGCAAATCATCTACTGTTGGCCATCCGCCTTTTATAGCTAAGTATATCCGTGCCCCTTTGATTTGTCTTGTAAAACGAAGTGTGGTGCCTGCAGGTATCAATGCGGCGGTATTGGTGGACCAATCAATATCATCCAGCTTGGCACCAAAATCAGCGCCCGCAATGGCAATCAATGCTGGCTTATCAAAACGAATAGCAGCGGCAGGAAAATGCAACTCCAATACAGCAGTTGCTCTTGGGTTACCCACCAAGCAGTTAGCCACTTGCATCGAATACAGGTCCATGGCACCGCCGGGTGTTACACCCCAATGCTGTTCACCTTTATGGCCAAGATCAACCAATTGATCTAATAATCCTGCTTTGATGATGACCGCACTCATGAAGGAAAGAATTTTGATGTAGCCTTCGATAAGAGAGCGAATTCATCTTCGTCAATCGCATAGAATTGTACCCGATCGCCTGCTTGCAACAAACATGGCTGCTCTTGTCCAGCATCAAACAAACGATACGGTGTTCTACCAATAATATTCCATCCACCGGGAGAATCCTGCGGATAAATCCCTGTTTGTTGCCCGGCTATACCAACAGAACCAGCTGCCACTTTTGTTCTGGGCACCGAAAGCCGCGGCATTTGTATCGCTTCAGCAACATTCCCCATATAAGGAAAGCCAGGCATGAAGCCAATCATGTATACATGATACACCGTACTTGTATGCAGGGTAATAACATCATCTACCGACAAATTCTTTGCTGTAGCCAGTGCAGTAATATCCGGCGCAAAATCTGCCGCATAACAAACCGGTATTTTTTTGATAGGATGTTCAACCAGCTGTTCTGCCGACCATTGCCAATTATGCAGTTGCACTTGCAGCCATTGCTCAGGTATTTGGTCAGGATATTGTTGCAAAAAAGCTATTGGGTCAATCACCACACTTACGCCTGTATATGCTGGAATAATATCCTGCACAAAAGGAAAAGCTTCGTCATGTAGGTATGTAGCCAAGGCCATCACCGCCCTATGTGCTTCCGGACTAATGATATCAGTCAGCTGAATGGTTAGGACAGATTCCCCACAAGTATATATCTGTAATGGCTGGCGCATGGCATCACTAAAGTACTGCCTTCCTTTTATCCATTTTCTGAATTTTCAGCCTGTCAAGTTCTGTATCTTTCCCCCTTATACTGCTGTTTATGAAAAAATCCTTTTTTACCTCTTTCCTCTTATTAGCAGCCTTCATTGGTAAGGCGCAAAACGACCCAACCTGGTTGCGTCATTCAGCTATTTCACCAGATGGCAAAACCATTGTCTTTACCTATAAAGGCGACTTGTACAAAGTGCCCGCCTCAGGCGGTGATGCCGTTGCACTCACCATGCATGAAGCACATGACTACATGCCCGTATGGAGCCATGATGGCAAGACCATTGCTTTTGCCAGTGACCGCTATGGCAATTTCGACGTCTTCACCATTTCAATCAATGGAGGTGAAGCCAAGCGTATTACTTATCATTCTGTTGCAGAATATCCCTACGACTTCTCTCCTGACGATAAGCAAATCTTATTCGGTTCTGCAAGAATGGATATGGCCAGCAACCGTCAGTTCCCAACAGGTTCCATGCCCGAACTCTATACTGTGGGTGTAGGCGGTGGCCGACCAGTGCAAGTGTTGACCACTCCTGCTGAGCATGCTAAATACAGTAAGGACGGTAGCAAGATTATCTATCATGATAAAAAGGGTGGCGAGAACGAATGGCGTAAGCACCATACTTCTGCTATCGCCCGTGATATCTGGATTTATGATAGCAAAACTGATAAGCATACTAAGTTGACAGCTTTTAATGGAGAAGATCGTTCACCCATTTTAACTGATGGTGAAAAAGCCATGTTCTACCTAAGCGAAGAAAGCGGCAGTTTCAA
>DALYHN010000301.1:0-2673 GCA_031970875.1 Chitinophagaceae bacterium
CGCGCAGGATATCACCAGCAGCAATAGCATTGTATAATGTGCCATCAGGAGAGAAAGTGCTTGTATTGTTAGGGCTCACATTCTTGAAACCCATTTGATGTCCCCAGCGGTCCATCAAACCAATGATCATCGCGCCATCTTCACCAAATTCAATATTCGAGAGCATTGGCTGGGGTAACATGGGATAATCACCAGCAATTTTATTCGCAGCGAATTTTGCAGGGTCTGTTTGCCATGCATACCATACTCTTGTTTGTGGTTGCAATAAGGCTGCAGCACCTTTATCCAAAATGCCTCTTGTGTAAGTTAATGGGAAGCTAACAACAGGAGTGGGGTTGAATGTATTAGTGGCAGGATCGAATTCAAACACATATGCACTCATATTCGCATTGGTCTTGGTAGGAGCTGCTTCATTTTCACCAGTGCTCACTGCACCTACATATACTTTTCCTCTATGGGCTTTAACTGCGAATGGTCTGAGTACACCATTGGTTATTGGAATTGCAGGAATGGCAAAAGATTGAACACCGGCAGCAGATGGTGCTGTAGGTGTTGCCCCTGTACCCAGATCAATTTTAATCAGTGTGCTATTACCCAAGTTGGTTACATACAAGTAACGCTGGCCATCATTGTCAGACAAATCCATGGCACCTAAACCAGTGCGACCCACAGCGGCATATGCTGCCTGATCTATACTAGGATTAGGATTACTTACTGTGGTTAGACCGCGTGCAGCATCGCTACCATTGAAGGTGCCAGTAGAAATACTATATGGTGCAGCTTCTAGATCAATAAATTCAGTTGTTACCGGAGCGCCGGAAAGATTGGTCAGATAGATAGCACCTTTTTTACCATTCTTCAAGCCGGCATGACGCTTCACAAAAGCAGAGGCGAATAAGCTTTTTGAATGACGCTGATAAGCCAATCCCCAGATACTACCAGTTTCGTTTTTCTTCGCACTAACAGTTGGATTGGTTGTGCCTGCATTGTTGTAGGGAAAACTAAAAACAGTTGCATCTGCATTAGGTGTTTGCGATAAAACGCCTGCTGATGCTGCCAATGTTGAACTACCATTCACCATAGAAGCAACAGCTACATTAGGGTTGGTACCCTTTACATAATCCATCGGGTATTGAATACCAAAGTTCGCTGTAAAAGAAGGTGCAGTGTGGAATTGTGTAGCAGTCTTATTGTTGTTACCGAAAGCTGCAGCGTAGTCAACAGATTCCCAGCCAGAAAAAATCAAACGAACTTTTGTTCCGGGTGCAATAACGCCACTGGAGAAGATAAAACTACCAGTGGCATCGGTTGCAACTGTACCTAGAACAGTTCCAGATGCAGTGTAAGCAGTGACTGTAATGCCTTGTACACCTGATTCATTAAATCCGGCACCAGTTTCGCGACTGCCATTTGCATTTAGGTCACGAAAAACAGATCCACTGACTTGTGCATCTGCAGAAAATGCGAACAGAAGCAGGGATAAAAAAGACAGGCTGCGTAAAATTTTCCTCATACAATATCGTTGAACGATCAATAAAAATTATCGGTAATAGAATCAACGGTATCTCTAGGAATTGGGCGGGAAATTGCAGAGGATAAGGATGGATAGAAAGAAAATCTGCACAATAATACACGAAATCGTTAGTTTTTCCCGTGTTTCGGTGTTTTTTATGCATTAAATATCCCTTAATATGCACCTGAAAACGAATGCTTTTTAAAGCGATTTATGCATAGTAAAACCCATCATCCAACTTTCTTACTTAAAGTCAAAAGACAGGGCTATGTTTATTTTGTTTCTAGTCTGTTGATTGTCATTTATTTATGTCCAATATGGGGTATTACGCAACGCCAATACAGTTGTGCCAAAGTGCCTTTATTCGTTAAGCAGAAGGGCTTCGACACTTTGAGATCAGCTTTAAGTACAGCTGAAAAAAGATATATGGGTTTGGTTCTCATTGAGTTAGCTGAAAAACCAGCCCCTGGTGAGCAACCAGATTTAAACAATGAACGAGCTAAGTACTACCAACATCCGTCCTGGAAATCAGCGGGTTATCTCGCTTCAATCACTTTAGACAGGTCTGGAAACGCTTATGCCATACCCGCACCGCATATATCATTGCTGTATAATCAACCCAAGCAACAAAACAAGATTTATCGGGTTGACAGTAAAACCGGAATTATGCTGCCTTGGATGCAGTTGCCCATTCCCAAAGCGGAGACATTGCAAAATCCTTACGGCTTGCTTGGCATAACCTACGATTGTGCCGATGGATCCATTTTCGCTGCAACAATAGCCGGGTCTACGCGAACAAATGAGCAAGGGGTATTACTGCATATCAGCACGCACGATAAAAAAGTACTGGACACATTGAAGGGCATTGATGCCATGGGGCTTGCGGTTTTTCAGGGACTGAAAGGAGAACGCAGATTGTATTTTGGCAAAATCAGAACCGGAGAAATTTATTCGGTTGGTATTGGTGCTAATGGAAAATTTATCCGTGGTAGTGTTCAGTTGGAGTGCAGTGTTAGCGGTATTGGTCCCAGAGGAGATGATGCGCCGAGGAAAATTCGGTTTGATCGTGACCTCATGATTGTGAATGGCATTGCCTTCAATTATAACCTGCAGGCATCCAGCGAAAAGCCGGAGACAACCTATGTATATCTACGCGATCC
>DALYHN010000302.1:0-2668 GCA_031970875.1 Chitinophagaceae bacterium
TAATAAGTAAAACGCATGATTCCGGTTGTTTTTTGGAAAGCCGTCAAAAATACAAGTTCGGCCTCTTCTTCCGAAACAATCTTATCCAGTTTTGGGCCTGAAAAGCCGCTATTTCATCAAATTAACAGCGGTTTTTTGGGGAAATAGGTAGGAAAGGGCAATTTTACTGACCTTATACACAAGCTTATGCGCAGTAACGGTACCTGGTGGATTCTTCTGGTGATCATGTTTTTATTGGATTGGTATGTTTTTCAGGCTGTTCGGGCGGTAAGTGCCCAGACTTCCGACAGAACAAGGATGTTCATTTTCGGTGGCTATTGGGTATTGTCGGTAGCTGCTTTATTAGCGGTCTTGCTTTTCCCATACATCACGGTTTTGCAGACATCCAAGATTTTCCGCAACTATGTATTTGCCATACTAGCAGGTTTGTTCTTTTCTAAAGTAATTGCTGGTAGTTTCTTTTTGTTCGATGACCTGCGCAGGTCGGTCATCTTTGCCATGGGAAAAATCTTTCCGAGCACAGGTGCCAATTTCATGAGCACAGAAGGAGCCATTAGTCGTTCTGTTTTTCTGAGCTGGCTGGGCCTGGCTTTTGGTGGTGGTTTATTCGGTACACTCTTATTCGGGTTCAGAAATAAATACAATTATCAGGTTAAGCGCATCAAGCTTAATTACCCCAACCTGCCTACTGCTTTCAAAGGCTTGAAGGCAGTGCAGATAAGCGATGTGCACAGCGGTAGTTTTCAGAATAAAGCAGCAGTGAACAAGGGTATTGAGATGATTCTTCAAGAGAAGCCTGACCTTATTTTTTTTACTGGTGATCTAGTGAACGATAGGCATGAGGAAATGCTGGAATACATAGATGTGTTTAGTCAATTGAAAGCACCGATGGGTGTGTATAGCACACTAGGTAATCATGATTATGGTGATTATGTGCAATGGCCCAGCAAAGAGGTGAAAATGGCTAACCTGGAAAAGCTCAAAGGCATTCACGCGCAAATGGGTTGGCGCTTGCTGATGAATGAGCATGTTGTTTTAGAAAGAGGTCAGGAAAAAATTGCGGTCATTGGTATTGAGAACTGGAGTGCCAAAGGACGTTTTCCCAAATATGGGAGGATGGCTGAAGCTTATGCAGGATCAGAGCAAATTCCTTTCAAGATATTATTAAGCCATGATCCTAGTCATTGGGAAGCAGAAGTGATTCCTCAGTATAGTGATGTGGATTTGATGTTATCCGGACATACGCATGGTATGCAGTTTGGCTTAGAGAATCCTTATATCAAATGGAGCCCGGTACAATGGGTCTATAAGCAGTGGGCCGGACTCTATTCTTCTGGTAAGCAAAAGCTATATGTAAACAGAGGCTTTGGGTTTATTGGTTATCCAGGCCGCGTTGGTATACTTCCTGAGATCACTGTCTTGGAGTTTGCATAAAAAGCGCAACTTTGCAATACCCTTATCATGATCCAGCGAAAAATTTATACTACTATACTTGCCCTGCTTTTTGTTCAATTGATTTCTGCACAAGCAGTATTTCGCTCAGCACAAGACTCAACAGCTTATCTCGATTCTCTGCGTAAAGAGATTGATTGGCTTTTAGATTCATTAGTTAAGCCCAAGAATTATATCGATATCAGTCTTGGTGTAAGTAATGGTTATTTTGTACAAAAGACGAGTAATAATGTTGGTGCTACTACTGGTGCGGCTTACTACAACCTGAGTGCATCTTATTACCACAAATCGGGATTAGGTATTACTGGTAGCGCGCTCGCAATTGGCGCATCACCTGGTTTGAATGTCTTTCAAACATCCATCTCTCCATCTTTCGATTATATCAAAGCAAAAAACTGGAATTACGGAATTTCCTTTACGCGCTATTTCAATAAACAAGACCTTAGTTTTTATGTGAGTCCGCTTGTAAAAGAGTGGTATGCTTACACCACCTATAAAGGTGGATGGTTGCGTACTACGCTAGCATTGGATTATGCAACAGGCACACAGGAGGAGTTAACACAGGTCACAAGGCCTGTACGTGTACGCAATAATCGCGGGGGCTTTGATACAGCAAGGGTTACGCAAACCTTTCAAACCAATACCAGTATTAGTGATTTTTCCATCTTCTTATCAACACAGCATCGATTTCAGTTAGGCAATCTTTTTTCTGAAGAAGATCGCTTTAGCATTACGCCATCTTTATTTTCCGTTGCAGGTACACAGCGTTATGGAACGAATATGCAATCTTCTGCTCTTGCTTTTGGACCACGCTATGCGAATAATCAATTGTTAGGCACACAAAGTGCAGTTACCAGAAGTGCGTTTCGTGTACAAAATATTAGCTTATCCATCCGTGCAGAATATTTGTATAAGAAATGGTATATACAACCATCCTTCTTGGTTGATTATACCTTGCCCTCAGCATCACGCCAGTGGAATATGATTGCCAACCTTACAACAGGTTTAACTTTTTAATGACAGTTGGCTGAGCCATATTTGGCACAATCATTGAATCATATATCTAAACAATCTGTATGAAAAGAGTTTTCTTGTCATTCGCTATTCTTTTGGTAGCTGCTGCTGCTGTGCAGGCACAAAAAGGATTTCGTCTAGGTGCTAAAGTGGGTGCAAATGCCACAAAGCTAGACGGACAATCATTCGAAAGTGGTTTTAA
>DALYHN010000303.1:0-2659 GCA_031970875.1 Chitinophagaceae bacterium
GTTTGCGCCACATGCCTGAGAAAAAGTTCCTTATGAGAAATTGCTGCCATTTGTATCAATTCTTCTGTCAAACTGCGACATTTGAACAGAAATTCGAAGTTATGGCACTAATCCTTCCTGTAGAAAACAAACATCCACAATTCGGGCAGGACTGCTTTGTTGCGCCGAATGCCACTATTGTAGGCGATGTAACCATGGGTGATCAATGCAGTGTGTGGTTCAATGCAGTGGTGAGAGGCGATGTTCATTATATCCGCATGGGTAATAAAGTGAATGTACAGGACGGCGCCATCATTCATTGTACTTATCAGAAACATCCCACCAATATTGGTAATCATGTTTCGATTGGCCACAATGCCATTGTACATGGCTGCACCATTTATGACCATGTGTTGATTGGCATGGGTGCGATTGTGATGGACCGATGCGAAGTGCAAAGTAATTCTATCATTGCTGCAGGTGCAGTGGTATTGGAAGGCACCATTGTAGAAGCTGGAACCATTTACGCCGGTGTGCCCGCTAAAAAGGTGAAGAATATTCCACCTGAACTCATCAGCGGAGAGATTGAACGCATTGCCAACAACTATACACATTATGCATCTTGGTTTGATGCACATAACGAAGCACCCAAATCCAACCCATGAGAAAACAACTTCTTTTACTTGTCTTACTCAGCTGTATGCTGAGCTCATGTGGATTGTACTACCGTGTATTCGGTTCACGCGAACCAAAGAAAGGCTGTCCAACCAACGGTAAGAATATTGGCGCAGAAAAGCTTGCCGCCGGCGACCCTAAAGCCATGAAAGCAGCACGCAAAGCCAAGAAGTTTAAAGTGTAATTAGTACTGGTTCTCTTCAATAGAATCGTATAAACCCAGGTAACTGATATACCTGTTCTCATGAATTAGCCCTTCTGCAACGGCATTTTTCACTGCACAACCTGGCTCATTGATGTGTGAGCAATTATTGAACTGACATTCGTTGATATATTGACGCATCTCGGGATAATAATGCGAGAGCTCCTGCTTGCTGATATCTACCAAACCCAACTCTCGAATACCGGGCGTATCAATGATACTGCCGCCTCCGGGTATGTCAAACATTTCAGCAAAAGTGGTGGTGTGCATCCCCTTCCCACTCCAGCCACTCACCTCCTGTGTACGTAAACCCATTTCTGGAAATACCGCATTGATAAAGCTGGATTTACCAACGCCACTATGTCCGCTCAAAAGCGTCGTCTTATGTTGTAATAAACCACGCACATCATCTATACCCCTGCCTTCCAATACACTCGTGAGTAAGACAGTGTAGCCAATAGCAGTGTACATCTCATGCCACTCGTCAAACAAAGCCAATTCTTTTTTGCGATAGATATCTGCTTTATTGACGATGAGAATAGCAGGAATATGATAAGCTTCGCAGGAAATCAGGAAACGATCCACGAAACCTTGTGAGGTACGCGGCTCTTTCAACGTAATAAAAAGCAGACTTTGATCCAGATTAGAAGCAATGATATGATGCTGCCAACGGGTATGCGGCGAAGAACGAATCACGTAATTGCGGCGATCATGGATATCGGTGATGACTGCCGATTGTTCCGTTTCCAGTTCTTCTTCTATCTCCACATCATCCCCAACGGCAATAGGGTTGGTAGAAGAAATATCCTCCGTTTTAAAAACCCCTTTCAAACGGGCATTATAGCGTTTTCCGGCATCACTTTTTACCTGATACCAGCTACCTGTTGACTTATACACCCGTGCACGCATGCAACGAAGATAGGCGCAAAAGCGCGATTTGATGGTTTGCGCAGTTCCACAAAAAGACAGTAGGCAGGGAAAATCAATATCTTCGCGCCATGGGTCAATTTGCACACGACGAAGTAGTTCCTTTTGGCGATAGTCAACTGGAGAAAAAGGCACAAGTAGCACAGATGTTCGATAAGATCGCTTTTCGTTACGATTTCCTGAATCGTTTCTTAAGCGGCGGTTCTGATATTGTATGGCGTAAAAAAGCCATAAAGGAATTGGGCAAAACCAACCCTAAACTAATTCTGGATGTCGCCACCGGTACAGGTGATGTAGCCATCATGACTTGGAAGCAGTTGCGACCCGAAAAAATCATTGGTGTAGATATTTCTAAAGGCATGTTAGACCTGGGCCGCAAAAAGATCAGAGACCTGGGTTTAAGTCATGCGATTGAGCTCCAACAGGGCGATAGCGAGCACTTACAGTTTGCAGATGGTCATTTTGATGCGATTTCTGTGGCTTTTGGGGTAAGAAACTTCGAAAACCTTGTTAAAGGACTCAAAGAAATGCACCGTGTATTGAAGCCGGGCGGTAATTTAGTGGTGTTGGAATTTTCTAAACCCAGACAAATTGGCTTCAAAGGGATTTATGATTTGTATATGTCCCATATTGCCCCTGTGTTGGTTCAGTTGTTTTCCAGCAATAAACAAGCTTATCAATACCTGAACAAAAGCGTTCAGGCCTTTCCCGAGGGACAGGATTTTTTAAACATTATGCATGAAGCAGGATTTACCCAAACGTATTTGAAAAAACTGAGCCTGGGCATATGCACCATCTACTGTGGTACAAAGTCTGCTTCCGCAAACCATTGATCCTGCTAACTGCAGGCATCTTGCTATGTGCTTCCCTCAAAGC
>DALYHN010000304.1:0-2646 GCA_031970875.1 Chitinophagaceae bacterium
GATTACGGAAAAGCAGTCATTTTGGCCAAAGCCGGTATTAGGAGCCAGCTGAATATTTTATAGTTTCAAGCCATGGAACAGGTGATACTGGTGGATGAGCAAGACAGCCCTTGTGGGGTGATGGAGAAGATGCGGGCGCATGAAGAAGCCAGACTGCATCGCGCTTTCAGCGTTTTCATTTTTGATCATGAAGGAAAAATGCTCTTACAACAAAGAGCGCTTACCAAATACCATAGTGGTGGTTTGTGGACCAACGCCTGTTGCAGTCACCCAAGACCAGATGAAGCCACGCATGCTGCTGCCAGCAGAAGATTGCGTGAGGAGTTAGGCTTCGAAACCCCTATTCAAAAAATTTTTGATTTTACTTATAAGGCTGAGTTTGATAATGGCTTAACGGAGCATGAGTTTGATCATGTATTCGTTGGACTATATCATGCAGCAATGGACTTGAATCCAGAAGAAGTAGCGGATACGGCTTACCTAAGTATGGATGAGATTAGGGTTGCATTGGCAAATCAGCCTGAACAATACACTGCTTGGTTCCATATCGCTTTTCCTAAAGTTGCTAATTGGTATCAGTCGCATTTTAGTGCCTATCTTACACAACAGCTTTCCTGATGTCTGCACAAAAAGCCATAGTGATTGGTGCCGGTGTTGCCGGACTTGCATCAGCTATACGATTAGCGAGCAAGGGTTTTGTAGTGGATGTATTTGAAAGAAATAATTATCCTGGTGGTAAGCTTAGTGCATTTACTATAGAAGGGTATCAGTTTGATGCTGGTCCCAGCTTATTCACCAACCCTGCTTTACTGCATGAATTATTTGAAGAAGCAGGCGAACCCATTGAGCAATACCTGCGCTATCAAAAGCTGCCGCTTGCTTGTAAATATTTTTATGAAGACGGTCTTGAATTAAACGCGTATACCGATGCGCAGGCTTTTGCTGCAGAAGCAGAACAGCGTTTGGGAGAACCAGCAGCAAAAGTGCAACAATACCTAACTGCTTCCAGCAATTTGTACGAACGTGTTGGTGAAATTTTCTTACGATACTCTTTGCATAAGCGTACAACACTGCGTAAGATCAATTGGCGAAGTGCTTTATCGGCAGTTAAGCCAAAACATTTGTTTCGTTCCATGCACCAGGTGAATCAGCAAAGTTTCCGTTCGCCACATTTGGTGCAGTTATTCAATCGGTACGCCACGTATAATGGCAGCAATCCATATAAAGCGCCGGGCATGTTGACCTTGATTCCGCATTTGGAACACAATGATGGCACTTTTTATCCAGAAGGCGGGATGATTGCGATCACGAATGCATTGCATCAACTAGCGATAAAGAAAGGTGTGCAGTTCCACTTTGGTAATGGGGTTGAGCGCATCATCAGAAAAGATAATCGAGTAGTGGGTGTGGTTGTTGCTGGTAACAATTATTTCGCTGACGTGGTGCTCAGCAATGTGGATGCATATTTTACCTATCAACATTTACTCAAAGACAATAGTGCTGCTAAAAAAGTGCTCAAGCAAGAGCGCAGTAGTAGTGCCTTGATTTTTTACTGGGGCATTAATCACGAATTTCCGCAGTTGCATTTGCACAATATCTTTTTCTCTAAAGATTATGCAAAAGAGTTTGCGCATATTTTCCAGCATGGTTCTTTGTATGAAGATCCTACAGTGTATGTCAATATCACCAGCAAGTGCGAACCTGGTGTGCAGGCGCCTGTTGGTAAGGAAAATTGGTTTGTGATGGTGAATGTTCCAGCTAATAAGGGGCAGGACTGGACTTCGTTAAAAGCCAAGTGCCGACAAGCAGTCATTGATAAATTGTCGCGCTTATTGCAAACAGATATAGCGTCATGCATTGAGGTAGAGGAAACTTTAGACCCGGTTACGATTGAATCAAAGACAGGTTCTTACATGGGTTCATTGTATGGAACCAGTTCCAATAGTCGTATGGCTGCATTTATGCGTCATCCAAATTTTAGCAAACAAATCAAAGGCTTATACTTTGCTGGTGGTACGGTACACCCGGGTGGCGGTATTCCACTTTGCCTGCAAAGTGCAGCCATTGCCACTGATATTATTGCACAGGATTATCAAAAGAAACAACATTGATTCCGCAGAAACTGAAATATCATATTGCTTTATTTCTCGCCATTTTATTTCATGTTTCTGGCTGTATTGGTATTCTGTTCACACCCTATAAAGATTGGTTTGTACAGAATACGCCATTGAACCTATTGCTCATGGTGGCATTGCTGATATGGGTGCAGGAAGAAAAGAATTGGCGTTTCTGGTTGTTTGCAGTATTGGCTTTTGCAACGGGTATGATCACTGAGATGATAGGTGTAAATACTGGCTTATTGTTTGGCAACTATGCTTACGGTGAAGTCATGGGTGCGAAGCTGAATGGTGTGCCATTGCTGATTGGTGTCAATTGGTTTGTGGTGGTGTTTTCTGCCGGTACGATTATGCAGTTGATGCATGATTGGGTGAGAAATCGAGTTGGTGCCGAAGCATGGAGTGAGAGCAGCATCTGGCAAACCGTATCGCTTTTATTGGATGGCGCTTTATTAGCTACTTTCTTCGATTGGATCATGGAGCCAGTTGCCATGAAACTGGGTTTCTGGAACTGGAAAGATGCCCAGAT
>DALYHN010000305.1:0-2642 GCA_031970875.1 Chitinophagaceae bacterium
GCTGTAATTGTTATCTATGTATTCGGTGATAGTGAGTTGGATAATCTCTTGGTGTTTAGTCAGGTGATTCTGAGTTTACAATTAGGGTTTGCTGTGATTCCCCTGATTCATTTTGTGAGCGATAAACAAGCCATGGGTGAATTTGTGATTGGCTGGAAAACCAAGGCTGCAGCATGGTTCGTGGCCATCATCCTTGTATTCCTGAACGTAAGATTGGTGTGGATGGAATCTTTGCAGGTGATGGATGGATCCGGACATAGCTGGCAGAAAATTATCATTGTGATTGCTTGGTTATTATTTGCCTGGTTGTTTCTGACCATGACTTTCCTGCCTTTCATTCGCAAGCAGCAGGCAAAAGCCAAACTCAATCTCCATGTAGACGCTGCACCATTAGCCAATTTGGCTGTTCCCCAATATGCACGTATTGCAGTGGCATTAGACTTTACCGCAGGCGATGAGAAATTGATTGCACATGCTTTGGCACAGGGTGGACCTGATAGTCATTATACCTTGATTCACGTAGTAGAAAGTGTATCGGCAGGCTATTTAGGTGATGCTTCTGATGATTATGAAACACAGAAAGACTTGCAGCGACTGGAAGAATATGCTGCCCAGCTGCGTGCGCTGAATTATACCGTTACCGTGGTAGCAGGCTATCACCAGCGTGTACAGGAAATCGTGCGCATCGTCCGTGAAGCAGAAGCGCAATTACTCATCATGGGTGCACACAGACATAGGGGCTTGAAAGATTATCTTTTTGGCGAAACCATCGAGTCTGTGCGTCATGAACTGGAAGTGCCTGTACTCATTGTGAATGTTTAGTGCAAACGATATCGGTATCCTTACCCGCTAAAAACCACGAATTCTTTACATTTGCCCCTCAATTAAAACTAGTATAGAATGGCAACAAAGATCAAAGTAGCCAATCCGGTAGTGGAACTGGACGGCGATGAGATGACCCGGATCATTTGGAAATTCATCAAAGAAAAACTGATCCTTCCTTACATTGATGTTGATATTAAATATTATGACCTCGGTATTGAGTATCGCGATCAAACCAACGACCAAGTTACCATTGATGCAGCCAATGCGATTCGCGAATATGGTGTTGGTATCAAGTGTGCTACCATCACACCTGATGAAGCTCGTGTAAAAGAGTTTAACCTGAAGCAAATGTGGAAGAGCCCTAACGGTACTATCCGCAATATTCTGGATGGAACTGTTTTCCGTGAGCCCATCGTTTGTAGCAATGTACCTCGCTTAGTGCCTAACTGGACTGCACCCATCTGTATCGGTCGTCATGCTTTTGGCGATCAATATCGTGCAACAGATTTCGTCACCAAGGGTAAGGGTAAACTCACTGTAAAGTTTGAAGGTGAAGATGGAACTGTACAAGAGTTTGAAGTATACAATTTCAAAGGTGATGGCGTTGCTTTGGCGATGTACAATACTGATGAAAGTATCCGCGGTTTCGCACGTGCTTGTTTCAATCAGGCATTGATGAAGAAATGGCCTTTGTACTTATCAACCAAGAATACCATTCTGAAAAAATATGATGGTCGCTTCAAGGATATTTTTGAAGAAGTGTACCAGCAAGAATTCAAAGCATCTTTTGATGCAGCCGGCATCACTTATGAGCACCGCCTGATTGATGATATGGTAGCAAGCGCACTGAAGTGGAATGGTAATTTCGTTTGGGCTTGTAAGAACTATGATGGTGATGTACAGAGCGATACTGTTGCACAGGGCTTTGGTTCTTTGGGTTTGATGACATCCACACTGGTGACACCTGATGGTAAAGTAATGGAAGCAGAAGCTGCGCACGGTACAGTTACACGTCACTACCGCGAACACCAAAAAGGTAAGCCAACTTCTACCAATCCAATTGCGTCTATTTTCGCTTGGACACGTGGTTTGGAATTCCGTGGTAAGTTGGATGGCAATCAGGAGCTGATTCGTTTTTGCCAGGCTTTGGAACAAGTGTGCGTAGAAACAGTAGAAAGTGGTAAAATGACCAAGGACTTAGCAGTATGTATCCATGGCAATAAAGTAAACCATGGTGAACATTATCTCTACACTGAAGAGTTCTTGGATGAATTGGATAAAAACCTACAAGCCAAGTTGGCTTAATGGTCAATAGTTATAAAGCAAAAGTCCCAACGGTGTCGTTGGGACTTTTTTGTAACCAGCAGTATTGCTGCTGGTTGTTTTAAGGTTCTCATGTGCATTGAGGAGAGCAATTTAGGAAAATCATCGAAATAATTTTCCATATTCGACACCTCGTTGCAATTATTTCATCACTTCCGATATCACATGGCCTACTGAGCCATTGGGCATTTGAATACGCAATAAGGCTGCAAGGGTAGGTGCGATATCTGTCATATAAGTTTCTCTATTTAGTTTACCCTGCTTAATACCCCAGCCATACCATACGAGTGGAATATGGCTATCGTAAGGATTCCATAAACCATGTGTAGTGCCAGTATAACCGCCATCAATGTATCCGGGCTTCAGAATAAACTGTATATCGCCGGAACGCATAGGGTAGTAACCGTTTTTGATACGTTCTCTGATAGTTGCTGTGAGTGGGTATTCATCCATCTCCATCAAAGAGAATGCATGCGAGATATGTTCATGCATGC
>DALYHN010000306.1:0-2635 GCA_031970875.1 Chitinophagaceae bacterium
TTTTTATGCAAGAAACACCCCAGTTCAAACCCACACTGAGCCTACTCGATGCCACGATGATTGTGGCCGGTGGTATGATTGGCTCCGGTATTTTTATTGTAAGTGCAGATATTACCCGACATGTTGGTAGTGCCGGTTGGTTGGTGGCCGTTTGGGCTATCACAGGTTTTATGACCTTGACTGCAGCACTCAGTTACGGCGAATTAAGCGCCATGTTTCCCAAAGCGGGCGGACAATATGTTTATCTGAAAGAAGCATTCAATCCACTGGCAGGATTTGTATTTGGCTGGAGTTTCTTTGCCGTGATACAAACAGCGACCATTGCTGCAGTAGGGGTGGCGTTCAGCAGATATACAGCCTATTTGATTCCATGGTTAGGAGAAGACAATGTGTTGGCCAATATTATGGGGCTTAAAATATCTGCAGCACAGATACTAGCGATAGTCATGATTTTATTTCTTACCTATTCCAATACAAGAGGTGTGCAGGGTGGTAAGATTATTCAGAACGTATTTACCACAGCGAAGCTTGTAGCATTATTTGGTTTGATTCTCTTCGGCTTTGTATTAGCAAAAGAAAGTTTCTGGAGCAGCAACTGGGAAACAGGAATGCAGGCTACTAGTTATGTGAAAGATGATACAGGTGCAGGCTCATGGGTGCCGATTAGTGGTGCGGTGCTCGTTGGTGCTATTGCGGCTGCGATGGTAGGTTCTATTTTTAGTAGTGACTCATGGAACAATGTTACTTTCATAGCGGGTGAAATCAAGAATCCAAGTAAGAATATCGGGCTGGCTTTGTTTTTAGGTACAGCGATTGTGACCATCATTTACATCTCTGCCAACCTGATGTATTTGAAAGTGCTGCCATTGAATGAGATTGCATTTGCAGCGAATGATCGGGTAGCTGTAGCAGCTTCGCAGAAGATATTTGGCGATGCTGGTACACTTATCATTGCTGTGATGATTATGGTGTCGACATTTGGTTGTAATAATGGGTTGATTCTCGCGGGTGCACGTGTGTACTATACCATGGCAAAAGATGGTTTGTTTTTTAAGAAAACTGCTGAGTTGAATAAGAACGCAGTACCTGCTTATGCTTTGTGGATTCAAGCTGCATGGGCTAGTTTGCTTTGCTTGAGTGGCGGGTATGGCGATTTGTTGGATATGGTGGCATTTGTGGTGGTTTTGTTCTATGCGTTAACCATCATTGGCATCTTTATTCTGCGCAAGAAAATGCCTGATGCACCAAGACCCTACAAGGCATTTGGTTATCCTGTATTGCCGGCTATTTACATCGTATTAGCATTAGTGTTCTGTTTCTTCCTCATTAAGATGAAACCAACTTATGCGGGTATTGGTCTGCTGATTGCATTGGCGGGCATACCTTTGTATTATGTGGCAGGACGCAAAAAATAATGCGGGCATGGATTTTCAACAATTGTTTCAAGACTTTACACAAGTACGCGTTGCCGTTATTGGTGATGTGATGCTGGACACTTATTGGTGGGGACAGGTGGATCGTATTTCACCTGAAGCGCCTGTACCTGTAGTGGCATTGAATAAAAAAGAATACCGTATTGGTGGTGCAGGAAATGTGGCTTTGAATACGGCCTCATTGGGTGCGCAAACCACCATGATCTCTGTAATTGGTGATGATGCGGATGGCGCTATGTTGACCAATATGCTGCATGAAGCAGGGATTGGTGTACAGACGCTCTTGCGCGGACAAGAGAGAATTACCACAAATAAAATCCGCATCATTGGCAGAAACCAACAGATGATGCGTTTGGACGCAGAGCATACCAATGATATTGATGCTGCATTGGAAGATCAGTTATTGAAACTGGTAGCGCAGCACTTGCAAGAAGTGCAACCGCATATCTTGATATTGGAAGATTATAACAAAGGTATATTGACTGCCCGCGTGATTACAGAAACCATTGCTTTATGCAAGCGGTACGGAGTGCATACTGCTGTAGATCCTAAGAAGAAAAACTTTTTGGCATATCAGGGTGTAGATATTTTCAAGCCCAATTTTAAAGAAGTGAAGGAAGGATTGAATTTGTCGGTGCCACAAGTTAATGTAGACTCATTGAATAGAGTACACCATGCATTGCATGACGCATTAGCACACAAGTACTCCTTCATCACATTATCTGAGAAAGGTGTTTTCTATCAGGGTGATGATGTGCAGGCACTAATTCCTTCACATGTCCGCAATATTGCTGATGTGAGTGGTGCCGGTGATACGGTAATTGCAACAGCTTCATTGGTGTATGCTGCTACAAAAGGCAATATGGACCTGGCTGCTAAGATGGCCAATATCGCAGGTGGTTTGGTTTGCGAAGAAGTAGGCACCATGGCCATCAATAGAGATAAATTATTACACGAATGTAATTTGCTGCTGGCATGATGCAAATCACCAAAACAGCAGTGATTGTTGCCGGTGGTTCCGGTACGCGTATGGGTAGCGCAACGCCCAAACAATTCTTATTGCTCAAAGGCAAGCCATTATTGTGGTACACGATTCGCGCATTTCTCGATGCATACAATGATATGCAAATCATCTTGGTGTTGCCGAAAGCACATATCGATAATGGTAAAGCAATTGCCGCTGAATTCCCTGAGGCGGATAT
>DALYHN010000307.1:0-174 GCA_031970875.1 Chitinophagaceae bacterium
TCTTTGAACTCACCAACAACTAATCACTATGCTGCATATACTCAAAATAGAATGGTTAAAGATCAAAAAGTACCCGGCATTCTGGTGGATGTTTGGCATCGTAGCCCTTACCTATCCCGGTATTAACCTGATCTTTTTCAACGTATATAATGATATCACCAAAAGAAAAGATGT
>DALYHN010000307.1:186-2635 GCA_031970875.1 Chitinophagaceae bacterium
AGCCAAACAATTGTTAGGTAATCCATTTGCCTTTCCTGAAACCTGGCACTCGGTAGCATATTTTTCATCTTGGTTTGTGATGATCCCATCCATATTGGTCATCATGGTCATCACCAATGAATACACGTATAAAACACATCGACAGAATATTATTGATGGCATGAGCCGTCAGGAATTCATGTTAGGTAAAATGATTGATGTGGCCATCATTGCAGGCGTTGCCACCATTATGTGTGCATTGGTTGCTACAGGTTTTGGTATTTATACTTCTAAGTATGCCGATAGATGGGCAGAGCAATTGCATTATATTCCATTGTTCTTCTTGCAAACATTTTCGCAATTATCTATTGCATTCTTTTTAGGCTTTGTTATTCGAAAAGCATTTATCGCATTAGGCGTGCTGATGTTCTATGTTGTGATCGTAGAGAATGCAGCAGTGGCATACCTCAAATACCAGAAGCTTGACTTCATTGGTAAGTTCTTCCCGCTAGAAATGTCTGATCGTTTATTGCCAGTTCCAGCATTCTTAGGAAAGATTGATCAGGAAGCATATGATAAATCACTCAATGCAGTTACAGAGCACACAATTTATACGATTGTATTAACCGCACTTATTTGGTGGGGATGTATCTACCTGTATAAAAAACGTGATCTCTGATTATTTAGGGAACAATTGCTGCAAAGCAGTTTGAATACTTGGATACTGGCAGTGAAAACCCGCTGCCAGTATTTTTTTATTACTAACAGTAGCACTTTTCAATACTTCGATACTCATTTCTCCCAACACCAACTTCAATACAAAAGCAGGTACATAGACAGGAATATACCATTGCCCTCTTAATTGCTTGGCTAATGCAAGTGTCAAAGTTTTATTGCTGACAGGCTGATTGGCAACTGCATTATATGCTCCATTCATTTGTGTATTTTCTGCTGCATATCGAAACATCGAACAGAGATCATCAATATGAATCCAACTGATCATTTGTTGTCCGCTCCCTAAAATGGCAGCTATTCCGCCAGTCAAAGGCTTTTTAAATTCAGTCAATGCGCCGCCTTTAGTTGACAAGACAATACCAATACGCAACTTTACTAAGCGAATACCCAAATCCGCTACCGGTGCAATGCTCTCTTCCCACAAACGGCAGGTTTCACCGAGATATGCACTATCCGCAGGGGCATCTTCATTAAACCCATTTGCTAGAGATGTAGCTGTGTCGGCACCATACCAACCAATCGCTGAAGCACTTATAACAGCCTGCACTTTATTAGGTATTTCTTTTAGTGCTTTTACCAGCAAAGCACTACTCTGGGTTCTACTATCCAGGATTTCCTGCTTTCGTGCAGCTGTCCAGCGTTTGTCGGCAACACCTGCTCCGGCAAGATGAATGATATAATCAGCAGATTGAATCGCAGCTGCATCAATGGTTTGACTCGCCAGATTCCACACTGCATAACGAAGTTTTCCTTTTGCAGCTGCTGCTTTTCGCGAAAGGATGATGACTTCCTGTCCTGCATCCAATAATTGCGCACTTAGTCTCGTACCCACGAGCCCTGTTCCACCTGAAATCAAATAAGTTGCCATAAGTGTATAACAAGCTTTACTACACAAAGGTTATAAAAAAACCTCCCGTTCTACAACGGGAGGCTAACAACTAAAATCACCTTTTAAAAAATACACGAAATAGCAAGCAAACGAACCGAGATTAATCCGGCTTCTTACCGTCTAAAAACGTATTGATCGTAGAGATCTGTGTTTGATTGTTTTCATCCTTACTTACAGTGTATTTACTGTAAAAGTTTTCAACTGAAGTAAGGGTGCTGCCAAATAATTCCATATTTCTTCGGATATAAGCAGGCACTGCATCAAACTCATTATTTGGATCTGCTGCATTTGTATTGAATGAGAGGTTGCGCAATTTTTGAATTCTTTCAGCAGCGCGACGCTTTTGCTCTTCTTCATTATCCAGCGAAATGCCATTATCCATATTCATCTGTGGCATTGCAGGCGCAGGTGTTACTTCTTTCTCTACTAACTGCAGTTCAATCTCTGACTCTTCCTGCTGCAATACTGGCATTGGTGCAGCTACTTCCTCTACTTTAGGTGTTGCCGGTTGAGGACGAACAGCTTCTTGCTGATGCTCTACATAAATAGTAGACGGCTTACGTAAAAAACCTGTTTCAACTGTTGGTGTTGGCGCAGGAGTAGGATTTGATTGCCATACAGGTTGCTCTTCTCTAATTGGGCTTGCAGGAATATGCACAGGCGTTTCTGCAACTGGTGTTGGAATCACTACTTCTTCCGTAATTTCTGTACTCAGTTCAAAACGCAATACTTCTGGTTCTTCAACCACAGCAATAGGTGTACTTACTTCTGTTGTTTCTTCTACCAACTGAGGCATCAAATCTTCCATCGACTGTACTGGCTCCAGCTCAGCTTCAACGGGCATCG
>DALYHN010000308.1:0-2590 GCA_031970875.1 Chitinophagaceae bacterium
TATTCCCGTAGTCATCAAACAAATGCCGAAAGAAGAAGCCATCAATATGGGCGCCATGGCATTATTTGGTGAGAAATATGCTGATACCGTTCGCGTAGTCATCATCGATCCTAACTATTCAATTGAATTGTGCGGTGGCACCCACGTTGGACATACTGGTATGATTGGTTTGTTTACTATTCAGTCTGAAGCTGCTGTTGCCGCAGGTGTAAGACGTATTGAAGCATTAACCGGACCAGCTGCATTTAATTTCCTGCTTACGCAGTTTACGCATGTAAAAGAGATTGCTTCATTGCTGAAAGCAAAAGAGCCTTTGAAAGCAGTAGAAAAACTAATTCAGGAGAAAGCAGCTTTAGAGAAAAAGGTAGAGAAGCTTGAAGCCATGCAACTGCAGGCCATGCAAAAAGAATTGCTGGCCAATGTGCAAACCATCAATGGAAAACAGTTCTTGGGCGCACAAGTAGACGTAAGCAGTGCTGATGCATTAAAAAAACTGGCTTATGATCTCAGGCTGCAGGCTGATGTGGTTGTATTAGTTGCCAATATTGCTGAGAAAGCTTCTGTAGCCATCAGCGTTTCTGATGCAGCCAGCACTAGTGTGGATGCAGGCAAACTCATCAAGGAAAAAGTAGCGCCCCTAATCAAGGGCGGTGGCGGCGGTCAAAAAACCATTGCCACTGCGGGCGGACAAGACAGTTCTCAACTTGAAGCGGTCATCAAAGCCATTCAGGAAACACTTTAAGATCATCACCCCGATTCATTCGGGGTTTTTTATTGCCATTAACCATATTTAACATTTCCGAAGACTTTCGTATTTGATCAAGTCCCTACATTTGATCTACTAAACTCTTCGTATTAAAATCAAGCGTATGAAAAAATACCTGTTTGCAGTCCTGCTTCTGACCGGCTTTGCAGCCACAGCACAAGAAGTAAAAGAGGAAAAGATCAAAGAGAAACCGCTGGTAAAGAAGGAGAAAAAGGTAGTGGTAGAAGTGGATGGCGATAAAGTAACCATCAATGGCAAACCAGCAGAAGAATGGGATGAGAAAGAAATTCGAATCATGAAAGACCGCATCCCCATGATCCGCATGGGCAAGGGCTTCCCTTTTGAAGGTGAACTGTTGAACGATAAAATGAATAAAGCGGTGCTGGGTGTGATGAGTGAAAAAACAGAAAAAGGTGCTCGCATTGTAGAAGTTAGCAAGGAAAGTGCTGCTGAGAAAGCAGGCTTGAAGAATGGAGATATCATTACCAAAGTGGGCGATAAAACTATTGCCGACAGCGATGCTTTGTATGAAGCCATTGGTAAATACAACCCCGGAGATAAAGTAAGCATCAGTTACTTGCGCGATGGAAAAGAGCTAACCGCTAATGCAGTGTTGGGCAAACGCAGTCCGGTAATGGAACGCAGCTTTAACTTCAATGGAAAAGACTTTGACTTGGATCTAGACGGTATCATGGAAAACTTCCGCATGCCTGAAGGTATCCGCGAGCCGCGTGTTATCATGGAAGGCAGAATGAATCGTCCAAGAGCTGGAATTCAAATTGAAGACCTTGAAAGTGGAAAGGGTGTTAAAGTATTGGAGGTACAACCGGAATCACCTGCCGCTAAAGCGGGATTAAAAAAGGATGATATCATCACCAAAGCAGGCGATACTGAGATCAACTCTGTAGACGAGTTACGTGAAATCCTGCTCAAGATTAAGGAAGGAGATAATGTAAAACTCAGCTTCCAGCGCGATGGTAAAAGCCAGTCGGCCGAGTTGCGCTTCCCTAAAAAACTAAAGAAAGCAAGTTTATAACCATATCGTTCTCATGACCATAAACCCCTGCAGTCTTGCGGGGGTTTTTGTTTTGCTGGACTAAAATCACCCAAGGTTTGACGGTTTCGCAATACTTTTGAAAACATGTCCGAAACGAATCAGCAATATGAAGCCGTCATTGGTCTGGAAGTACACGCACAGTTAAGTACGCGGACTAAACTCTTTTGTGGTGATACAACACTATTTGGTCAAGATCCGAACACACAAGTGAGCGCCATTAGTCTTGGACATCCAGGCACACTACCCAAAAACAATGAAGCCGCAGTTCGTTATGCCATCATGATGGGCTTGGCTTGCGGATGCAGTATCACGAAGGACAATTACTTTGCTAGAAAAAACTACTTCTATCCTGACCTTCCAAAGGGCTATCAGATATCACAGCACACCACCCCTATTTGCACTGGTGGTACGGTAGAGATTACAACAAGCCTTGGGAAAAGAGCCATTCAATTAAACCGCATTCACATAGAAGAAGATGCAGGGAAAAGCATTCATGATATTGATCCGGATAATACGCTGATTGATTTAAACCGAGCCGGAACACCACTGATTGAAATAGTAACAGAACCTGATTTGCATACCAGTGAAGAAGCCTATGAATATGTAACTGCTATTCGCAAATTGGTTAGATGGCTAAACATCTGCGATGGCAATATGGAAGAAGGCAGCTTACGCTGTGATGCGAATATTTCGGTGAGACCAGTAGGTAGTAAAACACTTGGCACCAAGGTGGAAGTAAAAAACCTGAATTCGATTCGCAACCTGAA
>DALYHN010000309.1:0-2565 GCA_031970875.1 Chitinophagaceae bacterium
GAAACCGCAAAGCCACATACAATATGAGTGATCGCAAAGCAGTGGAAGATGGCAGCTGGTATGGCGGTACACCTATTTGGGTATTGGCCGAGCAACAAGGCATGCTGAGCGCATCTTATCATTTTGTAGGCACAGAAGCACCAGTGCAGGGCGTATTGCCCACTTACTGGTATAAGTTCAATGATAAAATTCCCGTTGAGCAACGTATCAAACGTGTGGTTGATTGGTTGCAATTACCAGAAGCCGAAAGACCCCATTTCATCAGCTTTTACATGAGTAATACAGACCATGCAGGTCATATGTTTGGACCCGATGCTAAAGAAACGGAAGAAGCTACACAATTTGTGAATGATGCGGTTGCCAAACTCTACGCTGAAGTAAGCAAGTTGAATCTGCCGGTAAACTTTATTTTTCTGGCAGACCATGGCATGGCTGCGGTAGATACCGTAAACAGAATTGATTTGTATAAGCAAATTGACACTGCACAATTCATCATTAGAGGTGGCGGTACGAGTTTGCACTTGTATGCAAAAGACGCATCATTCATTCAGCCGATGTATGCACAACTCAAGGCCAATGCAAAAGATTATTATGTGTATTTGAAAAATGAAGCACCCGCCAGTTGGCATTATAGCGCTGCAGACGATGTATTCAATCGCATCGGCGATATATTCATTGCGCCAAAATATCCACTCACATTAAATAGCGCAGGCAGAAGAATTTCTCCGGGCGCACATGGTTATGATCCGGCTATGCCGCAGATGCATGCAAGTTTCTATGCATGGGGACCTGCTTTCAAAAAAGGTTTGGTGATTGATAGTTTCGAAAACGTACACGTCTATCCTTTGATGGCAAGGATTCTCGGATTGAATTATCAGCACAAGATCGATGGCAAACCAGAAGTGCTGGAGCAAATACTGAAGTAATTAGCAGATACGTGGTAATTGTTCGCCGGTGAGATAGCCTACCACACGGTGACCACCAATGCGGCTTTTGAGCATCACTTTACCGGGATGCGTGTTCACCACTTTCCCAATAATGCGTGCTGATTGACCATTGGCATCTTGCTGCAATTGTTTCAGTACACTTTCTGCAACAGTAGCATCCACCACCGCTACAAATAAACCTTCATTGGCCACATAGAGGGGATCTAAACCCAACATTTCACAAGCACCTTCCACTTGTTCATCAATCGGCAGTTGTTCTTGTTCAATCAGGTAACCCAGATTGGTTTGTTCTGCCAATTCATTTAATACAGATGCCAATCCACCACGTGTTGGATCGCGCAGAAACTTGATACCATCACCAAACTGTTCAATCAACCCAAGAATGGTATGATTCAGATTCGTGGTATCACTTACAATATCTGTTTCAAAACTCAGGCCCTGTCTTTTGCTCATGATGGCAATCCCATGTTGCGCCAATTTTCCGCTCACGATTATTACATCACCTTCCTTTACCCGATTGTGGTGAATAGCTGCTTTAGGATGCACGACACCTATCCCGGATGTATTGATAAAGAGTTGATCACCCTTTCCCTTCTCAACCACTTTGGTATCACCGGTAACAATCTGTACACCTGCTTTAGCTGCTGCATTTTTGATACTAACCAACACTTCCCAGAGCGCTTCCATGCGCATGCCTTCTTCAATAATAAAAGCCAGCGACAAGTATTTGGGTACAGCGCCACACATCGCGAGATCATTCACGGTTCCATTCACCGCCAATTCGCCAATATTACCGCCGGGGAAAAAGATGGGCGAGATCACATAACTATCCGTACTGAAAGCCAGTTTGCCATTTAATTCAAAACTGGCACCATCATGTTGCTGATCTAATACATCATTCTTCAACACATCGAATACACCTGATTGCAATAATCGGTGCGTCAGCAAACCGCCACCACCATGCCCCATCGTGATGACATCGAAATCAAATTTGGGCATAGGACAAGAGAGATTCATTGCCATACTAAACGGTTTCAATTATTTCACTTACCTGTCCGCTATACTGATAATAAGCTGCACAAGCACCTTCGCTACTCACCATAGGCGCACCGAGTGGATGTTCAGGTTTGCAACGGGTACCAAAGTTGGGGCACTGAAAAGGCTTTTTCAATCCCTTCATAATAGCTCCGCTGATACAATCCTTATTCTCCTCTGCAGCAACCAAATCAATATTGAATTTTAATCGTGCATTGTATTTCTGATAACGGGCATTCACTTCATAGCCGCTTTGCGGGATATTGCCAATACCTCTCCATACGCGATCACTCACTGCAAATACTTGCTGAATCGTATCCTGAGCCATGCGATTACCCTCGCGCTGCACACTGCGTACATATTGATTTTCTACTTTCCATTCGCCTTTCTCTAGCTGTTGTACAGCCATTAAAATGCCTTGCAGCAAATCCACCGGTTCAAAACCTGTTACCACAATTGGTGTTTGGTATTTCTCTGCAATAGGATCATATTCTTCTGTACCCATGATGGTGCAAACATGTCCGGCAGCAAGAAAAGCATCAATCTTATTTTCAGGATCACCTAAGATGGCTTCCATGGCAGG
>DALYHN010000310.1:0-2565 GCA_031970875.1 Chitinophagaceae bacterium
ATTGGATTTATGAAATCGGTCTCACACCTAACCGTATGGATGCAATGAGTCATCTCGGTGTGGCGCGTGATGTGTGTGCTTATCTTACCCATCATAATAAAAAAGAAACCAGACCTAAGCAAACTTATACCAACGGCTTTAAGGCAGATAATACAGATTTGCCTATAGCTGTGCGTATCGACAATCCGGAAGCTTGTGCGCGTTACGCAGGTGTGAGTATTGCTGGTGTTACAGTAAAGCCTTCACCAGCTTGGTTGAAGAATAAGCTGCAGGCTATTGGGGTAAGACCTATCAATAATATTGTAGACGTAACGAATTATATCCTGCATGAAACTGGACAGCCACTACATGCTTTTGATGCAGCTGCGATCAGCGGTAATCAGGTTATCGTGCGTTGCTTGGAAGAGGGCACGCCTTTCATCACTTTAGATGATAAAGAAAGAAAGCTGAGCGCAGAAGATTTGATGATCTGCGATGGCAACAGTACACCCATGTGTATCGGTGGTGTGTTTGGTGGAGCGAAGAGTGGTGTGCAAGACAACACAACAACTATCTTTTTGGAAAGCGCTTGGTTTCATCCAATAAGCATTCGTAAGAGCTCCATGCGACATGGATTACGCACAGATGCTGCTACACGTTTTGAAAAAGGCGTAGATATTTCTAACACAGTGAACGTGTTGAAGCGTGCTGCTTTATTGATTAAAGAAGTGGCTGGTGGTAGCATTAGTTCAGATATAGTGGATATATATCCCGCACCAAAAGAGAAAACAGAAGTTGCGCTCAAATACCATTTCCTCAAGAAACTGAGTGGTAAGAACTACCATCCAGATGCAGTAAAGCGCATTCTCACCAGCTTGGGCTTTGAGGTAGCAAAAGAGGGTATGGATGAGATTAGACTTACAGTACCTTATCATAAGCCGGATATTAGTCTGCCTGCAGATTTAGTAGAAGAGATTCTGCGTATCGATGGTTTAGATAGCATTGATATTCCTGCGACTATTACGATTTCACCTTCGGTGGAAGCACATGGCTGGAAAGAGGGCTTGAAAGAAAAGATTGCTGGATATTTAACTGGTCAGGGTTTTCATGAGATACTTACTAACTCTATCACCAACAGCAAATACTTTGATGAAGCCACATTGGGTACAACCGTGAAGATGCTCAATAACCTGAGTGCTGATCTGGATGTATTGAGACCGTCCATGTTGCAAAGTGGCTTGGAGTGTATTGCATATAATATCAATCGAAAGAATACTAACCTGCAATTGTTTGAGTTTGGTAAGACTTATGCAACGAGTGGTGCTGGAGAATACAGTGAAGCTGCACACTTGTCCATCTACCTTACAGGTAATAACCATGAAGACAATTGGCATGAAAAAGCTGCGGCGCATGATTTGTATCGTCTGAAAGGTTTGGCAGCTGCAATTCCTGCATTGGCGGGTATTAGTGATGTGGCTGTGAAAGCTGCTGAGCAGGGTAATGATTTTGATTTGTGTGCAGGTAAGCAAGTGCTGGGTAAACTTGCTATTGTTTCAAGCGCAGTGTTGAAGGGCTTTGATATTCGTCAGCAAGTATATTTCTTGGATATCGATTTAGCAGTACTGTTCAAACTGGCAGCTAAGCACAAGATCACCTATGCGGAAGTATCTAAATTCCCTGCGGTACAGCGTGATTTGGCCATGGTGGTGAATCGTTCAACAACCTATGCTGCATTAGAGCAAGTAGTGAAACAGAGCAAGATCAGTCGCCTTACCGATATGCGCTTATTTGACGTGTTTGAAAGCGATAAGCTGGGTGCAGATAAGAAGTCGATGGCTATTAGCTTTACTTTCTTAGATGAAGAAAAAACCATGACGGATAAGGATATTGATAGCATGGTGGGCAAACTGATTCAGGCTTTTGAAAAAGAGCTAGGTGCAGAAATCCGTAAATAAGGATGTGCATAAGTAAACACTGGTTAAAATAGTCCGGCCACGTTGAATAGTTATTTTTAAGTATGGAGTTGATCCAGTCGCAAATAAAAGAGATACACGAGAAGCTGCAAGAGCTATTGCGCAAGCAACAGCAATTGGAGAAGGATAACCAGCGACTCCAGAAAGAACTGACTGCTGCGCAGGAACAATTGCGCAGTAAGTCTGCTGCTCTGCAAGCCATGCAGCAGCAATCTGATGCATTACGCATGGGGCAGGTGTCTTGGACACAGGAAGACAAGCAGGCCATGCAAAAGCGCATAGATGCATACCTGAAAGAAATTGATCAATGTTTATCATTACTCAACCAACATTGATATGGCAGAACTGATACCTGTAAATGTGGTGATTGCAGATAGAAATTATCGACTGCGTATTGAACCTGCAGACGAGGAAATGGTGCGTAAAACAGTGAAGCTCATTAACGATAAAATCCTCGAATTCAAAACCAATTTCGCAGGCAAGGATATGCAGGATTATGTATCCATGGTCTTGCTGTGGTTTGCCACAGAGCAACATAGCTCCGGCGGTGTGATGCCCGAGTTAGAGCGACAAGAAATTCTGGAAGGCTTATCCAAACTAGACGGATTGCTTA
>DALYHN010000311.1:0-2553 GCA_031970875.1 Chitinophagaceae bacterium
GTTCACCACCATTGGCATCCATCACAAATACATCGAAATTGCCAAAGCGATCACTTGCAAAAGCAATTTGTTTGCCATCGTGGCTCCATACAGGCATATAATCATGCGCTTCGTGCATGGTTAAAGGCGTTGCTTGTCCGCCACTACTACTTACTTTATACAGATCACCCTTGTAGCTGAATACAATCTCTTTACCATCAGGTGAGATAGCAGGATAGCGCATCCATAGTGCCTCGGATTGTGCTATGCTGATCAGTGCAATCAGACTGCCCAGCAGGCTTAAGCCAATTTTCTTCATAAGTTGCGGTTTAAACAGTGTCTTTAAAGTTAATCATGTATGCGCATGCAAGCAGCAGAATTTGAAGAGTGGATACAATCAGGGGTGAATAGTTTTCAGGCTGTAGTGCCTTTCAATGCGGCAAGCACAGTTTTTGCTGTGGTGAATCTTACGGCTTCCAACTCAGACTTATCTGAAGCCCTGATGGCTGATACAGCTGCTTTTTCTGCCTATATGCAGCAATTTCTTGCAAAAAATGGCGCAGATTATGGTATTGGTGGGTATAATGAATTGCGCACAATGTATGGTCGTAGCGATTTGTTTGATGGTGAAGAGCCCAGAAGATTGCATTTAGGACTGGATATCTGGGGTCCGGCGGATACACCTGTTTATGCGCCTTTGGGTGGAGTGGTGCATAGTTTCGCTTTCAATGATGCGTTTGGTGATTATGGTGCCACCATTATCCTGGAGCATGAACAAGAGGGCGCGCATTTTTGTAGTTTGTATGGACATCTATCGTTGAAGGATATTGCCGGGTTGCAGATAGGAGAGCGTATCTCAGCCGGACAAGCATTCGCGCATTTCGGAGAACCGAAAGAAAATGGTCATTGGCCGCCACACCTGCATTTTCAGTTGATCTTAGACATGGAGGGAAAGAAAGGCGATTATCCCGGTGTTTGTAAATTTTCAGAGCGGGAAAAATACTTGCAGAATTGCCCTGATCCGGATTTGTTCTTTCATTGGATGCCATTGGCAATTCGTAGCTGATTACTTACTTTAGCGGCACAAAAACCAAACCCATGTCACACGATCATTCGCACGAAAACGGTGTCACCAAAAATTATACTGGTACAGCTTTGCTGGCTTTCGTTTTAGTTGGTTCATTGCTGTTTCTGATGTCTACCTGTCATGGACCTTTTCATCCCGGTGGAGAAGCACATGCCACTACTGAGCAGCATGAGGCTGGCGGCGGGCACGATGCAAAACATTAATACATCTTCCCCTCACAGTTTTGTGGGGGGATTTTGTTTATAGCGGGCAGGTCTTAAAAATATTTTCAACTGCCTGCATTGGGTGAACTAAATTTACGCCATGGCCAATCCCAATCTGAACAGTGATAAGGAATTGCTGAACAGCGGTGACAAAGAGTTCGAGAACAGTATTCGCCCGAAAGGGATGGATGAGTTTTCGGGACAAGCACAAATCATCGAAAACCTTACCATCTTTATCCGTGCAGCCAAAATGCGTGGCGATGCACTGGATCATATTTTGTTTCATGGCCCTCCGGGATTGGGTAAAACCACACTTTCCAGAATCGTAGCGAATGAGTTAGGGGTGAACATTAAAGAGACTTCTGGTCCGGTGATTGAAAAGCCGGGAGATCTCGCAGGTTTGCTTACCAATCTGGAACCCAATGATGTGTTGTTTATTGATGAGATCCATCGCCTAAGTACCGTCGTAGAAGAATATCTCTATGCAGCGATGGAAGATTTCCGCATTGATATCATGATTGATAGTGGTCCGAGTGCACGTAGCATTCAGATTAACTTGAACCCTTTCACTTTGATTGGTGCTACCACCCGTAGTGGTTTGCTAACGGCACCTTTGTTGTCACGTTTTGGTATCAAGTCAAGATTGGAATATTACAATGCCGGCACTTTGCAACGTATTATTGAAAGAAGTGCAGGTATTCTCACAACGCCGATTACCATTGATGCTGCAGCAGAAATTGCAGGGCGCAGCAGGGGTACACCGCGTATTGCCAATGGTTTATTACGTCGTGTGCGCGATTTTGCACAGGTATTGAATGATGGGCAAATTGATATTGGTATCACCAAACATGCACTCAAAGCATTGAATGTGGATGAGCATGGATTGGATGAAATGGATAACCGGATACTCGCCACCATAATCGAAAAATTCAAAGGTGGTCCGGTAGGTATTACAACGATTGCTACAGCAGTAGGAGAAGAGCCGGGCACTTTGGAAGAAGTGTATGAACCTTTCTTAATTCAAGAAGGATTTATTCAGCGCACACCAAGGGGACGAGAAGTAACTGCAAAAGCTTATGAGCATTTGGGCAAACAGCCCAACAGGGGCGGATTACAGCCTGGCTTGTTCTAAAACAAAAGCCCCGCAAGGTTGCGGGGCTTTGTATCATCTCAATCAAATGTATTATGGTGCTACGAGACGGAAACCGTTACCGTGAATATTTACGATCTCGATATTGCTATCTTCCTTCAGGTATTTACGCAGCTTAGCAATATATACATCCA
>DALYHN010000312.1:0-2551 GCA_031970875.1 Chitinophagaceae bacterium
AAGTGAGTTTCAACGATGCGTTCTGTTTGTTTGATGATGGCGAACTTTGGCTGCGTGGTTTATACATTGCAGAATACTCTCACGGCACAGTCAATAACCACATTGCTGTTCACGATAGAAAACTCTTGCTTACTAAAAGAGAATTGAAAAGACTGCAAGCTGCATTGAAAGAGAAAGGTTTAACGATTGTACCCTTGCGCGTTTTCTTCAACGACAAAAACCTGGCTAAAGTAGAAATTGGTTTGGGTAAGGGTAAGAAACTGCACGACAAACGTGAGACCATCAAATCAAGAGATACTGAAAGAGAAATCAAGCGTTACCTAAAATAATCAGGCATCATACTTGGGCTTGTCTTCTTCTTGCCAACTCAATTGTTCCATCAAGGATTCTGGTGTAGGCTGATTGGTTACTGATACTGCAATCAAATACATAGCGCCTAGTAAGACCAATGAGCCAAGTAGCTCATCCCACTTAAACCAATAACCCCAAAGCCTGTACACGCTTGCTTTTTCAGGTGTACCTGTCTCAAAAATTACGGTCAGTTTTTCGCCTTGTGCTGGATAGGTTAATGGATAGCGTGCATCCACCGCATAGGTTTTGCTATTGTGTACATACACAGCAAAAGGAATGGCATTGCGCAATTCAATGGTAGCAGGAGCTTGTTCTCCATCCAGATAATCGGGCTGCCGGGAGAACAAAAGATAACACCCAAAACAGACGATGTATAATGTAATGAGTATGGAACGCATTACACCGTTTGTAATGCCTGTTCTTCCAGCCATTTGTTTCTGCCATAGCCTGGAATCACATGCTTCTCGCTGTGATATGAAGAACGTACGAGTGGACCACTCTCCACATAATCGAATCCAAGTTCATAGCCGATAGCACGCAGTTCTGCAAACTCATCAGGATGCACGAAACGGTGCACAGGTAGATGCTTCTTGGTTGGCTGTAAATATTGACCGAGGGTTAATACATCTACGTTTACACCTCTCAGGTCTTGCATGGATTGAATCACTTCTTCCTTGGTTTCGCCCAAGCCCAGCATGATACCGGTTTTGGTACGCATGCCACCTTCTTTCAGCATACGCAATACTTCCAGGCTTCTGCGATACTTAGCCTGAATACGCACCTGACGAGTTAAGCGTTCTACTGTTTCCATATTGTGGCTCACCACTTCAGGAGCAGCATCAATGATGCGTTGCACTTGATCAGCATTGCCTTTGAAATCAGGAATCAGGGTTTCCAGCGTAGTCTCAGGATTCAACTGCTTGATGGCTTTGATGGTATTGTACCAAATGATGGAGCCGCCATCTTTCAATTCATCACGGTCTACAGAAGTTACCACCGCATGCTTTACACGCATCAGGTGTATGGCTTCAGCTACGCGTTGTGGTTCATCCCAATCCACTGCTTCCGGGCGACCAGTAGCAACGGCACAAAATCCGCAGCTGCGAGTACACACATTACCCAAGATCATGAAGGTTGCTGTGCCTTCGCCCCAACATTCGCCCATATTGGGACAATTGCCACTTTCGCAAATGGTATGGAGTTTATGGGTATCAACTAATCCGCGTACGTGTTTGTAGCTTTCGCCGATAGGCAGCTTCACTCTCAACCAGCTGGGCTTTTTTACCCTGCTGTTCTCTTCCTGAATCGCACTAATTACCGGTAATTCCTGCATCCTGCTAAATTGATGGTTACTAAGCTGATAACAAGCCCGCGTTTGAAAGGTTGCGGGCCGGGCAAAAGTACTATTTTCTTCTGCCAAACAGCACGTTTACATAAGCCCCCCAGAAGAACTTCTTATCGTCCTGCAGCAGCATTTGCTTGATGGGTTGGGCATAATATTCGGCACTCAGGCCAACTTCCAGGGCGGAAACCGTTTCATTGAAGCGACCATAATCGAATCTTACCCCAGCTTTTAGATGGCCCCCCGGCTGAAACTTAGATTCACCAATGCCTTTGAACAATCCGGCGCTACCCAAAATACCTGTAGCGTCCAGAAATTCCGCATCATTGGTATTGTCGTATTTGATCTGCTTGGTTTGTCCGTTTAAAGGATCTTCTACTTCTATATAATAGGGCTTTAAAATAGCAGCTGATAAGCCACCACCATACACAGCAGACACGGCTACACCGTTCTTATTGCCTTTGCCGCCAATCAATCGCTGCTGACCAAAGCCCACTTTGAAGTAAAAGAAATTATTGACTTTTCCGTAAACAAAAGGATTGCCGATGATAAAGCCGGGCAATACTACCTGACCCACCGTTAATTTTTCTTCTTTTTTATGTCTACGTTCACCAAATTCTAACCACCACAAATTGGTTTTGGTAACGGTTTTGTATTTACCCTTTTCATACATGATGCCATAACCATCGGTATTAAAGCGAATACCAAAAATGCCTTGCTTATTGTAAATAAGGGCACCCTCTTCTTCTTGTTTGATGAGTTGATTGATGCGTTCACGACGCTCAGCCTTCTTCAGCTCTTTTGCACTTAATTCACGGCGCTGAGCAGATACTTGCAGTACTGATAATAAAAGGATGA
>DALYHN010000313.1:0-2506 GCA_031970875.1 Chitinophagaceae bacterium
CTTCTACTGTTAAAGCAGCAGGGAAGGGAATTTCTTCCTTAAAGCTGTTTTCGGTAAATCTAGGCGCTTCATAACTTGGGAGATCGGCAATATTGTTGTTGGTCTTAACCGGTTCAGTTGATTGGAAACGCTCATCCAGCATTTGCTTCACTTCCTCGATAGTTGGAATGACCATACTGCTTGGTTGCTCAGTTACAGCAACGGGTGAAGTACTTGGTGCAGGTGCTTCCTCAAATGGAGGATATGGGTCAAATACGGGCACTTCCTCGCGTAGTGGCTCAGTTGTTTGTACGGGTGCAACAGGTGTGTCAGCTACAGGACTAGGCTCAGGAGCTTGCCAGATCGTGTTGCTTTCCGTTGTTGTAACCGGTGCAATGGTTTCTTCTACGATAGGTGTAGCCATTGGCTCCACTTCTGGAACCGGAATATGGAATACCGGAGCCACAGGGCTATCGTTACTAGGCTCAATAATACCTGTTTGGCTCGCTGCAGGCATGAAGGCTGCAGTATTCAGTACCTCATCAATCGCGTCTTTTTCAGCAGTCTTGCTGCTCAACAAGTATTGTAACCAAGATGTATTGGGAAAATACAAAGCCAGTTGGTGCAGCTTGTTGAAATAAGCGGGATCGTTACTATGCTTCAATTGTTTGGTTAAAATCAATTGAGCGGGCGTGAAATAAGGATGCTCTTTTGCCAACAGCTCCAATTCGGCAAGCGCTGACGCATCTACATCAGTTTTGCCAGTTAAATGGAACAATGTTTTTTGAAAGAGGGCATTCATGCGCTTAAAAGTACAACTTGCTTACCAGTTTGAGAATATCCTGTTGAAAATTTCGTCGGTGGTGTTTCTAACCACTTCTTCCAGCAGTTGGGCTTCTGCCTGTTGCAATGATAATGAAGCAGCAAAATCGAAGTTTCGAGTGATATCGAATTCTTCTGTTTTGTTTTCTAAAGTCTTGCGCAAGGTGATGTGTACGCTTACCGATAAACGGTTGGTAGCAGCCTGCGTACTCGTGATACTGGTAGTACTTACCGAGTAGTCCGATACATAACCACTGATTTGATAATGTGCATCATCATTATTAGTTCTGGTGAGCTTGGTCTGGTTAGCAATCTTCTGCTGCAGTTTATCTGTTAGTCTTGGACTTAACTGCGGATTGATATAGCGCGCCCTATTCTCAATAAAACCAATCTTGATGGTCTTCACATCAGGCGGAATGCTCACATCTTTGAAAGAATAGATTTTACATGCGCTGAGTATGATCAACAAACTGCACACCCACCATAATTTTTTATATCGCTGTATTTGCATCATTACTTAAGTGGTCTATTCTTCAATATTGTATTCCTTCAATTTTCTGTACAAAGTACGTTCGCTGATGCCTAGATCCAGTGCAGCATCTCTGCGCTTGCCCTTGTGTTTCTTCAACGCTTTTTCGATCAGCTCTTTTTCCTTGTCCATGATATTCAGCGATTCTTCTACTTCTTCATGGTGCTGAATATCGTGTTCATGTAAGAGTACAGGCTGTGTGTTCGCTGGCACAATTTGTGGTGCTGCATACACGGGTTGCTGTGCTGCTACATGGGCATTGATATCGGTTGTAGCTGGAAAATCATGTAACAAAGATTCCTGTGTAAACTGCGCTGCTGCTCCGGCCAATGAAGGGTTTTGTAAAATTTCTACAAACATCTTCTTTAACTCCGTCACATCTTTCTTCATATCGAAGAACAGCTTGTATAGAATTTCTCTTTCATTCGCGAATTCACCCGTGCTGCCATTTTGATGCGGGGCCAGCATCGGTAATCGGTTCATGGTTTTCTCTGGTAAGAAACGACGTAAATCAGCTGCGCTAATGGTTTCTTTATTACTCAGTACAGAAATTTGTTCTGCAATATTTTTCAACTCGCGCACATTACCCGGCCAGAGATGTTCTACCAGCAATTGGCGTGCAGATTCATCTAGATAAATAGGAGAGGTCTTATAGCGTTCGGAAAAATCAATCACGAATTTTCTGAACAGTAAAGGAATATCTTCTTTTCTATCACGCAGTGCCGGCACACGAATGGGTACAGTGCTGAGACGATAGTATAAGTCTTGTCTGAACTTGCCTGTTTGTGTAAAATCCAAGAGCTCACGGTTGGTAGCGGCAATCACACGCACATCTGTCTTCTGTACTTTGGAAGAACCTACGCGGATGAATTCGCCTGTTTCCAATACACGCAATAAACGTGCTTGTGTACCAAGGGGCATTTCACCAATTTCATCCAAGAAAATAGTACCGCCATTCACGGTTTCGAAATAGCCTTTACGGCTGTCTACTGCACCGGTGAAAGCACCTTTTTCATGACCGAACAATTCTGAGTCAATCGTGCCTTCAGGAATAGCCCCGCAGTTCACTGCGATAAAAGGATTATGCTTTCGAGAGGATAGGGCATGAATGATTTGCGAAAACACTTCCTTACCTACACCACTTTCACCAACGATCAATACAGTAAGCTCCGTAGC
>DALYHN010000314.1:0-2493 GCA_031970875.1 Chitinophagaceae bacterium
TTATATGACGGATCGTCTGCTGCCGGATAAGGCGATCGATGTATTGGATGAAGTAGGTGCACGCGTGCACTTGAAAAACATCAATGTGCCAGAGAGTATTCTGGAGTTGGAGAAGAAGATTGAAGAAGTAAAAGTTGAGAAGAATAAAGTCGTAAAGAGTCAGCGCTTTGAAGAAGCTGCTTCTCTGCGCGATACTGAAAAGCGTTTGGGTGAAGAATTGGAGAAAGCAAAGGCCGAGTGGGAGGAAGAAAGCAAGCACGCACGTTATCCCATCACTGAAGAGCATATCGCCGAAGTGGTGAGTATGATGACGGGTATTCCTGTGAAGCGTATGGTGCAGGCCGAAACCGAGAAACTACGTAGAATGTCTGAAGACATGCGTGGTATGGTGATTGGTCAGGATGAAGCCATTCTGAAAGTGGTGAAAGCCATCCAGCGTAACCGAGTAGGGCTGAAAGATCCTAAGAAGCCTATAGGAACCTTTATTTTCCTTGGTCCTACCGGTGTGGGTAAAACAGAATTGGCCCGCTCTTTGGCCCGCTATATGTTCGATTCAGAAGATGCACTTATCCGCATCGATATGAGTGAGTACATGGAGAAATTCACCGTAAGCCGTTTGATTGGTGCGCCTCCGGGCTATGTGGGTTATGAAGAAGGCGGACAGCTCACTGAAAAAGTGCGCCGCAAGCCTTACAGCGTGATCCTGTTGGATGAAATTGAAAAAGCACACCCAGATATCTACAATATTTTGTTGCAGGTATTGGATGATGGTCAGCTTACGGATGGTTTGGGACGTAAAGTAGATTTCAAGAATACCTTGATCATCATGACATCTAACATTGGTGTACGCCAGTTGAAAGAGTTTGGTGATGGTGTAGGCTTTGCTACTGCAGCTCGTGTGCAGAACCAGGAAGAAAATAATAAAGCAGTTATCGAGAAAGCGTTGAAGCGTACATTCTCTCCTGAATTCTTGAACCGTATCGACGATGTGATCATCTTCAACTCACTGAGTAAGGAGAATATCCATGAGATCATCAATATCCTCATGAAGGGTGTTACCAAGCGTCTGAGTAATCTGGGCTTCTCGCTGGAGCTTACAGACGAAGCCAAGGATTTTATTGCCGACAAAGGCTATGATGTTCAGTTTGGTGCACGTCCGCTACACAGGGCCATCCAGAAGCATCTGGAAGATCCTTTGGCAGAGGAAATCCTGAACATGAACGTGAAGCAGGGTGATGTGTTGATTGCCGGCCTCGACAAAGAAAATGGCAAACTCACATTCACGCTCAAGCGATCCGAAACAGAAGAAAATGCCAACGTATAAAAAATATCCCTGCAACACTGCGGGGATTATTTTTGCCTAAAATCTTTACCTGTGCAATTGTATTACCGTAAAACGGAATTACCCTTCCGTTATCCTTTTACCATCTCCGGCGGCAGAACAAAAACACATCAGCCATCTTTACTCGTTGCTCTGCAATTGGGTAATTGGATGGGCTATGGCGAAGCGCCGGCGATTACGTATTACAATGTAACGGTAGAAAGCATGATTGAAACCATCGAAGCCAAGCGCAAGATGATTGAGAAATTTGCTTTCACAGAACCTGAGCGTTATTGGCATTACTTGCATCATCTCTTACCCAATGATCCTTTTCTGGTTTGTGCATTGGATATAGCCGCATGGGATTTATTTGGTAAGATGAAGGGACAGCCATTGTATCGACTCTGGCAAACAGAGTGGGTCAATACACCTGTAACAGATTATACCATCGGTATTGCCGATATTCACACAATGGTGGCTAAGTTGAAAGAAAAGCCCTGGCCAGTGTACAAAGTAAAACTGGGTACGCCAGATGATATTGCCATCATTAAAGCACTGCGTGCCGAAACCGATGCGGCTATTCGTGTAGATGCAAATGCAGGCTGGACAGTTGAGCAGGCTTTGCAATTGATACCTGCTTTGAAAGCATTGGGTGTTGATATGATTGAACAACCGCTTGCTAAAGACAATTGGGAAGGCATGCAAATCTTGTATGCACAATCAAGCATTCCTTTGTTTGCAGATGAGAGTTGTGTATCAGAGCATGACGTAAAAAAATGTGCAGGCCATTTTCATGGCATCAATATCAAGCTGACGAAGTGTAGCGGTATCACACCTGCTTTGCGCATGATCAAAGAAGCAAGGGCATTGGATTTGCAAGTAATGATGGGTAGTATGAATGAGCATACAGTAGGTTCTGCAGCCATTGCGCATTGTATGCCGCAATTAGATCATATAGATGTGGACGGCCCGCTTTTATTGGCTGAGGATATTGCTACAGGACTAAGCTATGATAACGGCCATGTGCGTATAACAGAAGCGCCGGGGCTGGGCATCCAACTCACCATTTAACAAATAGCTAGTAATTCTGGCACGGTATTGGAATTCTAATGGATATAAAACATCCGTTATGAAAAAGTACCTACTACTCGTCCTGATTACAGGAACCCTTG
>DALYHN010000315.1:0-2492 GCA_031970875.1 Chitinophagaceae bacterium
TTACCGAAAAAGAAATCAGGACAAAAGCACAATTAGAAGAAATAGAACTCAAAGTTATTAGTGGACTCAGGAGCATCGGCATCGACCCTGAAATACAATTATCAATCCAAGATCAGCTCAATAATATTCGCCAGTATGCGCTGAAAAAGAACGATGGCTACCCAAGAGAATACATGCTGAAACTCTACGATAGCAAAAGCTTGGTTTCTACGCTGAACCTCTTAGATAATTTGGGCATTCAAAATATTCGAATGGACAGACTGGAGCATTACGAATCACCCATTGTCAGAAGTATTTTAAGTATGCGTGCTTTGGAAAACGCGCGACAAAAAGCGACCAAACTTGCCACTATTAGCGGTCAACAAATTGGCAGCGTACTCAGTATTGTTGAAGAACCAGTTAAAGCTGATATATTGTTCGCCAAGGATGCTCAAATGAATATGCGCTTGAGAAAATCTGACAGTAACACAGAGAATATCATTGATTTACAGCGGATACAGATTACAAGTAGCCTACGCGTTAAATTCCAATTACAATAAAAGTGCCCGGATATCATCCAGGCACTACCCCAAGCTGCTGTTAACCAATAAAGGTTGACAATTGACTTACGTATTTTCTCTACAGATGGTTTGCGAATCCATGTTTTTCTTCTATTGAATTGTTATCTTGGCAAGATCAATAGCTTTCCATGAAAAGATTTTCACTTCCGCTTTTACTGCTCTTGTTCACCATCAGCAGCAACGCACAGGACAAGTTCCGTTTCGCCTATCCTGGAGGACCTGTAGACCCATACAAATATGAGATTGTAAAATCTGCCGTTTACAGTAAAGCTGCTGTAAGTAGTGCGCATCCTATTGCCAGTAAAGTGGGTGCGGAAATGATGCGCATGGGCGGTAATGCCTTTGACGCAGCGATTGCTACACAATGGGCTTTGGCTGTAGTTTATCCCGGCGCTGGCAATATTGGCGGTGGTGGTTTTCTGCTTGCCAGAAAAGCCAATGGAGAATTGGTGGGTATCGATTATCGTGAAGCTGCTCCTGGCAAAGCACACAGAGACATGTATTTAGACGCCAATGGCAATGCACAAGTCAATCTTTCTCAAAATGGTCATCTAGCTTCTGGCATTCCCGGCACAGTTGCAGGATTGGAAGCCACCATGGCACATGCAAAATTGAAATGGGAAAACCTAATTCAGCCAGCCATTGATTTGGCAGAGTTTGGTTTTGTACTCACTGATCGCGAAGCCAATAGCTTGAATACTACAAAAGATGCTTTCCTGAAAAACAGCACCAAACCAACAGCTTTTGTGAAGCAAAACATGCGTTGGAAAGCAGGTGATACGCTGGTACAAAAAGAATTGGCAGCTACCCTACGCCGTATTCAATTGTTGGGAGCGAAAGGATTTTATGAGGGTCAGACGGCTGAGTTGATTGTTGCAGAAATGGAGCGAGGCAAGGGCCTGATCACATTGGATGATTTGAAAAATTATAAGGCGAAAGTACGCACACCAATCAGTTTTGATTACAGAGGGCATCAGGTAATCAGCTTTGCTCCACCAAGCAGCGGAGGTATATTATTGGCGCAGATGATGAAAATGGTACAACCTTATCCATTGACTGAATGGGGCTTTCATCATCCTAAAACTGTACAGTTGATGATTGAAGCTGAGCGCAGGGCCTATGCAGACAGAGCCGAACACATGGGCGATCCCGACTTTTGGAAAGTGCCTGTGAACACTTTGATTAGTGATGCTTATGTGGCTGAAAGAATGAAGGACTTTACGCCTGAGAAAGCAAGCGTAAGCAGTCAAGTAAAAGCAGGTTTTGCACCACAAAGCGAAGAAACCACGCACCTCAGCGTGATGGATAAAGATGGGAATATGGTTTCTGTAACCACAACCCTAAATGGAGGTTATGGTTCAAGAACAGTAGTAGGTGGCGCAGGCTTTATCCTGAATAATGAAATGGACGATTTCAGCGTAAAGCCTGGTGTTCCTAATATGTATGGTGCTGTTGGTGGGGAAGCCAATGCCATTGCTCCTGGGAAACGCATGTTGAGTTCTATGACACCAAGTCTTGTAGTAAAAGATGGCAAACCACTCGTTGTTGTAGGCACACCTGGTGGCACCACTATCCCAACATCTGTTTACCAAACCATTGTCAATATTATCGACTTCAACATGAGCGCATTGGATGCCGTTAACAGACCTAAGTTTCACCATCAATGGCTGCCAGATGAAGTGTATATAGAACGCGATTTTCCCGAAGCAACAAGAACTGCACTAACAGCCATGGGATACAAATTAGTAGAACGTGGCGCTATTGGCAGAACGGAAGTAATTAAAGTAGTTAATGGCAAGAAAGAAACAGCAGCAGACAAACGCGGCGATGACAGTGTAGCCGGATTCTAAATGTACCCATTATGACATTTGAACAAGGATTTTTAAAAGACTGTATCAAACGTTTCAAGGCTTACAAAGAGCTGGGCGATAA
>DALYHN010000316.1:0-2491 GCA_031970875.1 Chitinophagaceae bacterium
GCTATCAACTCAACGATTCCACCTTACAAGCATTAACTGTAAAGGACCTACCAGCTTCCAGCATTAAAAAAGGTTTGCCCTACTCTAAACAGGCAATCAGTCAGGAACTGGACAGACTTACACTACTCTATCGCAACAATGGCTACCTGAAACTGTATAAAGATGATTTACGTGCAGAGGTAGATACCATCGACAAACAGTTGATGACGCTTTCACTTGATCCTTTTGAACAAGCCAATGCCATTGAAACAGCGGCAAAAAAGCGAAAAGAGAATCCAACCTGGGATGTCCTCTTCAAAAGCAAGCCAATGAAGGATTCTACCAAATTGATTCAATACAAGATTGGCAATATTTACTACTATCCTGAGACCGCTATTACGGACCCGATAGACAGCATCACTGTTAGACCAAAAACTGGTGGTAAATATTTTCAGGAATACACCATTTTCGACAAAGAGAATAAGTTCTTGTTGGCGCCATTGAAAGAGCATACTTATTTCAAAAAGGGTGATCTCTACAATGAAAAGACATTTATCAAAACATTGAATAGCCTCAGCCAGATTGGTGCCTGGCAGAATGTAGACGGCCGTACACTCATTCGCGATAAGGATACAGTTGACATGCATGTATTCCTCGTGCCTAACTTAAAACAGAACTATTCGATTGATCTGGAAGGCAGTCGCAACACTGGTTTAGGAAGTTTTATTACAGGTAATTTTCTTGGTGTATCTACCAACTTCACTTACCGAAATAGAAACGTATGGAAACGTGCTATTCAATCTGCAACAAGTTTAAGAGCAGGTGTTGAATTAACACTCTCCGATACAGCGCAGTTATTACAAAGTACACAGTTCAGTATTAGTCAATCCTATAGTTTCCCAAGACTGATTCTTCCTTTCCGTATCAAAGCAGCAAACAAACTTGATGATGCCAGAACACTACTCTCAGTAAACGGCGCCTACACAGACAGAAGAGATATCTTCCGTTTGCGTTCTCTAGTAGGTAGCTGGGGCTATGAGTGGAAGAAAGGCAATACTGTTTGGCTGTATAAACCTTTGAATTTAGAATTGTACGGACTAGAACGCTTGTCGGGACTAGATTCTCTGCTCAATAAGAATCCATTCTTAAAATACACATTCAACAATGGCAATGTGGTGAGCCAGTCATTCGGCTGGATCAAAACGATGACAGGAAAACGTAGTTTGTACAACAGTCATTACCTACGTTTTGCTGCTGAAGAGTCGGGCTTTCTTACTGGACTTTTCCCTTCTTTATACAATCAGATTTTTAGATTCATCAAAGGCGAAGCTGAATATCGTTTCTCACACAAGAAACCGAAAACAGAATTCGCTTATCGGGCATTTTTGGGTGTAGGCTGGAATTATAGTGATGATGCATCAACAGGTAGAGTAATGCCTTTCTTCAAACAATTTGCAGCTGGTGGTCCTAACAGTATGCGTGCCTGGCAGATCAGACAATTGGGATTGGGATCGTCTAGATTTTATGATTCATCTCAAATCAATTTCCGTGAGAGGTTTGGTGATATGCAATTCGAGTTCAATCTAGAGTATCGTTACACCATTTGGAATATCGGCTCATTTAAAATTGGTGGCGCCATTTTCAGCGATATCGGCAATATCTGGAACCTCAGAAAAGACAGCAACCTGCCTAATGGCGAATTCAACTTCAGCAGAATGTGGAGCGATATGGCTATAGGTGTAGGTACGGGTATTCGCTTTGATTTCTCTTATTTCCTCATTCGATTGGATGCAGGTTATAAACTCAAGGACCCCGCAAGACCATACAATGGTGGCTGGGCAAGGTTAGACAGACTAGCACTTACCGAAACAAGACCGAATGGTGTAGAAGTACGTAATGCTGCTTTACAGCTGGGTATTGGTCTGCCCTTCTGATGCACGGATGGTTTTGATTTCTTCTGCAAACTGTTCAATCGTATACGCATCGTTCACGGAAAATATCCCAATACGTGTTCTGCGCAAGCCACTGAGATAACCGCCTACGCCCAAAGCTTTACCATAATCGTGCGCCAGACTTCTGATATAAGTACCTGTTGAGCAAACCACTTTGAAATAGACTTTGGGCAATTCAATTTTCTCAATGGTAAACTCACTAATTCGAATTGGTCTGGGGTCCAATACAACATCCTCTCCTTTTCGCGCAGCAATGTAGACTGGTTGTCCATTACGCTTGATTGCAGAATGACTTGGAGGCACTTGCATGATATCGCCCGTAAACTGCTTTGTTGCTTCATGCAACATAGCCTCTGTAAGCGAACTAATATCTTGCTGATTTACTGGTTCACTCTCAAGATCATAAGTAGGTGTAGTAGCACCAAGGGTGATGGAACCGGTATATTCCTTTTCCATACCCATGTATTCATTGATCTTCTTCGTAAACTTTCCAGTACACACAATCAGCAAACCTGTTGCCAAAGGATCCAAAGTGCCTGCATGACCTACTTTGGATACCT
>DALYHN010000317.1:0-2485 GCA_031970875.1 Chitinophagaceae bacterium
AACATATCTGCATCAGGCCTGTCGGCCTTGTTCACCACAAAGATGTCGGCTATCTCCATCAATCCGGCTTTCATCGTCTGTACTTCATCGCCTGCTTCAGGTACCACCACCACCACTGTTGTATCGGCAAGGCCGGCAATTTCAATCTCGCTTTGTCCCACCCCAACCGTTTCTACGATGATATGGTCAAAACCCGCTGCTTTCATCACATCAGTGATCTCAATAATCTTGGGATGTAATCCACCCAAACTGCCTCTGGTAGCTAATGAGCGAATAAACACATCTGGATGTGTATACCATTCATTCATGCGAATGCGATCGCCCAACAAAGCACCCAGATTAAACGGGGAGGAAGGATCTACACAGAGTACACCTACTTTTTTGGATTGTGCTGTTAACTCGGCAATCAACGCATCCACTAATGTACTCTTGCCAGCACCCGGCGGACCAGTAATGCCGATTACATTGGTATGGGCATTGGGTAATTGCTTCAGAAAATCATAATAACCTTCATGCGCATTTTCTACCAGAGAAATGGCGCGTGCCAGTGCTTTTCTGTTGCCTGCCTGTAATTCCGACAATAGTTCCTGCCACATACTTTGCTAAAGTAGTGCTGAAGTACGAATTTCGGGACCACATGGCCCAGCTGTTGAAAAATAAATCTGCGTTTTACTGGTTACTGTCTTGTACGGTGCTACTCTGCTCGGGTATACTGTATAGCAGGGCCTTACTATCAATCAGTAGCATACTCATTATACTTCCGCTTTTATGGCAATTGAAGGAATACAAGATTTGGCTGCTTGCATCAATGCTCGTGATTGTGCCAGTGTTGGGATCTTTAATCTGGACCAGCAATGCTGAGTTGCTCTGGCGAAGCGTAGAGGTGAAACTGCCTTTGCTCACTATCGGACTGGCATTTGCTGCGATATCACTGAATAAGCAAGAACTGGTTCAGTTGATTTGGGTGATACACTTTTTTTTGTTGAGTGCGATTGTATACACGCTGATCCAATATGCTGCCGATCCTGCAGCCATCAATGCCAGTTATCAGTTTGCCAAAGTGATGCCAGTGCCCATGGATAGCGATCATATTCGCCTCAGCTGGTGGATGGTATTGAGCATGCTTGCTTTACTATATGCAGTTAACAATACACCCAAACAGCAATTGTATTTGGCGTATGGAATCGTTTTCATTGAAGTAATCTTTTTGCATTTCTTAGCAGCCAAGACTGGCCTGTTAGCACTATATGTTGCGGCTTTTGTTTGGATACAACAACAGTTTGTAACAAAAGAAAATCGAAAGAGGGGTCTGCAGCTCAGTATTTTGTTACTACTTCTTTTTGTTGTTTTATATGCGGTATTACCTACGCTACAAATGCGCATACAATATGTGTTGTACGATCTGAGTAATTACGCAGCAGGTGTTTTTCAGCAGGGTTCCTCAGATGGTGCAAGGGTATTGTCTTGGAGAGCTGGCTGGGCTATCGGTAGTGCAAACCCCTTGTTGGGCGTGGGTTTTGGCGATATTCGTGCAGCTGTGGATGCATGGCATCAGCAATATTATCCGTTCACATTACCTGCGGAACGTTTCCTGCCCACCAATCAATGGTTAATCTATTTTGCTGGTGCAGGATTACTGGGTGTATTGATTTTTACTGCTGGAATCTTTTTGTTGTTGCGCCAGTTAGCTATTCGTTATCTGCCTGTACTAGTTGTGTTGGTATTGCCATTAATCACCGATGATAGTCTGGAAGGACAGTTTGGTGTGGTGATCTTCTCACTCAGTATATCCATCTTTATGCAGCTTTCCGCTGCAGATCGTAAAGCTTGATGTATTTCAAAAAAGTATGATAGGCTACAGAACGGGCAATGAAAAATCCATTCATGCCGTCTAAAAAACCCAGCTTGAAAAAGTAGCCAGATATAAATGCAACAAATGGGCTGAATAAAATCTTGAACCAATTAGAACGCTTGCCTCTTTCGAACATGGCTTTTGCTTGAATGGTGGTGAAGCGATTGTTCTGTGCTACCACTTCGTCCATGCTATTGTAACTGTAGTGAAGAATATCGCCCTTTAACTTACTGGCGTGTGCACCCGCTGCTAATACAATACTATCATGCGGATTGATACCACCCCATTTGCCTGCATCTTTTCGTATCAGGCGAATTTTGGTGTCTGGATACCAAGTACCATGTGTAATCCATTGTCCGTTGAAATGCGTGCAACGATTCATTTTGTATGCAGGTGATGAAAAGCCCTGTTGTTTTTCGTTGGCAATGGCTTGTAGCAATACATCACTCAATGCTTCATCTGCGTCTAGCATGAGTACATGCGGATTTGTTGCCAAACCCAGTGCCAGATTCTTCTGTTCGATATAGCCCAAGAATGCTTGGTCAACAATACGAACATTAGGAAAGCTTACTGCAATAGATTTGGTATTATCGGTTGATAAAGAATCAACGATGATGATTTCATCTGCAATGG
>DALYHN010000318.1:0-2482 GCA_031970875.1 Chitinophagaceae bacterium
CGTGCTGCTTTCTGGATATAAGGTTTGGTTTCGCGAAGTGGGTCAATGATGGCGACTTCTCCTTCGCTCTCGATGTAGTAGGCGCCGTGGGCAAGGCAGCCTGTGTAGATTTGTTCTATTTTCATGACGGTTGTTTTAAAAGACTTAGCAAAGTTGAATAGCCTTTGAAAGGTCAACAATGACATTTGTCACAAACCGTCTTTCGTGGATTAATTACAAGCGCGAAATGCCTACACGTTGATAAGTATATGTATTGGCAACAACAGATGTTAACAGACAGTTGGCTAAATCACCTGCATTGATTTCATAGTGATTGGGTATTGGTGCTGCTTCAGCTTTGGTGATAAACTGTCCACTGAATGGCCTGTCCAATATATTGGGTGAGCATACAAAAGTCCAAGAGAGCTTGCTAGCCTTTAATGTTTCATATGCTGCTTGATGTTCTCTGCCTACAGGTAAATATTCTTTTGGGTAATCTACACCATCCAATAAGTAATGACCTGATTCATCGGGCAGAATACCCAAACCGCCCAATGCTGCAATTCGTTGAATATTTGCTTGTGTCATTTGTTCAACAATCATTTGCATGCCTTTGCTGCGTGTTTGATCCAGTCCATCAAAACTGCCGCCAAGTACTGATATCACTGCATCTGCACCATTCACTGCAGCAGCTACATCTGCGGCGTCCAATACATAACCTTTGATCGCGATGAGTGCTTCATTGTGTAAGTCAGCATCAATGAGATCGGTCACATTTCTACCAAATGCACGAACTGTATGTCCAGCTGCCAATGCTTGTGCTACCACTTGTTTACCAACCTGGCCGGAAGCGCCAAATACCGTGATGATCATCGTAAAGGTTTATTGTAAGATAGGTAATTGGAAAATATCTTTTTTGAATGACAAATATCATTGTTATGAGCAGTGTGGAAGATGAACTTTATAGAAAACAATCTGATATGGTTACGATAGAACAACAGAAGCCCGTATTAGAGCTTCATCTTGAACACGAACTGTGGATCAAGGAATTGCTTTTCTGGAAAGAAGAAATTGCTGTTATGGAGAAATACCTGGCGCAAGTAAATGCTTGGTTAAACACACTTGAATCCAAAGCAGGAGTAGAACATTTCCAGAATCAGTTTATCCGTCAGAGAGAAGTTATCGACGAACTCAAGCATGAGATCAGGGTGAACGAAGAGTCGCTGTCTGCTCGCTTAAGTAATCTAACGGGACCAGAAGCGGATACCAAACGATTGGTAGACCATGATGTTACCCGTGAGAAAGTCCTCATCACTAGAAAAATTTATCAAGATCTCAAAGAAGAGTATCGTAACTGGCTGGTTCGTATCCTTTAAAAAGACCAAGGGCGGTATCCACGGATGCCGCCTACTTTTTTATTGCTTGCTCTGTTAGCTCAGCCATGGAAATACCCATATGGCTTTCATCATAGATGCATTCGCCATCCTGAATGAGTAAGACCTGTGGTGATTCGTGATGTACATGAAAATCTGCAGCAATCTTATTAGAAAGCTCGCGATAAGCAATTAGGTCGAGGTAATGAAAATCTATACCATCTGGTGCATCGGTAGATTCCAGACGATTCTTTGCCATACTGCTGATACTACAGCGAGTACTGTGCTTGAAAATTACTTGGGGGGTTTGGTAAGACCTTTCAACCAGACTGGTCAGGTCTTCAGCTTTAGTCAGATGATGCCATTTCATGCCTTAACAACAAAACGCTTGGCTTAAGGTTTGAAATAGTTTCTGTTGGTGGTAGGACAGCCGCCATTCTTAGAAGAGGCGCAGCTTGTGAAAGCAATCGCTACCATGCTAATGAAGAATAAGGAAAGAATCAACTTTTTCATGACCGTGATTTAGGTTTGGTTGCAAAGATACAGTGGCTATAATCATCGCTGCTCCTGCAGTTTTCCAGAACTGTTAATGTTTCCGGAATGGTGAAATTACAGGCTTTGCCCTGCATTAACGTAGGAATATGCCTGAAAAGTGTGCTTTGAACAGATTTTAAGCCCCTCAATTGATTACCTTTGACCATAATAACCCAAATATTCATCAGGCTCAACACCTTACCCTAAGTTAGAATGAAGCTCCAGCTAACCCGTCCAATTGCCGTTATTGATCTGGAAACCACCGGCATTAATATTGGTTCTGACCGCATTATAGAGATTGCTATCATCAAAATTTCACCAGACGGCACCCGTCAGGTAAAGCGTAAGCTCCTAAATCCACAAATGCCCATCCCCAAAGCATCAAGCGATGTGCACGGTATTACAGATGCGATGGTGAAAGATGCACCTACTTTCAAGCAGGCTGCCAATGAGATCAAGCAGTTTATCGATAATTGCGACCTAGCTGGTTACAATAGCAACCGATTTGATGTACCCATGTTGGTAGAAGAATTTCTGCGTATTGGTATGGAAATCAGCATCGATGGTAAGCGTCTGGTGGATGTACAGCGTATTTT
>DALYHN010000319.1:0-2467 GCA_031970875.1 Chitinophagaceae bacterium
TACAAGAGCAAAGAGACGCCAAGCTGAAAGAACTGGCCATCAAACTGCAACAACAGGATTTGAAAGTGCAGGGCGATAGCATGGATGTGCGTGCAGTAGATAATGAGTTGATGGTAACCAAGAGACAGATTGAAGCAGCCAAGCTGATGTTAGACTCAGGCGTAATTTCTCTGGTAGATTATGAAAGAAGAAAAGTGAGTTTCCAAAATGCCTTGGCTAAAAGAACGGTTGCAGAAAATAAATACTTGCAATCACTGCAAGAGATACAACGTATTCGTGCAGAACGTGCTGGAACAATTCAAGAGTATATCGACAAGATCAATAAAGCGGAAGGTGAAAGATTTTCTTCTTTATCCAATGCAGCTACCGGTGATGCAGATGTGGCAAAGATGGAAAACCTCTACGCCAATTACGATTACCGTAATCAGTTATACTATGTAACCGCACCGCAGGACGGACAGATTGCCAAAGCACGCAAAGCGGGTATTGGTGAAATGGTGAAGGAAGGTGATATGCTGGTGGAGATTATTCCTGACAAGATCAAGTATGCGGTAGAAATGTTTGTATCGCCGATGGATCTGCCTTTGATCTCCAAAGGACAAAAAGTGAGATTCATCTTTGATGGTTTTCCGGTGATTGTATTCTCCGGTTGGCCACAAGCCTCTTACGGAACATTCGGTGGTGTGGTATATGCAGTAGAAAAATCTGTTAGCAGCAATGGCAAGTTCAGGGTATTGGTAGTAGAAGACCCTAATGATAAACAGTGGCCGCCACAATTGCGCATGGGTGGTGGTGCCAATGGTATCGCATTGCTGAAAGACGTATTTATCTGGTACGAACTATGGCGAAACATCAATGGCTTCCCGCCTGAATACTATAAAGCATCTGAAGAGAGCAAGGATAAAAGTGCAGAAAAGAAAAAATAAGTCATGAAACAGGCGCTGTTGTTCATTTGGGTATTGATTACTGTTGGCGTATCGTCTGCACAGTCACCTGCCATTAGAGAGTTGATGGCAGTAGATGCATTCATTGCACAGGTAAAGCAAAACCATCCAGTTGCCAAACAAGCATCATTACAAGTAGCTATTGCCGAAGCAGCTTTGCTTACAGCAAGAGGCAACTTCGATCCCACATTGCAAGGTGATTTTGAAAGAAAAACTTTTGACAAAAAGAATTACTTCAACTACTGGAATCCAGAACTAAAAGTACCCACCTGGATTGGCGCTGATATTAAGTATGGTTTAGAAAGCAATAGTGGAACCTTCCTGAATAGTGAATCTACAGCAGGCAATACCAGTTATTTTGGTATTGAAATGCCTGTTGCACGCGGACTTCTCATGGATAAGCGCCGCGCCGCTGTATTGCAGGCCAAGCAATACCGCAATATGAGTGAGCAAGAGCGACTGAAAATGCTCAACGATTTATTATTTGATGCCTATGTTAGTTATTATACTTGGGCAGGTAGCTACCAGTTGTTCAATACGTATAACCGTTTCCTGCAGATTGCGAATGAACGTCTACGCTTTGTACGCATTGCTTTTCAAAATGGTGATCGCTCACCAATGGATACACTGGAAGCATGGACGCAGGTACAAACATTTCGCGCCAGACAGGCTGAAGCTTTCATGCGCTTGAATACTTCTCGCTTAGACATTTCTGCCTTTCTTTGGTTAGATCAGGATAGTGCTGTTTTATTATCAGATCGTTTCTATCCCGATACAACTAAGTTTAATCAGTATGCGAATGCTGAACCAATGGAAAGCTTGATCACACAAGCAATGATTGGTAATCCATCACTGCGTGCCTACGATTTTAAACTGAATAGTCTGGAAATTGAAAGAAAATTGAAGTTTCAAAGCTTCCTGCCTTATGTTGATCTGAAATATAATCTGCTCAACAAAGATTATTATGCATTCAAAAACTTTGGTGGCAATCTCTTAGAGAATAACTATAAATACGGCCTAGATTTTAAGATACCACTCTTCCTTCGTGAAGGTCGTGGTGATTACCGAAAGGCCAAACTCAAGATTCAGGAAACCAAACTGGAACTGAATAATAAGCGCTGGGAAACTGAGTTGAAAGTGCGCAACTATTACAACGAGACTTTCCAGCTACAAAATCAGCTGGATCAGTACCAACAGAATTATGTTGCCTTCAATACTTTGCTACGCAATGAAGAACTACGCTTCACCAATGGGGAAAGTTCCCTATTCATGATCAACAGCCGCGAAAATAAGGTGATGGAAACTCAGGAGAAACTGGTTGAACTACGCATTAAGTATTTCAAATCGTATTACGCTATTCAGTGGGCTGCGGGTATTCTTCGTTAATTACTAGTTGCCATCATGCAGGTTAGCTACCGGCGCATGCTTCTTACGCCAATCAGCATTGTAATAAAAGAATAGGCGCATGGTATGATTGAGATCGTACACATTGCCTGATAATCTTTGCTGATATACCTGCATAT
>DALYHN010000320.1:0-2463 GCA_031970875.1 Chitinophagaceae bacterium
GCAGAAATCAAAGCCATGGGTTTTGATGCTGCATTGGTTGACCGCATCCTCAAGTTGGTGAATACGAATGAATACAAGCGCAACCAGTTCTGCCCCATCATTCGCGTAAGTCCCAAAGCCTTTGGCGTTGGCCGTCGCGTACCCATCGTAGGCAAATACCTAAGCTGATTGTTTTTGAATTAGTTAAGTATAGTAGAAATAATTGTTTGTGTTTTGCTACTTGTGTGGCCAAACAATCTATCTCGCTTAGGGTTATTGCATGGAAAGTGACTTTCATGCACAATTACCGTATCGCCACTATTCTTGTTACACTTTATCTGTTGGTCTACGTGATATTACACCAAGCAGGTGCTGAATTGCGTGTATTGGCTTGGATGTTTGTTTTCTCTCCTGCGCTAGTAATTTGGATGGTCTATACCATTTTGAAATATGGCATCTATGGTGGCGCTGAATTAGCCGAACAAGAAGAGTTTGGCTATCAGGATAAACAAAAAGAGGACCTTGGCACTTTTTAGACCAGATCCTCTTACAAGATTCAATTCAACAACACTATCCGTGCATCACCACTACCGGCACTTCAGAATGGAAGGCCAATTCCTTGGTATGACTAGGATGCAATAAAGCATCAAACCAGCCATGCTTTTTAGGGAAAGTGATGACCATATCTACTTCGTGTTCTACTGCAAATTCATTGATGGCATCAGAAAAATCTTCGCGCAGTGAGAATACATATTCATGCGGATAATCGCGCATGATATTATCCAGCAACATACTTTCTACTTTACCCTCATCTGTATTGCGTCTGAACTCCGGATCGAAATTCATCACATATACTTTTGATTGCAGATCATCCAATAATATGCGCAATGGCATTTCAGGTGTAGTCGTAGCAATGTCCTTCAGATCACTCATCATCATCACTTCATGAATGTTCTGATACTTCGCGTTAGCAGGCACAATAATCAATGGCACTTTGGTATGTTTTGATACCGCCAAAGTATTGCTACCAATCAGTGTTTCTTCTAATGCGCCACCACCGGTAATACCCATGACAATGTAGTTAGCACCTACACGCTGACAGATTTCATCAATTTCCTGAACCAGGAAATGCATTTCGCAAACCAAGTCAACAGCAATATTGGCTGATGTAAGCGACAATAATCTGTCTCTTTCTGCAGCCAATCCGTCTTCGCCGGCTTTCTTCATGGTTTCAAAATCGGTAATGGTTACTGCCAGCAGCGGATCGCCAACTGCAGATGGTTGGTATGCGTGGTAGAGGACAATTTTATCTGCGCTGATCTGACGGGCAAAGCCCAAAGCATATTCTGCCGCATTCTTCGCCACGGGCGAGAAGTCGGTAGGAACGAGTATGGTTTTCATGACAAGCTTTTTAGCATAGTAAAGCTACCAATAGCCCTGCCCCCTGCCTATGACGAATGTCATATCAATCTGCTATCTGTAGCACAATTTTGCCAAACTGCGCGGCTGTATCCATTTTACGAATTGCTTGCTCTGCCTGATCCATCGGATACACACCGTCTATCACCGGCTGAATTTGGTGTTGCTCGAATAAGTGCACCATGGCGGCAAATTCATCGGGCGTGCCCATGGTGGTACCAAGAATCTGTAAATGCTTCCAGAAAATCTTTTGCGGATTTAAAGTAGTAATTGGCCCCTGTGTACCGCCAAAGAAAACAATGCGGCCACCCAATTTGGCGAGGTCGATAAAATGCTTGAATCCATCACCGGCAGCACTGTCGATGATCACATCAAAACCATCGGTTGCACTTTGAAAGAGTTTATGCCAACCACTGATGGTATAGTTGATGCCCATCTTAGCACCCAATTGTATGGCTTTGTTTATTTTCTCATCGCTGGAACTGGTCACATACACTTCAGCACCTACAGCCACCGCCATTTGCAGCACCATCAATGCCACACCACCGCCAATACCGGTGATCAAAACCTTACTGCCTTTTTTCACCTGGCCTTTTGTAAACAAAGCACGATAGCCGGTTAATCCTGCCAACGGGATGGCTGCCGCAGCAGTATGCGATAAATATGCCGGTTTGGGATACAAGGCACTTGAAGGCACTTTTACATACTCTGCAAATGTGCCATCATCGGGCAAACCCAGGATCTTAAATGTGGATGCATGATAAGCAGGATCATTACCCCAATGCATACCGGGATTGATGATAACTTCCTTACCCACCCAAAAACTATCTGCATGATCATGCACAGCATGCACCACACCACTACCATCACTACCCAGAATAATGGGATAACGCAAGCCGGCATACATGCCTTTTTGTATCCACCAATCGCGGTGGTTGAACGCTGCTGCTTTAATCTTTACCACTACTTCACCCGGACCAGCCTGAGGCATGGGTGCATCTTGTAGGGTGAGTGCTTGCTCCTTATCCTGACAAACAATTGCTTTCATGGAGCAAAAGTATCTAA
>DALYHN010000321.1:0-2460 GCA_031970875.1 Chitinophagaceae bacterium
CCTACACCGTAACCACCACCACTCCATCCGGTATTGATCATCCAAACATTCACTTCATGCGTACGCATTTTCTCACCCAACATCTCGGCATATTTACCCGGATGTAAAGGCAGGAAAGGTGCACCAAAGCATGCACTGAATGTTGCTTTAGGTTCTGTTACACCAGCTTCTGTTCCTGCTACACGTGCAGTATAACCACTGATGAACTGGTACATCGCCTGACCTGGACTTAACTTGCTGATGGGTGGCAATACGCCATATGCATCGCAAGTAAGGAAGAAGATATTTTTAGGCAAACCACCCATACTTGGCTCCTGTGCATTGCTGATATAATGCAGCGGATAGCTCACACGAGTATTCTCTGTAATGGCTTTATTGCTGAAATCGATCTGACGACTATTGTCGAAGAACATCACGTTCTCTACCAATGCACCAGGCTTGATCGCACGGAAGATTTCCGGCTCTTTTTCTTCAGTCAAATCAATGCACTTCGCATAGCAACCACCTTCAAAATTGAAGACACCATCATTGGTCCAGCCATGCTCATCATCACCAATCAGTTTGCGATTAGGATCAGCGCTCAAAGTTGTTTTACCAGTTCCACTCAAACCGAAGAATACAGCTACATCGCCATCCTTACCCATATTGGCACTGCAATGCATGCTCAGTACATTGAGTTTATGCGGCAGTAAATAATTGAGGATGGTGAAAATACCTTTCTTCATTTCACCGGTATAGCCGGTACCACCAATTAAGATGGTTTTCTCAGTAAAAGAAACAATGGCAAAATTGTGTTGTCTTGTTCCATCAATAGCAGGATCTGCTTTGAAACCAGGTGCTTGAATAATATGCCAGTCGGGCTCAAAACTGCTCAACTCCTGCTCTGCAGGACGCAAGAACATATTGTAGGCAAATAAATTACTCCAAGCATGTTCGTTGATCACACGAATATTCAGGCGATACTGTGGATCAGCGCAAGCATAAGCATCGCGCACCCATAATTCTTCTTTCGAATTCAGGTAGTTTAGCACTTTCGCCTTTAAAGCAGTAAACTTCTCCGGCGCAATGGCAATGTTGAAATTGTTCCAATGAACAGAGTTTTCAGTCAGCGCATCTTTTACAATGAATTTGTCTTGCGGACTACGGCCGGTAAACTCACCAGTGCGGATGCACAAAGCGCCGGTGTCATTCACCTCACCCTGGCCCCGCAGTAAAGTTTGTTCGGACAATTCATCTGGCTGTAACTGATAATGGATAGTGGATTTCGTGTTGAGCCCTAATGCCGACAAGGCAGCAAGAGGCGCATGTTGTGTTTTTACAGACATATGCAAACAATCGTTAGTTAGCGCAAAAGTATTGGCTCTAATCATTCAAAAAGAATGGTTGTGTAGTCCTTACACATTAGGATTTATCAACAGGGATTGAGTACAAAAGCCAAGCTTTGGATATTTATGCACAAGTAGAAACACATCAAGACAAATTTGCATATCCAAACTGTTACCACTCTTACAGATAGCACTACTTTTGCGCAAACAATTGGGATGTCATCCATCAGCACCAAACATTACGAAGCTTTCAAATCCATCGTAGGCGAAGCATATATTTTCACAGATCAAGAATCATTAGAAAAATATGGCCGCGATGAAACAGAGCACCTACTCTATTTACCGCAAGTAGTACTAAGACCTGGTACTGCAGAAGAGATTAGCGCGATCCTCAAAATATGTAATGCAGAAGGCATACCTGTTACACCACGTGGAGGCGGTACAGGACTAAGCGGTGGTGCTTTACCACATCTAGGGGGTGTGGTGATTTTAACAGACCGATTCAACCGCATCATCAATATCGATGAACGCAACTTGCAAGTGATTACAGAACCTGGAGTGATTACCGAGGTTTTACAAAATGCGGTAAAAGAAAAAGGATTGTTCTATCCGCCCGATCCAAGCAGCCGCGGTTCCTGTTTTATTGGCGGCAATATTGCAGAAAATAGTGGCGGACCAAAAGCGGTGAAATACGGTGTCGTAAAAGACTATGTACTCAATCTGGAAATGGTTTTGCCTACCGGTGAAATTATCTGGACTGGTGCGAATGTGTTGAAGAATGCTACCGGCTATAACCTCACACAATTGGTCGTAGGTAGCGAAGGCACACTGGGTATTGTTACCAAGATTGTGTTGAAATTGATTCCGCATCCGAAGTATGATCTACTCATGCTGGTTCCATTCAATGATGTCACCAAAGCAGGCGAAGCAGTGAGTGCGATATTCCGAGCAGGATTTACACCAAGTGCTTTGGAATTGGTGGAGATCAATGCGCTGAAAATTGTGAGCCAGATGGTGGACAGCCATGTGGTACCTGTAACCGATGAGATGGAAGCCCACCTCATCATTGAAGTAGATGGCAATGATATGGATGTGCTGATGAAGGATATGGAAGCCATTGCTGAGCTCTTGACAC
>DALYHN010000322.1:0-2442 GCA_031970875.1 Chitinophagaceae bacterium
ATTGCGCATGAGATTCAGAACCCATTGAATTTTGTCAATAATTTTAGTGAGGTTAGCAATGAACTCATTGATGAGATGAAGGCAGAGTTGGATAAAGGTGAGATCGAAGAAGCAAAAGCCATTGCTACTAACATACAGCAGAACCTTTCTAAAATAGCCCATCATGGTAAGCGTGCTGATTCCATTGTGAAAGGAATGCTACAACACAGCAGGAGTAGTACAGGACAGAAGGAGTTGACAGATATCAATGCATTGTGTGATGAATATCTAAGGCTTTCATATCATGGCCTTAGAGCTAAGGATAAACAGTTTCAGGCAAAGTATGAAACGGTATTTGATCCGGCTCTTCAGGCTGTACCTGTTATGGCCCAGGAAATTGGAAGAGTTGTACTGAATTTGATCAACAACGCCTTTTATGCAGTACACGAAAGGCAAAAGCAACTGCTGGCAGTAGGAAAGAGTGAGTCATATATGCCTAAAGTTTTGATTACAACAAGATTGGTTGATGAGATGGTTTCCATAGAAGTGAAGGACAATGGCAATGGTATTCCTGCTGCCATTCGCGAGAAAATATTCCAACCATTTTTTACTACAAAGCCAGTAGGTGAGGGCACGGGCTTAGGACTTAGCTTGAGCTATGATATCATCACCAAGGGGCATGGTGGTAAGTTGACTGTAGAGAGTGAAGAAGGCCTTGGCACTAGTTTTCGAATCCTATTACCAATTAGATAATATATTCATTCAGCCAAAACAAACCTAACCAATGAAAATATTAGTTGTAGACGACGAACAAGATGTTCAAGCCTTATTTGAACAGCGTTTTCGTAAAGAAATCAAATCTGGTGAGTTTTCATTTGTTTTCGCCTTTTCTGGCGAACAGGCATTATCGGTGATGGAGAATATCCATCATGAAGCGGTGCTCATTCTCTCAGATATCAATATGCCTGGTATGAGCGGATTAGAACTGCTCAGCAAAATCAAGCAAAACTATCATCAGCCGCCGCCAGTGGTGATGATGATTACTGCCTATGGCGATGCAGATAATTTCAACCAAGCCAAGCAATTAGGCGCGGACGATTTTCTGACCAAGCCAGTTGATTTTGGAACCCTTAAAGAAAAACTCAAAACCATCCAGCTATGACCAAAATATTAGTAGCCGACGATGAAGCAGATTTGGAACTCTTGATTCGTCAAAAGTTTCGTCAAAAAATCCGTGATCAGCAATATGAATTTGTATTCGCGATCAATGGAAAGGAAGCGATTGAAAAACTGCAAGAGCATAAAGATATTGATGTGCTTTTGAGTGATATCAATATGCCCGAAATGGATGGTCTTACCTTGTTAACGAATTTGTCTGATGTAGCACCTTTGACAAAAGCTGTAATGGTTTCTGCTTACGGTGATATGGACAATATTCGTTCTGCAATGAATAAAGGGGCTTTTGATTTCGTCACCAAGCCAGTGAATTTTGAAGACTTGGAATTAACGATTCAGAAAACGATTCGTTATGTTACTCAGCTGAAGGAAACGCTGCAGGCCATTAAAGAGAATAATATTTTAAAAATGTATGTGGATGCGAATGTGTTGCAGTTTATGGGCACTCGCGAGTATGAGCAATCCTTAATGGTGAACGAGAGTACAGAAGCAACAGTTGCTTTTGTAGATATATGCGGTTTTACAGCCATCAGTGAAAAAGAATCACCAGATGCAGTCGTTAGTCTACTGAATAACTACTTTGATGTGATGGTGAAAGGTATTATTGGTCAGGGTGGTACCATTGATAAATTCATGGGCGATTGTGTGATGGCTGTATTCAGAGGCGATTATCATTTAGACAGGGCAATTGATGCAGCACTGCAGATAAGGGCCGATATTGAGGCTTTACCTGCAGAATATAGCTTTAAGCCCGGTGTATCTATCGGTATTAATAGCGGCGAACTTATCTCAGGTAATATTGGTTCTGCAGCATTGAAGCGGTTGGATTATACGGTTATTGGTGATGTAGTGAATACTGCGCAGCGTTTACAAGGTATTGCAGGCAATGGCCAGATATTAATCACTGAAGAAGCTTATCAGAAAGTAAAAATGTCATTTGCGTGTACTCCTCTCGGAAAATACACGCTAAAAAATAAGATGGTAGAAACGGTGGTGTATCAGGTACTTAAGTAACATAGCTTTCGAATATTTGATGTGTCTGCATACAGTAAAAGCCATTTGATTCATTTGGACGGGTCTGTTTGGTGTTGCTGATACCTTGCTAACTGGTGAAACATTTCTTTTCTACAGCTGTTATAGCTGTATGGAGCAAGTGTATAGCAGTCAGGATCGGACTAAATGGGATCGTATTTACAGAGCCAATTTTCTGAATAGCTTAAGCGGATTCAAGTCTGTAAGTCTTATCGGCACGATAAGCGAAAGCGGTATCCCTAATCTGGCCATCTT
>DALYHN010000323.1:0-2412 GCA_031970875.1 Chitinophagaceae bacterium
CCACCAAAAGCTATTATATCAATCAGCTTGGGTTTAAAGAAGTGAATGATTATGGTGATTATCTTCTATTGGAAAAAGATCAAATAGAACTACACTTCTTTGCGCATCCCACATTAATTCCGGAAGAGAATGATGGACAGATATATTGTAGGGTCAGCGAGATCAATGCTTGGTATCAAGAATTATTGGACAAACAAGTGGCCATTCACCCAAATGGAAAACTGGAAAACAAGCCTTGGCAACAACGTGAATTTTCTTTGTTGGATCCTGACAATAATTTGCTCACTTTCGGTGAGCCAATTTCATAAACCACTTGACCATTGACCATGCAGCTGAAACATACCCGTTACATCGCAAGCCTCTTGATAGCAATAACTTTTCTATCCTGTAAACAAGAACAAAAGCCATTGGAAAGTATCGAATGGCTAAACGGTACTTGGGTAGCACAAACACCCAGAGGCCCTTTATATGAAGATTGGCAAAAAACCGGTGATACCGGTTATGCAGTAAAGAGTTTTTATATCTATCAAACGGATACTGTTTATTTTGAAAAGATCAGGGTTACGCAAGAGCAAAAGAATATTCATTACATCGTGACAGTTGCAGCTGATGCAGCGCAACAAGCAGTTGACTTTGTATCAATTTCTTTACATGCCGACAGCATGGTGTTTGAAAACAAAAAAAATCCATTTCCACAACAGATCATCTATAGAAAAAAAGGATCCGACTCACTTGTAGCTGAGATCACTGGACTAATGGCCGGCAGAAAGGTGTCAGAATACTTCCCCATGAAGAAAATTCGATGATTGTCGGCGTATCTAAGCGCTGAAAGAAGCTTTGCTACTAAGAAATATTGCAGTGTTGCTAATCGTTCTCAGTATTTGATCTTAGCAATAAGGAGTAAGCAGGAGAAATGAAGTGAAGCACACGTGACAACCTTTCTCTAGATCTATGGTTTAGCAAAAGCAGGAATGATATACCTTAATGGATAAATTTCTTGTAAGCACTACTAAAAACTGTATCATGCCCATACTGCCATTATCCAAATTATTACTAGCCTATCTAGGCACTACCCTTGTCTTTTTTGCGATTGACTTGATCTGGCTTGGCGTACTCGCAAAGGATCTCTATCAACGTGAGCTGGGTAATTTTTTAAGTCCGCAAGTAAACTGGACAGCAGCCATCATCTTTTATTTACTCTTCATTATTGGTATTTTCATTTTCTGCATTATACCTGCAGCAGAACAAACCAGTATTTTAAAAGCGCTGATGCTTGGTATGCTTTTCGGTGGATTTACTTATGCTACCTATGATTTAACCAATCTTGCCACACTTAAAGATTGGCCACTGAAAATTGTTTTCATTGATATTGCATGGGGTATGGTTTTAACAGGTGCTGTAAGTACTGCTGGCTATGGAATTGTTCAATGGCTGAGACAATAATATGGCATCATTATCTATACTATATGCGTATGGAGTAATCGCAATAACCTTGTATGCAAGTATTTGCTATCTGATTGCATTGTTTTTAAAAAGAAATGATATTGCTGATACTGCTTGGGGTTTAGGCTATACAGTACTGATCTTTGTTTGCTTCAACACAAATCCACTAAACCCAATTGCAAGTTTAGTGAGTGGTTTGATAATTATTTGGGCAATTAGACTTAGTTGGTATATCGGCTCGCGTAACAAAGGCAAGCAGGAAGATTTTCGTTATGCGCAATGGCGCAAGGACTGGGGAAAACATTTTTACTGGCGTACATACCTACAGGTATTTGTGTTGCAAGGCGTTTTCTTGCTCATCATTGCCGCGCCTATTTTTATTAGTTTCGCTGATCCAACGCCTATCGCATACAATTGGGTGATTTATCTTGGGGTAATTACATGGCTAAAAGGATTTTTTATACAAGCGATTGCTGATTACCAGATGGCTAAATTTCGTCAACACAAACAACCCGAACAAATCATGAACAAAGGCTTGTGGAAATACTCCAGGCACCCCAATTATTTTGGCGAAATACTGATGTGGTGGGGCTTATGGATGGTAGTGCTTCCGCTGAATGGTGGTTGGTTGGGACTGATCAGTCCGATAACCATTACCTATCTGCTGGCTTTTGTATCAGGCGTACCAATGCTGGAGAAGAAATATATCGGTAATCCCAACTTTGATGCGTATAAAAAGTCAACCAGCGCGCTGATTCCTTGGTTTCCGAAACAGCGAAGGGGCTAAGGCAGTCGAAGATGTAATATCCCGCCAATTTATTCGTTTTCTATGCGTATCCTGCCACCCATTAGTAGGATGCCAATCCGTAGCTGCATGAAAACAAGCTTACCCATTATTTGTATGCTCCTGCTTGTAGGACAGACCCAAGCCCAGAACATCTCCGGCCATTGGTTTGGCAGTGGTAAACT
>DALYHN010000324.1:0-2407 GCA_031970875.1 Chitinophagaceae bacterium
ACAGAGAATCTATATCACTTTAATGGACAACCTGCTTATTCATTAGGTCAGGGACAATAATTGTACACTATGCAAATACAACTCATCGATGGCGTTTTCAGTCGTCAGGACGCAACGGCATTACTAGCAGAGATGACAGCAGTGAAAATTCGCTTTCATGAAGGGAAAATCAGTCATTCTGCAAATGCAGAGGATATCAAAATGCGTGAGCAGAAAATCAGACAACTCCAAAACCAGTTAGCTGATATACGCAAGGCAATGACCGGCGAGGGTAGTATTGTGATACATGCTGATGCACTAATTGATGGATGATAAGTGAAGTGGCTGTGCAAACAGCCACTTTTTTTATGTTTTGATCCAGATATGTAAAAGTTTCTGAACATTTGCAATGTGCTTCAGGTTACAAATGTTTGAAGGCTGAGGGCGCATCTTTGTACTAACATGCATATTGCCGGCTACATTGCTTCACTATTTATAGGTATTTCTCTTGGCTTAATTGGTGGGGGAGGCTCAATTCTTACTGTACCTGTACTTGTCTATTTATTTGGTGTTAATCCCACCCTTGCTACAGCTTATTCATTATTTGTTGTAGGCACTTCAAGTTTGGTAGGTGTTATCCCTAAATACTTCAGTAAAGATATTCATTGGCGTGCTGCGTTTTTTTTCGGTATTCCATCTATAATGGCTGTATTCAGTACTCGTTTCTGGATAGTGCCGCATATACCGGATTCAATAAGCTTAGTAGGTTTGATAAGCATGCACAAAGCCAACTTTATCATGGTCTTCTTTGCATTGTTGATGCTGGCTGCAGCTTATTCCATGATTCGTTTTAATAATGCAGATACGGCTGAAGCTTCAAGCCCTAAGATGCATTTTTTTATTCTAATGTTATTGGGGCTTGTTGTAGGCCTTGTGGCAGGCTTGGTTGGTGCAGGAGGAGGTTTTCTGATAATTCCGGTCTTGGTTTTTTTCGCTCAACTGCCGATGAATAAAGCTATTGGTACATCTCTTTTGATTATCTCAGCACAGTCGCTTATTGGATTCTCAGGAGATTTCTTACACATACAAATAGACTGGCTATTTCTTGTATCTATTACTGCTATAGCAGTAGTTGGGTTATTGTTAGGTGTCCGTATAGGCAGAGGTGTTCCACCTGCAGAGTTGAAGAAAGGATTCGGATGGTTTGTGTTGGCGATTGCAATCTATGTATTGTTTAAAGAACTTTTATAAGCAGCTATGCTGCTAAATTTATCTGCAACGCAAGTGAAAGACTTTATTGTCTAATACTGTGAAGTGTTTTTTCGCCAACAATGATTAGTTTGCTGCATGCAGCATTTGCGACGAAACTGGTTGTTGTATCTAATAGTGTTTATTGTATTGGGTGTATTTATGGAGCGTACTTTAAGACCTTCATTAATACCCAATGCTTTTGTAGATACTAATCTTACGGATAGCCACTGGGTTGCACCAAGTCTATACACTGACGAAACCCCAACAGGTAAGTCGCTTGAGGAGCTTTTTTATGGCCAGGATTTAATTGCCAATACAGCTAATTATTTAGGCCCTAAGGGAAGTGTGGCACAAATAACAAATGGTATGAATTGTCAGAGCTGCCACTTAGATGCAGGCAGAAGAGCATATGGCAATAATTTTGGTGCAGTGGCAGCTAACTATCCTAGATTCAGCAATCGGAGTGGTGCTGTTGAAAGTATTGCGCGACGTGTGAACGATTGCTTTGAAAGAAGTTTAAATGGTCGTTCGATAGATACCAATTCTCGGGAGATGAAAGCCATTATTGCTTATATACAATGGTTGGGTAAGGATGTACCAAAGGGTAAGGTGATGAAAGGTGTTGGCATCTCGCAGTTGAGTTACCTCGATAGACCTGCTTCACCGGAAAATGGTAAACAAGTATATCATGTAAAATGCGTGAGTTGTCATGGGGTAGATGGTCAGGGAATACCCAGTGCTAATGGAATTGGGTATACGTATCCACCGTTATGGTGGGCGCACAGCTATAATACTGGTGCGGGTCTATATCGGTTGAGCAGATTGGCTGGATACATCAAGGATAATATGCCTCTTAATCAGACTTCACATCAGCAACCTGCTTTAACAGATGAAGAATGTTGGGACCTAGCTGCCTATATCAACAACCAGCCTCGCCCTATCATGGATATTTCAAAGGATTGGCCCGATATGAGTAAGAAACCTGTGGATCATCCTTTTGGTCCTTATGCAGATAGTTTCACGGAACAGCAACACAAGTTCGGTCCTTTTAAACCCATCATCGCAGCCAGAAAACGATGGTAATCGCTTTGATACGACAAGTATATAAAAATGTGCGTGGCATAATGTGTATTTCTTACACACTCGTAATCAGTTGATTAAATGACAAAAATCATAG
>DALYHN010000325.1:0-2402 GCA_031970875.1 Chitinophagaceae bacterium
CGTTTAAGAAAAATGGTTTATTCCGCGAAGATGATAAAGTGGGTTATGATGTTCGCTTGAAAAACTCCACTTACACCAAGCAACGTGGCTCTATGCACATTGATGTGTTTGATGCTAAGGGTGCTTCTGTTTTTAATCAGACTGTAAGCTTTTTCACCGACTCCAGAAAAACGTTTGCTACTGACCTAAACCTGGATTATGCAAAACTTACAGCAGGTTTTTATGATGTCAACATCATTGTAAGCACCACCAGCGCTGCAGATACGCTGCGTTATGTATTTGGATTAGACCCCGATAAGATTTTTACAGATATCAATAAACCGGAAGATTTTGAAGAGTTCTGGTCTGAGGCTAGAAGAGAAATGCTGCGCAAAGAACCTAGATTCCGTATTATTAGTCGTGGTAATTCCAGCACCAAGTATGTGAATGTATATCAGGTAGAGTTTCAGTCGGTAGATGATGTTGTGGTAAGGGGTTGGTTAACCATACCCAAGGGTGGGGCAAAATATCCGATTATATATCAGCTGCCCGATTATTATGAAGATCAGCGCCCAGACTCTAACAGAAGTGATGTGGCTGTGTTCCGTTTGAATGTACGTGGACATGGGAACAGTGCCGATAAAATATTCTCAGATTATAGCACGCTCAATACCATGAATCTGTATGATAGAGATAAGTATATCTACAAGGGTATTTACATGGATTGCTTGCGTGGTCTTGACTTTATCTATAAATACGCCAATCAATTAAACCTTGATGCAGATCGTGTAGTAGTGTATGGTGAGGGTCAGGGTGGTACGCTTGCAGGTGTTACTTGTGCCATGGATCAAAGGCCTAAGTGTTGTATCATGGTTCGTCCGGTTTATGGTGATCTGCGTGGCTTATTTGAAATGAATCAGGACAACCCAGTATTACCTTGGCCGGTATCAGCTTTCAACGATTATATCAATAGTGGCGAAGGCGGTATCAACAAACAGCGTTTTTATGAAAACTGGGATTTTTATGATCCCGTGAACTTCATGAGTAATATCAAGTGTAAAGTGTTGTTTGCTTTACCATTGATCAATAGTTCTGCACCTCCACAAACAGCTTTCTCTATTTATAATCAGCTCAAAGGCGATGTGAAAGAAATGTATGTGTGTTCAGGTAATACAATGGACTATGTTTATTACGCGTATCAAAACCTTTGGATCAAAAAAGTGCTGAGACTTCCTTAATTTGTTAGGAGATTGTTATCGCAGTATTTAATTGCTGTATTAGCATGAAATTTGCATAAACTGCTGCAATCTCTCTCATGTCTACAGGAAAACAAGTATTTCAAGCACATAACCCTACACGCTGGCAGCGCTTCAAGTGGGGTTCCCGCATTTTGGTGTTCATCCTGGTGATTATTGCTATTGCGATAGTGATTGCATTGCGTACACTTTTTCAGCCAGACCTTCCCGTTGAAACAAGAGTAACCAAGAAACTGCTGTCAGAAGATGTGCCGGTATACAAGGAAAGTGAGCTGATTGAAAAATACCGCGGCTTCAGAAAATTCATTGATGCAAAATATTTGAACAAGGACAGTGCGAAGCAGAATGCTGCAGTCAATAATAACAGCGCGCTATTTCCCGACAGCCTTGGGATTCGCGCAGCTTTTTATGTGGCTTGGGATGCGCAATCTTTTTTCTCCCTGCGTAGAAATATTGATAAGCTGAACCTAGTGATTCCAGAGTGGTTCTTCTTTGATCCTACTACTGATACGTTGGTGGTAAGAATGGATAGACGAGGCAAGGAAATCATTGGTAACTCCAAAGTGAAAGTAATGCCCATGCTCACCAATAATGTGAACGGGGTATTTAGAGGGGATATTCTACATAGAGTGTTGCATGATTCAGTGAAGAAAGAAAAACTGATCAGTGCAATCATTAGAGAAGTAAGGAAGAATAAATTCATTGGTGTCAATATTGATTTTGAAGAAATGCAAGAAGACGATAATAGGATTCTTGTAAACTTTCAAAAAGAATTGTATACCCGCATGAAAGTGCAGGGACTCATGGTTACACAAGATGTGGCACCATTTAATGAAGACTATAACCACAAAGAATTATACCAGTACAACGATTACCTGATCTTGATGGCCTATGATCAGCATGCAGATCATACTAAACCGGGTCCGGTGAGTAGTCAGAAATGGATTGAAGCAGCGGTAGATTATATCGCGAAAGACATTCCCTCAGAGAAAATCATCCTTGCAATGGCTTCTTATGGGTATGATTGGGGCGCAAACGGCAAGACAGAAACAGTCACTTATCAACAAGCACTGACACTAGCACGCGAAAGTCAAGCCAAAGTCACATACGACAACCATACCTATAACTTGTACTACACGTACAATGATGAAAATAACCAAACACATC
>DALYHN010000326.1:0-2371 GCA_031970875.1 Chitinophagaceae bacterium
CTGAAGCTGATACCATCGTAATAAACAATTTGCTTAGGCACATTCACTGCGCCAAAGGTTTGAATGGTTTGCAGTTCTTTCGGCACTTTTAAAATATCGCCTTCAACTAAGAACAAGTCCTCCGCAGATCCGGGATTGTTTAAAATCTGGTCTAAGCGAATACCCACCGGTTTTTGCTGTTTGTTCAAAGTATTGATCAATGAACTATCCACCGCACCGGCCGCAGTTTTTCCACTCTGTGTATTGATGAGGCTGTTCTTTGAACTCAAGACAGTAACATCTGATGCTGACACATCTCTGTAAACATTTCTCAACAACATGGCACCACCTGCAAAACCTTTTTGCTTGAGTCCGCCCGCCCTTTTTATCAAATCTGAAATGCGCTCAGCATTACCACTTAATGTGTATTTGCCTGGGAAAACCACTTCACCTTCTACAGAAACAGTGATCTGTTCTTTGTACACAGGCGATTTACGCACAGATACAATATCAAAAGGTAACAACTTAAATTCAAGATCAGCTTTGGATGGGTTAGCCAGATTGATTTCCTTGATCATCGAATACACGGCACTGTCCTTCTGATAAACACCCGGCATACGCAATCTTCTGGACACTTCAATATTCTGCAAAGCAGCGCCATCGCGATAACCTTCAGCCAATAAAACTAAGTCCTGTACACCCATGTTCTCTGCATAGGGATAGCTGCCCGGCTTATTCACTTCTCCATTAATCGTAATCGCATATTGCTCGCGTAAATCAGTAATTCGAAATACCTGCACAGAATCTTCACGCTGTAAGAGAATACGTTCTTCATCACGCAACACCTTATTGATGTCAAAAGCAATGATCTCCGGTGTAAAATCCTGTTTCAGACGTTTGATCACCCCTCTGTTCATGAATACATCTTCACGTAATCTTGCAGCCTGTAATAATTCTTTCAAGCTGGGCAATTGCTGTAAACTATAAGCACCTCCATAATAAACAGCCCCGCTAATGGTTACGCGATTTGCGTATTGATTGGCCAATGAGTCAACAACAAGGGTATCGCCTGTTTGTAGGCGAAAACTGCTGAGTTGTTGTTGCGGCACACTGATGATTTCTTTATTTCGCAAGCCCATGCGATACACTCGTATCCATTCTTTATAGGCGATATCGGCAAAGCCTCCTGCATAACGAATGATATCCGCTGCTGATTCCTGCGGCTGTACATCAAACAAAGCAGGTTTTTTCACGGCACCTTTTAGGATGATGCGATTGCTGTATGGGTTGATGCGGATGACATCGCCGTCGTTCAGGATGAGGTTTTTGGTCAGGTCTGATTTCAGTAGAAAATCATACAAATCAAATTTCACCACCGTTTTACCATGACGCACCAATTCAATATCTCTGAAAGAACCAATTTTATTCGGACCACCAGAAACATACAAAGCGTTCATCAGTGTTGCGAAAGAGGAGAGTTCATAATTACCCGGCCAAACCACTTCACCAATCAGGGTTACTTTGATTGTGCGTAACTGCGCTAAGGATACCTGCAGCCCTATTGAACCATTGGTAATACCCGGGTAAATTTTGGTGAGGGCTGATTTCAATTTCAGCCTTGCTTCGTCTACTGTAAGTCCTGCAACTTTAATCGGGCCTAGATTTGGAAAGCGGATATAGCCTTCCGTATTGACTTTTAATTTTCTTGTTAGATCAGACACGCCGAATAAGTCGATACTCAATTGATCATTCACCCCAATGATATAATTGACGGGGGTAGGAATATTGAGTTCAGGTTCAAAGCTCAGCATGGCGGTTTCAAACAGATCGGCGCCAAAAGGTCTGAGTATGGATGTATCGAATAATCTTGGACGAAAACTCTTGATGGGTGTTGCTTTTCTGGATTCGTAGGGATCGTAACTGGCTTTGTTTCCTCCCTTGTTCAATTCTGCAACTGACAGCGGATCAATCATCGTCATGCGCTTTTTCAGCTGATTGATCTGGTCTTTAGTTAAGCCTTTCTCTCTTGCACGCATTTCCATTTCCAATTCAGACAAGCCGAAAAGCTGGTACTGTGTCATCAGCGCAATGATCTGTTGATCGCTGAGACTCTCAATGGGAATATTGGGCAGCTGTGCGTTCACCTGCACCATTGGCAAGCCCAACAAGCTGAATAACAAGAGAATACTGAATACCTTTTTCATTCCGTCAAAAATAGTGATTAAACATAGCTGGCGGGCCGCTAATTAAAAAAACGGGTTAGGCTGATGGAGAATCGCTTATTCACCCTGTCTGCTTCGGAAGGTTCGGAAAAAATACTGTGTAGCTTCACCCAGCGGTAATTGAGGGCATGGGTGTATTGATAAAACCCGGAAATCAGCCAGGGGCCAAT
>DALYHN010000327.1:0-2367 GCA_031970875.1 Chitinophagaceae bacterium
GCTGGGTATTCCCGGCGCTATGCTCTCGGCAGAAGAGTTTATGCTGGTGCGCAGGCTGGCCACCAATATGGGCAATATTTTCCGCTGGTTTGATGCAGAACGAAGATCGGCTTATCCGGCTTTAGCACAAGTGATTGATGACTTGTATTATGAGAAAGTGATCGTTGAACTGATTGATGATGTACTGGATGAATATGGTGTGGTAAAAGACAATGCGAGCGATGATCTCTACAAGATACGCATGAGCCTATTCCGCAAGCGGAATGAATTGCGTCGCATGTTTGAAAAGGTTGTTGCCAAACTCAATAAAGCAGGCTATACCGCAGATATTGATGAGAGCTTCAGTAATGGTAGAAGAGTAGTTGCGGTATTCAGTGAGCATAAGCGACAAGTAAAAGGAATTCTTCACGGTGAAAGTGATAGTAGAAAAACCGCCTTCATTGAACCCGAAGAAACCATTGAACTGAATAACGAAGTCTTTAGTCTGGAGAGTGAAGAAGCCAGAGAAGTGAACCGTATTCTGCGTGAACTCACAGCACGCTTATCGGTGTATGCAGATTTGCTGAAGCGTTATTTGCAAGCAGCCGGAGAATATGATTTCATTCGCGCCAAAGCCAAGTTGGCCATCGACATGAATGGCAACCTGCCCAATATTGTCGACAAAGCTTTAATTGAACTGAAAGATGCGTATCATCCGCTTTTGTTGTTGTACAATAAGCAATCAGGCAAAAGAACGATACCGGTAACCATCACTTTGGATGAAAAGAAAAGAATTCTTGTAATCAGTGGTCCGAATGCTGGTGGTAAAACGGTGAGCATGAAAACCATCGGATTGAATCAGCTGATGGTACAGAGTGGTTTATTGGTACCGGTAAGTCCGGTTTCGCAGATGGGTATTTTCAAACAGTTGTTCATTCATATTGGCGATACGCAGAGTATCGAGTTTGAATTGAGTACCTATTCCAGTCATTTGCTACACATGAAACATTTCATTGAAACAGCGAATGGCAAAACCTTATTCTTTATTGATGAATTGGGTAGTGGTTCAGATCCCAATCTGGGTGGGGCTTTCGCCGAAGTAATCATGGAAGAGCTGAACCGAAAGCATGCCATGGGTATTGTCACCACACACTACCTGAACCTGAAAGTGATGGCCAACCATGTGCCAGGTATCATCAATGGAGCGATGGCATTTGATGAAAAGAATCTGTTGCCATTGTATGAATTGAAAATTGGTAAGCCCGGAAGCTCATATACATTTTCTATTGCTGAAAGAATTGGTTTACCCAAGCAACTGATTCAAAAAGCGCGTAACCTGGTTTCTGAAGATCATTTCAAATTGGATAAACTGCTCAACAGAACTGAGCAAGATTTACAGCACCTGAGCAAGGAGAAAAAAGAGCTCGACAAACTGCTGAAGGAAAATGCGCGCTTGAAAGCTGAGATGGAAAAAGTGATGGATAAAGAACGCCATCGCCAGCAGGTAGAATTGCTGAAACAACAGAACCGCATTACGGAAGACCGACTAGCTTATCTGAAAGATATGGAGCGCAAGCTTCGTCAGATTGTGTTGGATTATAAGAAGACGGAGAAAAAAGAAGAAGTCATCAAGCACCTGCACGGTCTCTTGTTCAAACAAAAAGAGCAGGTAGTAGTGAATAAGCTAGCCAAGAAGGTGGACAGCAAATACAAAGAATTGCCATCTGATATCACCATCGGCAGTTTAGTGAAACTCAAGAAAAATTACCAGGTAGGCGAGGTAAAAGAAATCCGCGGCAAGCGTGCCATTGTACAAATTGGCGTTATTCCTATGAATGTTGATCTGGCTGATTTAGTTAGGGTAGAGAAGGTAGATACCGAAGGCAAAAACTAATCATGTACTTTTTTACGATGTGTTATAACCCTTTACTGTAAAGGGTTTCAAGGGAATTTTATTGTTTTTTTGGAAGATAGGGGACGAGGCTGTTATTTTGCACCCGGAGAGATGGCAGAGCGGTCGAATGCGGCGGTCTTGAAAACCGTTGACTGTAACAGGTCCGGGGGTTCGAATCCCTCTCTCTCCGCAAAACAACTCAATGCCTCGACTTTCGTCGAGGCATTTTGCTTTGAGCGCGTTGCCAAGCTTGCTTGTGCATAAGCGCGAAAAAGCAAAATGGCAACGAGCGAAGCGAGTAGGCATTGATGTGTTTTAAGCCCCCTCTAACAGGATCAGCGCAGCTAATCCTTCATCTATCCAATAAGCTTTGAGCCTGTTGACAAGCTTGCTTGTTCATAAGGGCGAAAAAGCAAAATGACAGCGAACGAAGCGAGTGGGCATTGATGTGTTTTAAGCCCCCTCTAACAGGATCAGCGCAGCTAATCCTTCAT
>DALYHN010000328.1:0-2352 GCA_031970875.1 Chitinophagaceae bacterium
CAGTTACCTGACCTAATGCAGTTTTGATATTTTCTGCATTACTGAGTAATTGCAACTCTTGTTCGATATTTTCCAGTTCGTTTGGTTGCAGACGCAATTCGTCCAACTCGTCAAATAAAAACTGGTGATAGTCTTTCTCCTTTTGGAATTGCTGCTGTTGTGCTTTCAAATCAGCCAACTGCTTGCGGGTTTTTTGCAAAGCATGAAAAAGCTCGCGATATTGTTTCAGCAAAGCTTGATTACCTGCTAAAGCATCCAAGACTTCTCTTTGAAAATCTGCTTCGCCTAATTCTAGGGTGTCAAACTGCTGATGCAGATCAACGAGCAAACTCGCTAACTGCTTCAGTTGCTGAAGTGTAACAGGTGTATCATTGATAAATGCCCTTGTTTTTCCGTTGGGCGCAATTTCTCTGCGTAAGACTAGATCAATATCTGCATCAATATCCTGCTCACGCAGAAAACTATTCACTGCTTCATTCTGACTTACGCCAAAGAAACCTTCAATGATACATTTCTTACTGTTATTTAGTAACACACCAGTATCGGCACGTTCGCCTAGAATCAAGCTGAGAGCGCCCATCAGAATACTCTTACCCGCACCTGTTTCGCCGGTGATGATATTGAGGGCTAGTGAAAAGTCAATATCCACTTCCTCAATGATGGCATAATTCTGTATGTGGAGTTTACGCAACATGATCAGGCAGCAAAATACAGAAAAGCCTGTTTGGAAGAGATGATTTACTCAGTGCTTTTTTTACAACGGGCAATACCAGCTTTTGCACGTTGATCCAATGAGTTTTTATAGCTATGACCATCCATATTCAGGCACTCCTCATAAGCTGCTATGGCTTTTGCTTTCAGCCCTTTCTTCTCATAAATCATACCTGTTTGTAATGCAGCCCTGGCGGCAAAATATTCTGGTCGGTTTCTACCCATATCGATGACCGTTCCATAATACTTGATGGCTTGATCATCTTGTTCTAAATCATCTAGAATGCGGGCGTATCTATAAATGAATTCCAGTTTCTCTGTTGTGGAAGTAAAATCATTACTGCTTTTCCCTGCCATCAGGGCTAATGCTTCTTTGTGGTAACCGCCATCGTTCAATATCCTTGCTTTTAATAAAAGCGGATTAGGCCAAGCTTGTTTGGCTTCTCTTACGGCTTGCTTATCTGCATCGCTATCAGTATCGCCCTTGATCAATACCAATTGTTTGGTTTGCTCAGCAGCTTGCATTTTTCCTTGTAAATAGTAGCACCAGCTGAGTTTTAGCAAGACATCTTTTCTGTAGAAATTGCCTTTAAAATTGGCTAAGAATGTTTCAAAATATTTGGCTGCTTCTGCAAGGTTGAGTTTATGTAAATGGATAAAGCCCAGTTGAAAATCCCAGATAGGTGTTGACAGATATTGATTGTTCTTCTCTCTGTTTTGTACTACGCTGAGTGCGTAATCATTCTTTTTATGTTGTATAGCCAGATTGGCAGCCATAAACGTGAAGACCTGCGTATGCACCAGATCCAGTTTTCTGTTTTGCATGAATTGAAAAACAGCGTCTCTATTATTACCGATATAGAATTGTAGATAGCAATAAATAAATGCAGCATCATTCTGCATGAGTTTTTGCCAGAATCCATTTCCATTGGCAAAATTGGATACTCTTTGTAAGCCTTTCTGCAGATTGCCTTTCACACCAAAAAGACCTACTAGCCATTGATAATTTTTTGGAATGGTACCAGCAACTGCTTGCATACTGCCAAACAGTAAATCATTGGGTGCAAACCCAGGAAACTTTTCATCATTCTCCTTGAGTAAGCGATACGCTTTCCAACCATCAAATCCTGCACTACGCAGTGCGCCCAATCTTACCTCAATAGCAGCGCGTTGCAGATACATGACTGATTGGGCAACACGGTGAAAGGGATGATTGTCCGGACCATCTTCCAGCAGATTTAGTCGCTTATTGATAAGGGTTTTGTGCTGCTGATAAAAAACTGGATCATCGTTCAAGAAAAGCACAAAAAAGTCGGCATAGTTGTCTAGCAGAACGGGGATGAGGTTATCGGGTTTTTCTTGCTTGGCTTTTTTGATGAGTTGCAGACCATTATCAATTCTTAGTGCAAAGATTTCTTGATATGCTTGCTGACAGGTTGCATCAAAATCATATACTTTTTCAGCCCTTGTACAGAGACTAGAGATTAAGCATATAATTAGCAAGACTTGTTTCATCGCCCTAAAATAAGAAAGGGCAACCATTGGTTGCCCTTTCAGTAAAATACTTATGAATTATTTTGCTTCTACGCTGTCGTTCAGATCGCTGTCAACCAGGATACGACCGCAGTTTTCGCAAACAAT
>DALYHN010000329.1:0-2339 GCA_031970875.1 Chitinophagaceae bacterium
GACGACTCAGTTTTAGCACACCAGGTTGGTGGATGCCTAAGGCTAAGCCTGATACAGCGAGGAAAGAAAAAGCTTTTACAGTGGATGATCCTACCGCTAATGCATTGAGATGGTTAGGCCAGCAAGGCGTGAATGCTTTCACCGATTGGAAACCCATTCAGCATCCTGATTATCCCAATCAAACAGTAGAAGTAGGTGGCATTGATCCTTTTGTTATGATCAACCCGCCATACAAGTTTGCTGCTGAATCTGTAAAAAAGCATACCGATTTTCTGGTGAAACTGGCCAATCTTCAACCAGAAATCAGCATCACCAATTTACAGACAGAAAAGTTGGGTAATGGACTTACCCGCATCACTGCTGATATCGTGAATAAAGGTGTACTCAGCACGCACAGCAAATTGGGTGAACGCAGTTATTTCGTGAAGAAAGTGAAAGTAGCACTCAATACGGGCGCTAAGCAGGAAGTAGTGGGTGGCAAGAAAATTCAGTTATTCAATAGCATGGATGGTAACAGTAGCCAGAAAGTTTCCTGGCTCGTGAAAGGCAGTGGTAAACTCACGCTTGAAGCTGGTTGCCCAACTGCAGGTTATGCCAATATTGACATCACGCTTTAAATCTTGTATCATGCAAACATTGAAATCTATACTCAGCATAAGCTTTGCAGCCATCAGTTTAACGCTTGCTGCACAGCAACCTAATCAGGTATTTAAAGCTGCAGGCACACCAGTTAACCCTAAAGTAAGCGTTAGCTGGAATAAGTATTATGATCACGGCGGCATCTCTGAAATCTGTAAGAAGATTGCCGCTGCCTATCCGGATCTGGCTAAGCTGGAATCATTGGGCAAATCTTTCGAAGGACGTGATCTCTGGTGCCTCACCATTACCAATTTCAAAAAGGGTAATGAGAAACTCAAGCCTGGTATGTATATCGATGGGAATATTCACTCCAATGAAATTCAAGGTGCAGAATTTGTGCTTTATACTGCTTGGTATTTAACCGAGTCGCATGCAGATACCAAGTTTATTCAGGAATTGCTGGAGGACAAAGTATTCTATCTCGTGCCTACCATCAACCCAGATGCACGCGATAGTTATATGCACAAGCCTAACACCGGTAGTACACCACGTTCAGGTGTGATTCCTGTGGACAATGATGGCGATGGTGTGGTGAATGAAGACAGCTTTGATGATATCGATGGTGATGGTCATATCACCTTGATGCGCCGTAAGAGTCCGAATGGTCGCTGGAAAATTGATCCTAAAGATCCACGTAACATGATTCAAGTTGGCCCTGATGAAAAAGGCGAATATGAATTACTCGGTAATGAAGGTATTGATAATGATGGCGACGGTCGAGTAAATGAAGACGGCTATACATTTGAATACGATCCTAATCGCGACTGGGGTTGGGGATGGCAGCCAAACTATATTCAAAACGGTGCGTACAAATATCCATTCTCTTTGCCCGAGAACAGGGCCATTATGGAGTTTGTGATGAAGCATCCCAATATTGCAGCTGCACAATCTTACCATAATGCTGGCGGTATGATTCTGCGTGGTCCGGGCGGACAAGAAGATGTGAATACCTACAATGCACAAGATGTAGCTGTTTATGATGCCATCGCTAAAAAAGGAGAGGAGCTGATTCCTGGTTATAAATACCTAGTAGTGTACAAGGATTTGTATTCTGCATATGGTGGTGAATTAGATTGGTTCTATGCTGGTCGCGGCATCTATACTTATTCTAACGAATTGTGGACGCCCTATCTCATGTTTATGCGTGAAGGCACGCGCGATCCTTTCGATAACAAGACCTATGATTTCGATCGTTACTTATTGTTCCAAGATGCTTTTGTGCCCTGGAAAGAATACGATCATCCACAGTATGGTAAAATTGAAGTAGGGGGTTTCAAAAAGAATTTCGGCAGAGCACATCCGGGCTTCTTGCTGGAGAGTGATGCACATAGAAACATGGCATTCACCATCTATCATTGCTACCATACACCCAAGCTCAAAATCAGCGAAGTAAAAGAACGTGATCTGGGTGATGGCTTGAAAGAAATCACTGCTACAGTAACCAATGAAAGATTGATGCCCACCCATAGCAGTCAGGACGTAAAGAATAAAATAGAAGTGCCTGATTATATCACCATCAATACAACTTCTAAAGTATTGGCTGGTATTCAAGTGGAGAATGCCGATTTAAATCAGACCACAGAACAAAAGAATAATCCTCAAACCATTGCAGTACCCAATATTCCCGGACTTGGCACTATAACTGTAAAATGGATTGTACAAGGCAATGCGCCCTATACTGTTACGGTCAACAGTAAGAA
>DALYHN010000330.1:0-2335 GCA_031970875.1 Chitinophagaceae bacterium
AAGAAGCCATTGCAGCTGGCAATTTCACTATTGATCGTCAGCCTGAGGAAATTGCCCGTTACAACGAAGTAACTAGCAAAACTTTCTTTACGCCGCACGAAATGGCTACCATTACCGTATTGAGTGATATCATCATACCTAAAGACGAAGTGAGTGGCAGTGCCAGTGACGCAAAAGTGCCAGAGTTTATAGAGTTCATTGTGAAAGATATGCCATCGCACCAAACACCTATGCGTGGTGGTTTGCGCTGGCTAGATCTTCAGTGCTTCAAGCGTTTCAATAAAGCTTTTGTCGACTGTTCTGCCAAAGAGCAAATTGAGATGGTGGATGAGATCGCGTATCCAGAGAAAGCCAAGCCAGAGATGGCACAGGGTGTTAGCTTTTTCAATACTATTCGCAATTTGGTGGCTACCGGTTTTTACACATCAGAAATTGGCGTAAAAGATGTGGGTTATGTAGGCAATACACCCAATCAATGGAATGGCGTACCCGAAGATGTGCTGAAGCAATATGGCTTAGCCTATACGGAGAAAGAACTCAAAGAATGTATCAGCTTTCCATAAGCCATGAGCAGACAATTACTGGAAACACATATACAAAAAATTAGCGCAATCAATGATCCTGCGCTCATGCATAGCTTTACAGCAGCATGGGATGCTCAAGAGGCAGATGCGAACAATGTTTTATTGCACATTGGGCAGGTTTCCAACCATATCTATTTTGCTTCCAGTGGTATTGCACGTATTTATTACAACAAACACGGAAAAGAGATTACAGAATGGATTGCTATGGCACCGGGCTTCTTCTTTTCCATTACTAGTTTCTTTCATCGTAAGCCTAGCAGATTGGGTATCCACCTAATTGCGCCATCGAAAATCTATGGCATTCATCATGATACAATGATGGAGCTGGCCAGCAAGCACCACAGTGTTGAAACATGGTTCAGGAATGCCATGAGTGGTGCGCTAATTCTATCGCAGGAAAGAATGGATAGCATTCTGTTTGAAACAGCACAGCAACGCTATGAAAGATTATTGCTCGAGCAACCTGAACTTATTCAAAAAGTGCCACTCTCCTACATAGCATCCTTTCTTGGTATCACACAAGAAACACTCAGCCGCATGCGCGCTGCCGTAAAATAATTAACGCAATACCACAGCCGATAAAGCGGGCAAATGCACTTTCAACAAATATGTTTTAGAAGCTTTATCATGCAATGTTGCTGTAATGGAAGGATTGTACACATCGCCTGTACCCCAGTATTCTTTGCGATCACTGTTGAAGACTTCTTTCCATGTTGATTTACCTTGCACATACACTTCCCAATCATTTCGTACGACAGGTGTGAGATTGAGAATCACCAGCACATCATCCTTTGGCTTTAAGCCTTTTCTGATATAGGACACTACAGAATCGCTACGGTGATTAAGATCTCCCCATTCAAACCCATCGGGTTGAAACTGCTTTTCATACAGCGCTGGCTCATTTCTGTACAACTCATTCAATTGCTTCACGCAGAAGCGCATACCGCCATGGCTTACAAAATCCAATAACTCCCACTGTAATTCACTCTTGTAATTCCATTCACTGGTAGCACCAAACTCATCACCCATAAATAAGAGCTTGGCACCTGGATGCGTAAACATATACGTGTAGAGCAGACGTAGATTCGCAAATTTCTGCCATTCATCACCCGGCATTTTATACAGCATCGGGCTCTTGCCGTGCACTACTTCATCATGACTTAGCGGCAGCATGAAGTTTTCATCATTGAAATACATCATACTAAAAGTGAACTCATCCTGATGAAACTGTCTGAAAATAGGATCACGCTTGAAATAGCGCAAAGTGTCATGCATCCAACCCATCATCCACTTCATACCAAAGCCAAGTCCTCCTTCAAAAGTAGGCTTACTCACACCCGGCCAATCAGTAGCTTCCTCTGCGATGGTTTGGATATCTGGGAAATCGCGATACAATGTTTCATTCAAATCTTTGATAAAGGCAATAGCTTCCAGATTGCCATTACCGCCAAATTCATTCGGCTCCCATTGACCTTCATTACGACTATAATCTAAACGCAGCATAGAACTTACCGCATCTACGCGCAATCCGTCTACGTGAAAACGATCGCACCAGAAACGCGCACTGCTAATCAAAAAACTTTTTACCTCACCACGCTTGTAATTGAAGATATAGGAGTTCCAATCTGGGTGATACCCTTTACGCATATCTGCGTATTCGTAGGTATGCGTACCGTCGTACATAAATAGGCCATGTGCATCATAAGGAAAATGCGAAGGCACCCAATCCAGAATAACCCCAATACCCGCCT
>DALYHN010000331.1:0-906 GCA_031970875.1 Chitinophagaceae bacterium
TTGCGAGTGAAGAAGAAGCAATAGCAGAGCCGCAACCAAAGGTCTTGAACTTTGCGTCGGTAATTACGCCGTTGGTTTCGTCAACCTCAATCTGTAAGCGCATAACGTCGCCGCACTCAGGTGCACCTACCAGACCGGTACCAACATTTTTCTTACCCTTATCCAAAGTACCCACGTTCTTGGGGTTCTGGTAATGATCGATTACTTTTTCTGAATATGCCATGGTGTATCAGTTTTGTGGTTATGTGTCTAAATTAATGGAATTAGATTAATGGTGCGCCCATTCAATCGTGTTCAGGTCAATACCCTCTTTGTACATTTCCCAAAGTGGGCTCATTTCGCGCAGCTTCAGTACAGTCTTAGATACATGCTCGATGGTGTAATCGATCTGCTCTTCTGTAGTGAATCTGCCCAAACCGAAACGAAGTGAGCTGTGCGCAAGATCATCCCCCAAACCCAAAGCCTTCAGTACATAAGAAGGTTCCAGAGATGCAGAAGTACAAGCAGAACCTGAACTTACTGCGATGTTCTTATTAAAGCCCATCATCAAACCTTCACCTTCTACATATTTGAAAGAGATATTGCTCACGTGTGGCAAACGGTGCTCAGGTGTACCGTTCACATATGCTTCTTCGAGTTGCATTAAAGCATTCTCCAGCTTATCGCGTAATTTGCTCAAACGCTCTGCATCCTGTGCCATTTCATTCATAGCCAGCTCAGCAGCTTTACCAAAACCTACGATACCAGGTACATTCAAAGTACCACTACGCATACCACGCTCATGACCACCACCATCTAACTGGGCAGTTACTTTCACACGTGGATTTTTACGACGCACATATAAAGCACCAATACCTTTTGGACCGTACATCTTGTGTGCAGTAAATGCCATCAGGTCGATACCGT
>DALYHN010000331.1:925-2334 GCA_031970875.1 Chitinophagaceae bacterium
GGAATCTTACCTACTGCTTGTACCGCATCACTGAAGAACAATACACCATGCTTTTTAGCAATAGCACTGATCTCTTTCACCGGCTGAATCACACCAATCTCATTGTTGGCATACATGATGGCAATAAGGATAGTTGTTGGCTTGATAGCTGCTTCCAGCTCAGCCAGGTCAATGCGACCATCTTCCTTCACATCCAGGTAGGTAACTTCACCACCTGCTTTCTCGATATGCTTGCAGGTATCCAATACAGCTTTATGCTCAGTATTGGCAGTGATGATATGATTGCCCTTGCTGGCATACATATCAAATACACCTTTGATAGCGAGGTTATCGCCTTCGGTAGCACCTGAAGTAAAAATAATTTCCTTAGGATCAGCGCCTATCAGCTTGGCAACCTGCTCGCGGGCATAGTCAACTGCTTCTTCTGCAGCCCAGCCAAAAGGGTGGTTGCGGCTGGCAGCATTACCAAAATTCTCAACGAAATAGGGCAACATGGCCTCCAGCACGCGGGGATCCATGGGTGTTGTGGCGTTATTGTCCAGATAAATAGGCAGCTTAAGCATACTTGTTTAATTTTTAATCTCTTGAAGAACACAAAAATAGTTGAATAGGTTCTCTAATTTTGAGGAGAAAGTCCCGCCAAACCTGATTTTCCTCTTTTCGTAAGCAAAAAAATTATTATATGAACAAGATTGAACACATTGGTATCGCCGTAAAAAGTTTCGAGACGGCCATTCCACTTTTTGAACAACTACTGAATACCACTTGCTATAAACAAGAATCCGTTGATTCTGAACATGTTAATACCGCTTTTTTCCAACAGGGGCCCAATAAGATCGAGTTATTGGAAAGCACCACACCGGATGGGGTGATTGCCAAGTATATTGAGAAGAAAGGCGAAGGCATCCACCACATTGCTTTTGATGTGGATGATATTTACGCAGAGATGGAGCGACTCAAAGCTGCCGGATTTCAGCTACTGAATGAAACACCCAAGAAGGGGGCAGATAATAAACTGGTTTGCTTTCTTCATCCCAAGGGTACCAATGGCGTATTGATCGAACTCTGTCAGGAGATTCGCTAATTTCAGTCTATGCAAAAGTTCCTCTTTTTGATTGCAGCAACTGCACTGCTTAGTTGCCAGCAAAACAAGTCAACAGACAATACTGCACTAAAACCACCAACAGACAGTTTGGATTATGTGCAATTGCCTGAAGGTTTCCACATCAGTGTATATGCAGAAGTGCCCGATGCGAGAAGTATGTGCTGGGGTGAAAAAGGCACTTTATTCGTAGGCAACAGAAAAGAAGACAAGGTCTATGCGCTGCGCGATGAGGATGGCGACGGCTTTGCGGAAAAGCGTTATGTGATTGCTGAAAAACTGAATACACCCAATGGTGTGGCATTTC
>DALYHN010000332.1:0-2308 GCA_031970875.1 Chitinophagaceae bacterium
GAAGATGAATTTGTTAGTTTTTGGCTTTATATAATACTTGCTCCCAAGCCCAAGCAGTGCGCATCATGTCTTCTAGATTGTATTTAATCTGCCATCCTAGCTTTTCTACTGCAGCAGTATTATTGGCATAAGTGGCTACAACATCACCAGATCTTCTTGGACCGGTTGTATAGTTAAGCTTTACGCCGCTAACTTTTTCAAATGTGTGGATGGCTTCTAATACAGATATACCATTGCCTGTTCCCAGATTAAATACTTCACAATCGTTGCTGTTTCGGCTGTCGAGCAAATATTGTAAAGCCAATGTGTGTGCACTGGCGATATCGCAAACATGGATATAATCTCTGATGCAAGAACCATCACGTGTTGGATAATCTGTGCCATGCACTGTCATCTGTGGCAGCTTGCCAATAGCAGTTTGCGTAATAGCAGGTATCAGATTCATTGGTCTACCAATAGGTAATTCACCAATAGCTGCACTCGGATGTGCGCCAACCGGATTAAAATAGCGCAAGAGAATGGCCGATGCGGCTGTGCTCTTGGTGAAATCGCGAACAATTACTTCACCCATTTGCTTGGTAGCACCATAAGGCGATTCAGCTTGTTTGATAGGGAAGTCCTCAGTAACAGGTGTACTATCCGGATTGCCATACACGGTACATGAAGAAGAGAAAACAATATGTGGAATACCGAACTCATCAGCGCACTTGAGTAGGTTCACCAAAGAGTTCAGGTTATTCTCGTAATACATTAATGGCTTCTCGCAAGACTCACCAACGGCTTTATAGGCAGCGAAATGAATGATACCATTGATATCCGTATGCTCTTGGAATACGGCGTAAGTATCATCAAAATTGCACAGATCAACTTGATAATTCTTGATGGCTTTACCGGTGAGTTTTTCAACTGCTTGTAAGGCGCGAATGTCTGAGCGACTCAGATTATCAATAGAAACAACATCAAATCCGTTTTCAATTAAGTCAACAATGGTATGTGTGCCAATATAGCCACAACCACCTGTCACAAGAATCTTCGCCATAGCGTGCTGCAATTTTCAGCAAGATAAGCGAAGTGCCGAAATCTTTACAGGAAGAAACGAAGCAGATAATAAACAACAGCGGCTAATGCAGCAGATACTGGAATAGTGAGTATCCAAGCCCATAGCAAGTTTACAGTAACACCCCAGCGTACAGCTGAAAGACGTTTGGTAGCACCTACGCCAATGATAGAACCGGTAATGGTATGTGTAGTACTCACAGGAATACCGAAATGTTCTGTCAAATAAAGCGTAATAGCACCTGCTGTTTCTGCGCTCACACCCTCTAATGGAGTTACTTTGGTAATTCTGGTACCCATGGTTTTTACAATCTTCCAGCCACCGCTCAATGTACCCAGGCCAATGGCTAAGAAGCTGGTAAATGGTACCCACCAATAGTCGATCACAAAGTGAGAGAAACGTTCTTTCGCATCAAGCGATAAATATGCTGAATTACCAGTTTGTACTTCATAGTAAATTACTGCAGCACCAATAATACCCATTACTTTTTGTGCATCGTTACCACCATGACCTAAACTGAAAGCTGCAGAAGAAACCAGCTGTAATTTTTTGAACCAGTTTTCAGCTTTGTATGGATTCGATCGTTTACAGAGATGCACAATCAATATGGTGATGAAAAAGGCGATGAACATACCAATCAGTGGTGCAAAGAAAATAAACAGGAATGTAGGGATTACTTTTACGTAGTTGATCACATCGATTTCGCCGTTATTTAAACCACCAGCATGTGCTAGGGCTGCGCCCACAAAACCACCCATAAGGGTATGTGATGAACTGGATGGAATACCGAACCACCAGGTCAATAAGTTCCAGGTAATTGCTGCAATGATACCTGCTAGAATCACTTCAAGTGTAATGAATTCTGCATTTACCCATTTCGATACGGTATTACCAATCTTGAATTCGCCAATCAGGTACTTCGAAATAAAGAATGCGGTGAAATTGAATACTGCTGCCCAAAGTACAGCTTGAAAAGGTGTCAATACCTTGGTAGAAACAATAGTGGCAATGGAGTTGGCTGCATCATGAAAGCCATTGATATAGTCAAAAACGAATGCCAGTATGATGATGATAACCAGAATCGTAAACATGCGGTTGGGTTTGGGCAAACAAAACTTAAGCGTACTTGATGATGATAGACTCTATCACGTTGGCTGCATCTTCACACTTATCGGTGGCAATTTCCAACACCTGATAGATCTCTCTTTTCTTGATCACTTCCTTGAAATCATTTTCCTGCTGGAAAAGCAT
>DALYHN010000333.1:0-2306 GCA_031970875.1 Chitinophagaceae bacterium
ACTTATAGAGATTTCGACACTAAGTATAAGCAATACTCTCAAACTGTATTGCCTACCATCTCTGACGACTTGAAAGCTGGTGCACAAACTGCAACCATCTTCTCACTGCTCATTATTTGTCTGTACATCTTCATCCGTTTCCGTGATTGGAGATACTCATTGGGTACTATTGTAGCCTTGTTGCACGACGTATTCGTAACATTAGCAGTATTCTCTTTCCTGAAAAATGTAGTACCATTCCCGTTGGAAATTGATCAGCACTTTATTGCTGCGATTTTGACTGTGATTGGTTTCTCGATGAACGATACCGTGATTGTGTATGACCGTATTCGTGAAGACAGCAGATTGTATCCTAGTCAGAGCAAAGAGACTTTGATCAACCGCGCGATCAACGAAACATTGAGCCGTACTATCATGACTTCATTGACTGTATTCCTCACCATTCTCATCCTCTTCATCTTCGGTGGTGAAGTAACCAGAGGTTTTGCCTTTGCGATGTTGATCGGTGTGGTTACTGGTACGTATTCATCAATCTTCGTAGCAGCACCAATTCTGGTTGACTTTGCCAAGAATAAACCCCTCGGCAAATCTGCTGAGACTAAATAAATACAAAGCCCCTTAATCGGGGCTTTTTCATGCAATAAAAAAATCCCTGTATTGCTACAGGGATTTTTCGTTGAAGCCTATGCTTATGTTATACGCTGAAAGAGGTACCGCAACCGCAGGTTTTACTAGCGTTTGGGTTTGTAAAGGTAAATCCACGACTATTTAAGCCACCCTGCCAGTCGATTTCCATGCCAAATAAATAGAGTTGATGGCTTTTATTCATGATACAGGGTACGCCTTCGTATTCAAAGGTTTCATCTTCCTCAGTTTGCTGATCAAAACCCAAGACATAACTCAAGCCACTGCAGCCACCGCCTTTTAAGCCTACACGTAATTTCTGGGTAGTATCAAATCCATCCTCAGCCATTAAACGCTTGATCTCAGTAACAGCACCCGCTGTAAATTGTACCGGAGTAGCAGTCATTGTTTCCATACACTGAATTTCTACAAAATTATTGGTATTCTTTTTTGCTTGTACCGATTTGGCTTTCGTTTCACGGAAAATGGTGTGCTAAGACCTTATTTTTGTGAAAATACCTTACATGGATATTACAATCGTGCTGACGCTGGTTAGCGCATCAATCGTAGCAGGTTTCGCAGGATGGCTCATTTATTTACAAAGAAAGGCTAAGGCACAGGAAACCATCGCCAACAATAAGAAGGTAGAGGGCTCGCAACAATTACAATTACAAGCATATGAGCGTTTGGTCTTGTTGGCAGACCGTATAGCTTTACCTAAGCTGATTGGCAGATTGAATCAAGCTGATATTCCTGCCAGAGATTTTCAATTTATGTTGATTCAAGCAATTAAAGAGGAGTTCGATTATAACATTACGCAACAGATCTATGTGAGTGCAGATGCTTGGACAGCCATGAAGCAATTAAAAGAACAAAATCTACTCACCATTAATCAGCTGGCTGCTACCCTTTCTCCAGAAGCTAGTTCTGGTGATTTGAGCCGACTCATTTTAAATTATCTTGTCAATGATCCCAAAGGAAATTTACATGAAATGGTGAGTGAAGTACTCAGCATAGAAGCTAGAAAAATCCTCTAAGCTTGAGGAATATCATAGTAGCAGCTTAACATCATTCGTAACTTTATACTATAGATTGTCCCATATGAACGATAAAAAGATCTACACCGATAGTGGCATTGAAGTAAAGCAGGTGTACACAGCTGCTGATCAAGCTACACAAGACATGGCACAGCCTGGTGAGTTTCCTTATACCAGAGGTATCCAACCAGATATGTACCGAGGTAAACTCTGGACAATGCGCCAGTATGCCGGCTTCTCTACTGCAGAAGAAAGCAATAAGCGCTATCACTATTTGTTGAGTCAGGGTGTAATGGGTTTAAGTGTTGCGTTTGATCTGCCTACACAAATTGGTTATGATAGTGATCATGCTTTAGCAGAAGGTGAAGTGGGTAAAGTTGGTGTTGCTATTGATAGCATTGAAGACATGGAAATCCTTTTCCAAGGCATTAAGTTGGAAGAAGTCTCTACTTCTATGACCATTAATGCAACAGGATTTATTCTCCTCGCATTGTATGTAGCACTGGCTAAAAAGCAAGGTGCGGATTTAAAGAAAATTGCAGGCACCATCCAGAATGATATTCTGAAAGAGTATGCTGCAAGAGGTACTTATATCTATCCTCCTAAACCATCTATGCGCATCATCACAGATATTTTTGAATGGTG
>DALYHN010000334.1:0-2305 GCA_031970875.1 Chitinophagaceae bacterium
TGCCAGCCTGTGGTGCGAAACGTACTTGCTCTACCAGCGAGCGAATATCATCTACTGAATTATTGCTAGCAGCATCCAATTCATGGATATTGAGGGATGCGCCATCGTTGAAAGAACGACAACTGTTACAAGTGTTACATGCTTCTCCATCTGGTTGTAAGTTCTCGCAGTTGATTGTTTTGGCTAGAATACGTGCACAGGTTGTTTTACCTACACCACGTGGACCGCAAAACAAAAATGCATGCGCCAATTGATTATTGCGAATAGCATTTTTGAGGGTGGTGGTAATATGTGCCTGTCCCACCACAGTATTAAAATTCTGTGGTCTGTACTTACGTGCCGAAACAATAAACTTATCCATATGAATAGCTGCAAGATAGGATTTGAGCCCTATTTCCGGAACAGTGCCATGGCTTAGTTTTCAACAAAATACGGGGCTTAATTGCCGTAGTCCATCACCGGGTGGCGCTCGAATGGATGCTTATTGTCGAAGATATAGCGATAGGTTACCATGCGTCTGTTCTGACTGCCCCCTAAACTCTTATAAATGTTCACCATGCGCGGGTTCCAGTCGCCTGCCCAGCCCATTTCGTAGTTTCCGTACCAGCCCTTGTGTTGCATAAAATAACCGCATGCTTGTATGAGGAAACTATCCACGCCGAGTGACTGATATTTAGGTACCACACCAAAAGCCAGACCGGTGAGTTTTTTACATTGGCCTCTGTACTTCATCCATACCAAACGAAGTTTTTCCAGTAGTCCCAATTTTCCATTGAAATGTTTGAAGTACTGGTTTACATCAGGAATATTGATGAACATAGCGATCGGCTCTTCTTTATAATAAGCAAACCAAATGACACGTGGGTCCATGATGGGTTTCATGGTCTTGAAAATCTTCATCACCTGTTCCTTGGCAATCTCTTTGGCCTCGCCATGTTGCGCCCAAGCTGCATTGTAAACCGTAGCAAAATCTTGTGCATAGCGTTCCATATGCCTTACATCCATATGTCTTGCGCTATAGCCGGGCTTGTTCACAAACTTGTTGTATCGCTCTTGAAAGCGTGGCGGTAGATCATCATCCACACTCATGCGATACCAATATTGGTTATAGTAATTCTGAAAACCGTATGCTTCAAATAATGCAGGATAGTAATCAGGTGTAAAGGGCATACCATATACTGGTTCATCATGAAAACCTTCCACCATCAAGCCCCACCATTTATCGCGGTCACCAAAATTCACCGGACCATCCATGGCTTCCATGCCCATGGATTGTAACCAGCCTTTTGCAGTATCAAACAATGTATTGGCTGCAGCTTGATCATTGATACATTCAAAGAAGCCGCAACAGCCTACGGGGTAATCTGTGCCCTTGTTCACGTATTTGCTGTTGGTGAAAGCGGCAATACGACCAATGGTCTTACCACTATCATTCAATAAAATCCATCTTCTGGCTTCTCCAAAACGAAAGGCTTTGTTTTTCTCTTTATTGAAGATTTCTTCGATGTCTTTATTGAGCGGACGGATATAGGCTTTGTTATGCCTATTTAATTCCGGCGCTATTTCCAGAAAAGCCTGAATATCTGCTGTTGTTTCTACTAACCTGATCTTCATAACCTGCTGCGAAAGTAGGGTTTAGTTTTTCACGAATAGCTTATCGGCCATTTTACGATCGTGTCCGTAAATATCTCTTCTAAAATTCAGTACCCCATTTTTATCTACCCAGGCAGTTAAGTAGAGAATAAATACCGGTAAAGGCTTGGATAGGGTTACCCATTTTTCTTTGGGCAGATTCATACAGCTGTCGATGCGTTTACTGGTCCAGTAAGTGGTATCGTTCCTTAGTAAATATTCCGCAAACTTCTTTGGCTCGCCCAGACGAATACAGCCATGACTCAAACTTCTATTGTTGGCGGAAAACAAATTTCGGTTAGGTGTATCGTGGAAGTAAATACTATAACTATTGGGAAAAAGAAACTTCACCAGACCAAGCGAGTTCCATGGTCCAGGCTTTTGGCGTATGCTCGGACTATTCTTACTGCCACCTGTTATCTCCATGTGATTTTTATCGAGATAAGCAGGATTGCGTTGCATAGCAGGAAGAATTTCTTTCTGTACGATGCTAGATGGTACATTCCAGTAGGGACTGAACACGATGTATTTCAAATTGCCATTGAATATAACAGTATTGTTGGTGGCAGATCCTACAATTACATTCATATCGTATTGTAGTTTGCCACTATCGTACACGTGCAATTTGTATTCAGGAATATTCACGACTACATAGTTGGAGTCGGACTCGGGT
>DALYHN010000335.1:0-2304 GCA_031970875.1 Chitinophagaceae bacterium
TCGACAGCATTTATCCATCGCAACACAAAGCACTCGCTAAAGAAATGATGAACCATGGTGGATTGCTCACAGAATTCCCGCAGGGTACCAAGGCAGACCGGCATAATTTTCCGCGCAGAAACCGGATAGTCGCCGGTATGGCCGATGCCACCATTGTTATTGAAACAGCCGAGAAAGGCGGCAGTATGATTACCGCAGAACTGGCCTGGACCTATAACCGCGATTTATTTGCTGTGCCGGGAAAGATTTCCGATAGTAAGAGCTCAGGTTGCAATCAACTGATTCGCCAACAAAAAGCACAGATCTACACCAGCCCCAAACAATTCCTCAAGGATATCGGCTGGCTAAATAAACCCATCAAACGCCAATCGCAAAGGTTACTTTTCCCAGAACTCAGCGAAACAGAGCAGCAGATTGTAGACCTACTGCAAAAAGCAGACAGCCTGCATATTGACCTACTCTATCAGCAAAGCGGCTTGAGTAGCAGCGCTGTAGCAGCAGCCATGCTGAATCTGGAGATGCAGAACATTGTGCTTAGCCTGCCAGGCAAGATGTTTCGCTTGGCCTAAAAAATTGGATTTGCCCCGTAAGGGATGCTGCCATTATCTTTGCACATGGCAACAAGAAAATCCTCCGCTCAGAAATCCCAAGATGCAAGACTGTTCGGTTTAGGCCTCACATTTGATGATGTGTTACTTATGCCCGCGTTCAGTCAGGTGTTACCCCGCGATGTAGACACCAGCACCAAACTCACCCGTCAGCTTACCATCAACATTCCCATGCTCTCTGCAGCCATGGACACCGTTACAGAAGCCAATCTGGCCATTGCCCTGGCACGCGAAGGCGGTCTGGGTATCCTGCACAAGAACATGTCTATTGAAAAACAGGCCGAGCAAGTTCGTAAGGTGAAGCGTAGCGAGAGCGGATTAATTGTTGACCCGGTTACCCTCCACGCAGAAGCTACTGTAGGCGATGCATTGCGCATGATGAAGGAGAATAAAATCGGCGGTATTCCCATTGTTGATGCACAGCAGAAACTAGTGGGCATTTTAACCAACCGTGACCTTCGTTTTGAAACACACGACAAAAACAGAAAAGTGAAGGAAGTGATGACCAAGGATAACTTGGTAACTGCTCCGGAAGGCACTGATCTGAAAAAAGCAGAAATCATTTTCAGAAAGCATAAGATTGAGAAACTGCCTGTGGTAAACAAGCAGGGTAAACTCACCGGTTTAATTACCTACAGAGATATTTTACAATTGCGCAACTTCCCCAATGCTGTGAAAGATGGCATGGGCCGATTGCTTGTTGGTGCTGCATTAGGCATTACCAAGGATTTGCTCGACAGAGCTGCGGCTTTACAAGCTGTGGGCGTAGATGTTGTGACATTGGATAGTGCTCATGGCCATAGTGCTGGCGTCATCAACGCTTTAAAGACATTGCGAAAGAGTTTCAAAAACTTACAAATTATTGCAGGCAATGTGGGTACTGCAGCAGGTGCTAAAGCTTTGGCCGATGCAGGTGCTGATTGTGTGAAAGTGGGTATTGGTCCGGGTTCTATTTGCACCACACGTATTGTAGCCGGTGCAGGTGTGCCCCAGCTAACTGCTATTATGGAAGTGGCTGCTGCTTTAAAGAGTAAGCAAGTGCCTTTGATTGCTGATGGCGGTATTCGTTATACTGGCGATATGGTGAAAGCTTTGGCAGCAGGTGCCAATGTGGTAATGATGGGTAGTGTGTTTGCAGGCGTGGAGGAAAGTCCGGGCGAAACCATTATCTACGAAGGCAGAAAATTCAAAGAGTATCGCGGTATGGGCAGCTTGGGTGCGATGAGCCAGGGAAGTGGCGATCGTTATTTCCAGGATGTAGAAGACGACGTGAAGAAATTTGTACCAGAAGGTATTGAAGGTCGTGTTGCATACAAAGGCTATCTGCGAGAAGTAGTATATCAGTATGTGGGCGGACTCAGAGCCGGTATGGGTTATTGCGGCGCCAAGAATATCAGTGAGCTGCAAAAAGCAACTTTCGTCCAAATCACCAATGCAGGTATGCGCGAAAGCCATGCGCATGATGTGGACATCACGAAGGAAGCACCTAATTACAGCAGAAAATAATCAGCAACGCTCCGCAAGGAGCGTTTTTTATTTGCAGGCTTATACCGAACTTGCCGCAAAACCTTTTGATCTTGCGTAGAATACTTTTATTACTGTGTTTCCTGACAGGCATATTATTCTCCTTTGCACAGGATAGTTCCCGCTTACGCATCAGCATACTCACCTGCGCACCAGGTGGTGAACTCTATGC
>DALYHN010000336.1:0-2283 GCA_031970875.1 Chitinophagaceae bacterium
CGATCAGTAATTTTTGTGCACCTGCTTTTTGTGCAATGGCTGCCGCTTGTGCAGTGGTGGTATGAAACCTGCTAGCTGCACGTTCAGCTTGATCAGCCAAATAGGTGGTTTCATGGTAGAGCAGGTTTACGCCTTGTACTTTCTCGGCTATCTGTTCATCATATATTGTATCAGCACAGAAGGCATAGCTTCTTGGTGCCAGATTGGGTAGGGTAACCAATTCGTTGGCAATCACCTCACCATCCTTGGTTACATAATCAGCGCCCTGTTTTAATTGATCATAGAAAGCAGCTGGTATATTGTATTCAACCACCTTCTCTTTATTTATTCTTCTGGGGTTACGCTTTTCGCGGATGATATAGCCAAAACAAGGAATGCGGTGCTGTGTGCTAAAAGCTTCTACAGAGAATTTTGGGGTGTCCAAAATTTGTCCGGGCTCCGTAACTGGATGAAAATGTAAAGTAAAAGGCAGGTTAGTACTTGCCGCTTCCAATTGCAGGGCAATGATTTTTTCTAGTGGGGCAGGTGCATACAGGTGCAATGGATTGTCACGGCCCAGCAGTCCCATACTTGTCAGTAAGCCAATCAATCCGAAATAATGATCACCATGCAGGTGAGAGATAAAGATGTGGTTGATTTTGCTGCGGCGGATTTTGTAGCGGGCCATCTGCATCTGGGTACCTTCCCCGCAATCGATCAGGAATAACTGATCATTCAGGGTCACCACCTGAGCAGTTGGATGCCGGTCGTAGGCCGGCAAGGCGGAGTTATTACCTAAAATAGTGACACCGAACATCTTATGCGTTATCTCTGGTTATAAGACAAGGAATTGTGCAGCCTGCTGCATGTGCGCGTAAATAACGCTGATCGTGGCATTATCTGTATGTTTGGGTCTATTTAATAGCCATTTTGTAGGTTTTTGGGCAAAAAAAGCCCTTTGGTTTGGATGTAATCAGGAGAAATCCCATACCTTTGCCGCCACATTATAGAAGAAAAAACAAAGACGCATTTAAAAGAAATTGAGATGCCATTAACTAAAGAAAAAAAAGCCAGCATTTTTGCAGAATTCGGTGGCGCTGCCACTAACACTGGTTCTATTGAAGGCCAGATCGCTCACCTGACTGAAAGAATCAGTCATATCAGCGGACACCTGCAGGCAAACAAAAAAGACTTCTCTACCCACCGCGGTCTGATGAGACTGGTTGGTCAGCGTAAGCGTTTACTCACTTACCTGCAGAAAACCAATCTTACTGGATACCGTGCTTTGATCGAAAAGCTGGGTCTCAGAAAATAAAATTGTCACACATGTAACAGGTTATTCCCAACTGACGCTTGAGACGGTTGGGAATACTTTTTTGTCACATGGCCTCGGTCCGTTTCATTCATTCATCATGCGATCTGGATGCGCCCATATTGCGCTGCACTTCATGTCGTTGTAAAATCAAAGAACCATGTCATTAAATCCCATCAATGTTAGCTTCCAGCTGCCTAGTGGCGCTGAAGTAACCATAGAAACCGGCAAATTGGCCCGTCAGGCCGATGGTGCTGTTACAGTTAAACAGGGTAACTGTGTATTATTGGCTACTGTGGTTGCCAATAAAGAACCCAAAGAAGGTCAGAGCTTTTTCCCGCTAACTGTAGATTATCAAGAAAAGTTTGCGAGTGCAGGTCGTATCCCTGGCTCTTTCTTCAAGCGTGAAGGCAGACTGAGCGATTACGAAGTATTGATCAGCCGACTGATTGATCGCGCCCTGCGCCCATTATTCCCAGAAGATTATCTCTGCGATGTACAGGTACTGGTTACCTTGATCTCTAGCGATAAAGAAGTAATGCCTGATTCACTGGCTTGTTTGGCTGCAAGTGCTGCCTTGGCTGTTTCAGATATTCCTGTAAAAGAAATCATCTCTGAAGTACGTGTTGCTCGTGTTGACGGCAACTTCATTGTGAACCCAAGCCGTACCGAATTAGGTCGTGCTGATATGGACTTCATGATTGGTGCTACCGAGAAAAACCTGATGATGGTGGAAGGCGAGAGCAACCAGTGTAGTGAAGAAGACCTGATCAAGGCCCTGGAACTGGCACATGAGGCTATCCGCGTACAGATCAAAGCGCAGGAGCAACTGCGTGCGAAAAAGGGCATCACCGGCAAGCGTGATTATACAAAGCCTTATACGAACGAGGAATTAGAAAAGAAGGTAAACGAGCTGGCTAAGGATAAAATGTATGCCATTGCCAAGTCTGGTACTTCTAAGCACGAGCGTGGTGATGCATTTGCTGCATTGC
>DALYHN010000337.1:0-2252 GCA_031970875.1 Chitinophagaceae bacterium
TGTTGAAACAAGGTATAAGCGGGTACTATTCATCAGTTGGGGAATAGCTTATGGTATCTTATTGATTGCGCTCATTTGCTTGTTTGTTTTTGTGCGAAAATTCCAGCTCTGGTGGGCTATTGGCTTAGCATCATTGGTATTTGCTTTATTGATTGCATTCACTATTGCTGCAATACAGATTGGATTCAAGAATCGTGCATGGGCTTTGCGCGACAAAGACATCATCTTTAAGAAAGGCTGGCTGTTTCAATCAACCCATATTATTCCCTTTATTAAGATTCAGCATTGTGTAGTACGCAGCGGTCCGATTGAAAGAAAATTCGGTTTGGCTTCTGTACGATTGATGACTGCAGCCAGTGGCGATATTGATATCAGTATACATGGCTTAGAAGCGACTACTGCTGAGCAATTGAAAGAATGGATCATGGAAAAAATTGCTGCACATGCAAGTCCCGGCGTTTGATTGGTCCAAACCACAGCGGCAGTCGCCCGTTGCCTTGCTCTTCATTATTTGGAGAATTCTGAAAGAGAGCTGGATAGCTATTCTATTGGTGTTTGGTAAATATTTGTTTCGTGATGCTGAACAGACTAAGTCTAAGTTTGACGACAATGCTATTTATTATGCATTGGGCTTTTTTGTGTTCATATTATTGATTCGGATTAATCAGCTGATTCAGTTTTTTCGATTTAGAATCTATGTTCAAAGTGGCGAATTGGTCGTTATCTCCGGTGTTTTGTCCAAAACACAAACCATTCTTCCTTTAGAGCGAGTTCAATCTGTTCACCTCAAGCAAAACTACTTACATCGTTTCACCAATACCTGCGGATTGAAATTAGAAACTGCTGGTAGCGCACATACCGAAGTGGAAATTGATGCGATTGATTTACATAAAGCCATGGCTTTGCAGCAGATTTTGCAAAAACAAACACAAGCAGTAGTTAGCGGCGAGAAACAGGAAGTGTCTGCGTCAATCTTAGGTATTAGTACGGCGGATGTATTGAAACTGGCTATATCAGAGAATCATATCAAGACCTTACTACTGATTTTATTTTTTGCACTTGCGCGATTGGAGGATTTGCGTCAATATTTTGGTGTTGATACAGAAAAGGTAATAGGTGAGCAAGTAGATAAAGTATTGTCTGCAACTCAGCTTTGGGCGCTATTAATTAGTGCTGTATTAACTTTAACATTGGCCGTTTCATTTGCTCGCGTATTGATTCGTTATTATGCCATGCAGTTACGCATCTCTGAAAAAGGGTTTCAGATGCAATGGGGGTTTTTGCAAACACAACAGAAAATGTTGTTGCACAATAAAGTGCAGATGCTGAGCTGGAATAGCAATTGGGTTAGGTGCCTACTGGGCATCCGCATACTACGCTTCTTTATGGCCGGAGAAGATATTACCAAGGATGGTCAGTGGATTCGTCTTCCGGTGTTACAGCAAGATGTGCTAAGAAAAATTATTGCATCCTATCAATCCGTATGGCCTGCAGAAAACAGTGAACCCCATAAAGTACATCATGCATATGGTTGGCGCATGACCGTATTGATTGGTCTCCCTGCTTGTGTGTTGCTTGGTATACCCATCTGTTTATGGAAACCTTGGTTGGTGGTATTCCCTATTTTGGCTTTGATGTATTATGCCATCAGTAACCTGATCGCGCAGAGAAATTTTCGTTTTTGGTACAATCATCAAACAATTCAGTGTACAAAAGGCGTTTGGGGCCGTGAGCATATCTTGCTCAACTTCGAGCGTGTGCAACATGTAGAAATCAAGACTAGTCCCTATTTACGCGCAAAGCAATTAGCAACACTCGTCTTACATACGGCAGGCGAAAAAGTCGTGATACCATATATCGATCTGGCGAAAGCCAATTATTTAGCTGATTGCTGCTTATTGAATGTTGAGTTTGATCTATCCTCAAGCAGCTTCACCGGCCAATAAAACTTGCCATGCAGCAGTAACCTGATTGGCTGCAAGCAGCTTAGCGGCGTAACGATGTAATTCCTGCTCCATCTCTTCCGGATTCACTGAGAAATACTGTACAATATTTTTCAATTGCCCATCTTCAAATGCAGGATCTACCACAGGCATTTCGTGCACATTGGCCAACATACCCAGGTCATTGCCTGTAAGTGTTTTGCTGTTTCTAATGCCTGCAGGTAATGCATCAATCCCGATACCCAATTGTGTATTGGGCTTAGGAACAGTAAAGAGATTATCGGGGTTAACTTTGCAATACCAATCACC
>DALYHN010000338.1:0-2246 GCA_031970875.1 Chitinophagaceae bacterium
GCAAGAATGGGGCTTTCAAGGGAAAATTGGCAAGACGCTTGGTCATCAGCACCATTATTTCTCCGGAACAGATGCCGAAAGACTGGCCGATGTACAGCAAATGCTGGATGACGCTTCTGTTAAAGCTATTCTCTGCGGTCGCGGCGGTTATGGGGTAAGCCGAATCATAGACCAGCTTGATTGGACGAGATTCAAAAAGCAGCCCAAGTGGATTATTGGCTACAGCGATATCACCTTACTGCATGCGGAATTGTACACGAAACTCAAAACTGCTTCTTTGCATTCGCCCATGGCTGGCGCTTTCAATGATGGTGGGGTAGATACGCCTTTTGTACAGGCTTTGAAACCGGCATTGCTGGGTAAAGCCTATCGATATGTTGCCGATGCACATGCGTTGAATCAATTGGGACAGGCCAATGGCGAACTGGTAGGCGGTAATTTATCATTGGTGGCGCATCTAGTGGGTACTAAATCGGCTTTCAAGACTAAGGGAAAGATTTTGTTTCTGGAAGATGTGGGTGAGTATCTCTACAATATTGACCGCATGTTTATTCAGTTGAAGCGTGCGGGTATGTTGGATGGGTTGGCTGCACTCATCATTGGTGGATTTACGGAAATGAAGGATACCACCACACCGTTTGGACAAGACATACATACCATCATCAAAGAACAGATAAAGGAATACAGTTATCCCATTTGTTTCGATTTTCCGGTGAGTCATACCGAACGCAATTATCCGCTTTGTGTGGGTATGCAGCATGATCTCAATATCAAATCGAATAGTGTTACGCTTAAGTTGATTAATGAATAAAAGCATTGTAATGTCAGGAGTTTTAAACTATTTATTTTTTTTTCTGCTAGGCACTTTTCTACTAATAAGAACTGGTAATGCACAAAAAGCTGAAATAGCACAGATTGAGAATTGGTTTAAAGCCGATAGCTCATTTTTTGATTCCCCTTATTATTTTGCTTCTTCTCAGAAGAAATATGTCAGGCCGTTTATTACAGATGATGCACGAGTAGTAGGTGAGAAATACGCTCAAATGGAGACTTGGGTTCGTTTTGACAAAGAGTCTGGGCAACATTGGGTATTAGGGGCTTATGGACCCAATAAAAAGCTTGAATTAACTTTTGGAGGAGTGTATGGTTATGAAATCAATCACCAACATCAAAAATCGTTTTCATATGCCCTACCTCTTCTACAAGCAAAATATTTATTTAGGGAGTACAAGGCTAATAATTTTCCGGGTATTGGGTTGGTTTTGGGTACATTTTTACCTTTTGGTAAAGGCAGTTTCAAGCCCGCTGGCTATGGAAGCTTTGGTTATCTTACTGTTTCACAATGTTTCGGTGAAAAGGAAAACCTTTTACTGCATGCGAACTTAGGTGCCAATTATTTGCACGTAAACAATGAAAATTCCTTAATTCAGACATGGGGATTAGGTAGTCAAATCAAGATATACAAGGGTTTCCATCTTGTAGGTGAGATTTTTTCTGGAGATCCCTATATTCCGGGAACTGGAACATCGTATCAGTTAGGGTATAGATATTTTGTTAATGATTTAATTCAAGTAGATATGACAGCAGGAAATGGAATAAGCGGTGAAAAGGTTTTACCTTTTTGGTTTACTACAGGGATAAGGATTGTTACAGAGAGGTTTTTAAAGAAATGATTAGATACAAAATCAGATAATATTAATCCATGAAACTCTTTTTCATTCGCTATACCAAGTTGTTGTTTGTTTACCTGCAATTGCATCGGGTGTTTGGCTGGTTGTCCGGGGCTTTTGCCAATCTGTATTACCTCACACGCTTTTCTGCATGGGCGTACAACAATCGGAATGTGGCATACAATGATTTTCCATGTAAGTGGGATTATTTCCGCAGGAATAAAATGTACCAGTGGGTCATTGATCAGGAGGGATTGAATCATTCGCCGATTAATTATGTAGAGTTTGGTGTTGCCTGGGGTGAATCATTCAAGTGGTGGTTGTCAAAGAATGATCATACGGACAGCCGCTTTTATGGTTTTGATACATTCGATGGTTTACCTGAGGATTGGGGGCCTTTCAAGAAAGGTTCTTTCAGCAGCAATCATGCGTTACCAGAAATTAATGATGCGAGAGGCAGTTTTCACAAGGGACTGTTTCAACAAAGTCTGCCACCTTTTTTGAAAACGCTGGATAATAGTAAGCGCAATGTGTTGATGATGGATGCTGATTTGTATTCAGCAACCTTATATGCGT
>DALYHN010000339.1:0-2241 GCA_031970875.1 Chitinophagaceae bacterium
TGACTCTTCGCCAATGTTGTTGCCAATCGGTTAATAGAATCATCCATACCCTCAGAAGTATCATGCAATTCAGCAAATAATCCTTTCTGCTTAGCCCATTCAGCCGGACGCCACATGGATGCATCAATCGCCAATTGTGAAAAAGCGGATACACCCAACTTCCGTTCTACTGCCGGACCTACCACGAAGGGACCAATACCCACAGCCAACTCACTTAGTTTAACATCAGCACCCTGTACAGCAATGGCATAGTCAGCAGCAGCAGCTACGCCTACACCACCACCTACACATTTACCATGGATACGGGCTATGATAAACTGAGGTACAGTACGCATCGCATTGATGACTTCTGCAAAACCGCTGAAGAAACGCAGACCCTGTGCTTCGTTTTCAATGGCGATTAACTCATCAAAAGAAGCGCCAGAGCAAAACACTTTCTCACCACCCGAACGCAACACAATCACTTTCGTGTTAGTATCAGCACCTACTTTTCGAATAGTGGCTGCTAGTTCACGCAGCAAATCGCCAGGCAAAGAATTCTTCAGTGGATGGAAAAATTCAATCGTCGCAATACCATCTACTGTTGTATGATGTACATATGCTTCTTGCATAAGAGTTGAATTTAAGCTTGTTTCATTTTAACCATGGTAAGAATTGTAGCCACGCCTACGTGCTCATTGGTTTCATCAATCATTTCTACATACCACTTCACAATACCTTTTGGAATATCGTTCGGTTCTTTTTGCTCCTGCGGCACTTTCTCCTTGCAAGTAAAACGAATATGAATCTCTGCACCGGGGTAGACAGGCTTGGTAAAACGCAATTCATCAATACCATAATTCAGCAATACTGGGCCCAATTCTGAACCATCCACAAATAAGCCCGCAGCAGCACTCATCACAAAATAACCATGTGCTACCTGACGCTCAAACATGGTACCGCTGAAATCAGTGTTGACTTTATGCGCGTAAAAATGATCTCCGCTCAAAGCAGCAAAACGATCAATGTCTTCACTAGTAATCAATCGCTTTTCTGTAATCAACTGATCACCGATACGCAATTCTTCAAAATGTTTTCTAAACGGATGCACCCCATCATGCAAACCAGTTGCATAAGGCTGGTACTGATTGCTGATAGCTGTAATCATATCCGGCGTGCCCTGAATAGCGACACGCTGCATATAATGTTTCACGCCACGTGCACCACCCATTTCTTCACCGCCACCTGCTCTACCCGGACCACCATGCACCAACAAAGGCAGTGGCGAGCCATGTCCAGTGCTTTCTTTCGCACAAGCATTGTTCAATACCACAATTCTGCCATGATGCGATGCTGCACCCAACACAAATGTTTTCGCAATCTGTGTATCGCTGGTCACTACACTGCATACCAAGGAGCCCTTACCCATCTTAGCCAATGTTACAGCATCATCAATGTGTTGATAAGGCATCAAAGTACTTACGGGTCCAAATGCTTCTACTTCATGCACGGCTGCACTGTTGAACGGATTGGTATTGCACAATAAAAGTGGACTGATAAACGCACCGCTCTTTGCATCTGCATCCATCACTTCTACACTATCTAATGAGCCATAGATGAGTTGAGAAGAGGCCAGCAATTTCTGCACCTGCTCTTTCACTTCGTTACGTTGTGTTTGTCCGGCCAAAGCACCCATACGCACTTTTTCATTCAATGGGTTACCAATGGTTGTTTGTGACAAAGCCTTGCCCAGCGCAATCTGCACGTCTTCGAGTTTATCTTCCGACACAAAAATTCTTCTGATGGCCGTACATTTTTGTCCGCACTTCACCGTCATCTCTTTGCGCACTTCTTTGATAAACACATCCCAATCGGCGCTGCCCGGCTCCACATCCTTGCCCAGCACAATACAGTTCAAGGAATCTGCTTCCATATTGAATGGCACTGATTCACTCAAAATTTTCGGATGCGATTTCAGCATCAAGCCTGTAGAAGCAGAACCAGTAAAGGTCACAACATCCTGCGACTGCACATGATCTAACAAATCACCTGCAGAACCGCAGAGCAATTGCAATGCACCATCTGGCAGAATACCCGAGTTGGCAATCTCACGCACCACTGCTTCCGTTAAAAAGGAAGTTACCGTTGCAGGCTTTACGACGGCAGGTACACCTGCAAGTAAGTTCACGGCAATTTTTTCCAGCATTCCCCACACCGGAAAATTGAATGCATTGATATGAATGGCCACACCTTCTTTAGGTA
>DALYHN010000340.1:0-2241 GCA_031970875.1 Chitinophagaceae bacterium
ATTCAGCAAATACAACAATTGTGCGGACGCATCATCTTCAACGGTGTACCAACTGGTGTAGAAGTGTGCTTGAGTATGCAGCATGGCGGACCATTTCCCGCATCAACCGATAGTCGCTTTGGTTCTGTAGGTGCTGATGGTATCAAGCGTTTCTCCAGACCAATCGCTTATCAGAATTGGCCTGATACATTATTACCCGATGCTTTGAAGCGAGAAAATCCATTAAACATCTGGCGTACAGTGAACGATCAACTCACCAAAGCACCAGCTTGATTGGGTGTACTGTCTTTCTGAAAACTGAAATACGCTGTTATAATAGTGGAAACAATCAGGTAAGCAGCAATTGCATAGACTGCCCATGCTGCCAATACACTGATGCCAAACCAATCACCTTGCGCAATCAGTAAATAAGCTGCGAATCCATTTTTGAATATTTCCCAATAAATGGCATTGCGATTTCTGTCCATTAGTTCAGTAAGGCTGTATACGCTTAAGAAAACAAAAGCACCGTATAGGAACATGCCCGGACTGCCAATCTGTGCAATATTGCCAAACAGATAGCTGATGAAAAGTAGTAGTGCTACCAATTGTATCCATAGCCATGCATGCAAAGGCGTAGAACCTTTGGTATCGTATTTATCGAAGTGATATACATCATCAATCTTGTACACCGGATATTTTTCTGCAACATCAGCAGGTCTCCAGCCGGTAGGCATTAACCAGATGCGGAACTTGTCTTTCCAGCTTTTCGTTCTCCATGCATCAGTTATCAGCAACCATAAATGCTGAAAATTAATCTTGATTGGATTCCAAGTTCTTGCTGGTCGGGTAATACCATAGACAGGCGGTACATCTGGTTTTTCTTCCTGAAACGTACCAAAGAGTTTGTCCCAGAAAATAAAGATCTGCGCATAGTTCTTGTCAATATATTCCGGATTGATGGCATGATGCACACGGTGATGAGAAGGTGTTACAATGATATGTTCCAGAAAACCCATACGATCAATATGCTGTGTGTGATACCAGAACTGCGCAAACAAATGCAGCGGTGCTACAATGGCCACTACTTTCGCATCAACACCCAATAGCGCTGCAGGCAGCAATAAGAAAGCGAAAATGCGCACGAATACAGAAATACTCTGTCGCAACGCACAGGCCAAATTGAATTCTTCACTGCTATGGTGAATGATGTGGTTGTTCCAGAAAAAATTATAGGTATGGGCAATGCGGTGTGTCCAGTAACCAGCAAAATCTAAGGCCATGAAGGCAATCAAGTAAGTAAGCCAAGTGGATTCAATGCTTACAATGCGCAGGTGTTCTACCATCCACTGATAAGAGAGGATAGCCACACTTAAACCCAGTACATCTTTGGTAACGTTGGTGACGCCGGAAGTCAAGCTAGAGATCATGTCCATATTCCGAACGGTATCCTTACCTTTCCACCAGCCATACCATTTCTCCAACAAAACCAGTGCGAGAAAAGCAGGCATGGCAATCAGTAGTATGCGGCCATAGGTTTCCATACTGCAAGCAAATTTTCTCAAATGTAAATGGATTTTGCTTATGCCTTTTCAAGCAGCGCCCCTTCCTTTTGATGCACAGGGTAGATTTGGTACCAAAGCCAGGAGTGGTCATGTCTTTCATTGCATTGATGCCCATACTTGTGGCAATCCGGTGAGGGTAGTAGCTGCCGGCGGACCAACGCTCGAAGGGCATACCATGAGCGAAAAAAGACAGCATTTTTTGCGCGAGTATGATTGGATCAGAAAAGGATTGATGTTTGAACCACGCGGGCATGACATGATGAGTGGCAGTATACTTTATCCGCCACATGATCCCGAGAATGATGTGGCCGTCTTGTTTATAGAAACCAGTGGCTGTTTACCGATGTGTGGCCATGGTACGATTGGCACAATCACTATTGCTATTGAAGAAGGGTTGATACAACCGAAAACACCGGGTATCGTGCGTATGGAAGCACCAGCCGGGTTGGTGATGATTCGATATAAGCAGGAGGCGGGAAAAGTTGTATCCGTTCAATTAACCAATGTACCGGCCTATCTGGCTGCAGAAAAAATTACGGCTGATTGTCCCGACTTAGGCGAACTGACATTTGATGTAGCATACGGAGGAAATTTTTATGCTATTGTGGATGTGCAGGAAAATTTCAAAGGATTAGAGCACTATAGCGCAGACCAATTGGTTGCATGGGCAAGGGCTTTGCGGAAGAATATCAATGCA
>DALYHN010000341.1:0-2226 GCA_031970875.1 Chitinophagaceae bacterium
AGTATCTTTTATGGCTGGGTGAAAACTCCTAATTTTGCCGCTCAAAATTTACGTAATGGCAACAACATCAGATATCAGCCGTGGTATGGTATTGAAACTCGACGGCAGCCTGTATTCAGTAGTAGAATTTGGTGAAAACAAGACTGCTCGTGCTGCAGCTAAGGTTTGGGCCAAGCTGAAAGGTGTGGACAATAACCGTACTATTGAAAAGACTTGGAATAGTGGTGAAACCATTTTCCCAGTTCGTGTAGAAAAGAAAGCATTTCAATTTCTGTACAAGGATGAAAGCGGCTATAACCTGATGAATAATGAAACCTTCGAGCAGATTGCTGTTGCAGAAGAGATGATCGATGCGCCTCAGTTCCTGAAGGATGGTAGCGAGGTTTTCGTGCTGATCAATACAGAAACAGAGCAGCCTATTGGTGCTGAATTACCTGAGAAAGTGGTGATGAAGATTACCTACTGCGAGCCAGGTTTGAAAGGTGATACTGCAACCCGTGCATTGAAGCCTGCTACTGTAGAAACTGGTGCTACCGTAAACGTACCCTTGTTTGTTAATGATGGCGAAACCATCCGTATCAACACCAAGACTGGTGAATACGTAGAAAGAGTAAAGGAATAATTAAGTAGATATAGATATCAAAACAAGAGGATAGCGTGAGCTATCCTCTTTTGGTTTTTCAAGTTCATTGGTTATTTACGCACGTATTGGATTCAAAAACGGGGCAAAGAAGAGAGCCGGTTTCATAGGTATTGGTAAAATCTTTGTGGGGTTGACTCTCTCGCTTTGACAGTACAAAGAGACTAAATTGTCAGCGCCCTTTTTGTGGTAAGTACAACCGATTATTTGTGGTATCAGGCAATGTTCAGTTGTAGTAGCCCACCTACAGAAAAAAGCAAAAAAAGAATGAAACGTCTGGATAAGAAAAAACCCTGTTTTCGTAAGAAAATGCCTATTTTGCCCCACTTTTCAGTCAAAAATGATTGATTTCACCCCAAAACTTGCCTATTTATGGATCTGAAGCAAATTCACGAACTGATCAAAATCATCAACAAGAGTAATATTGGTGAGATTAGTATAGAAGACAAGGATGGCAAAGTAACCATCAAGCAAAAAGATGAGAAAGTAGTACAGGTAGCAGCAGCCGCACCTCAGGTATATAATGTGGCACCTGCTGCAGCCCCTGCTCCGGCGCCTGCCGCGGCACCTGCATCAGCAGCTCCTGCAGCACCTGCTGCCTCAGCAAGCACAGATAATTATGTAACCATCAAGAGCCCAATGATCGGTACATTCTACCGTCGTCCTAGCCCTGATAAGCCCATCTTCGCTGAAGTAGGCGATGAAGTAACACCCGGTAAAGTGGTATGTATTATTGAAGCGATGAAACTCTTCAATGAGATTGAAAGTGAAGTGAAGGGTAAGATTGTGAAGGTATTGGTAGATGATGCCAGTCCTGTTGAGTACGATCAGCCACTCTTCCTGGTAGATCCTGCTTAATGTTTTGAGTTCTGGGTAAGATCGGTTCAAACAGAACAGATCAGTTATTCATTTCAAACACTACAAATGTTTAAGAAAATATTGATTGCCAACCGTGGCGAGATTGCGCTTCGTGTTATCAGAACATGTCGCGAAATGGGTATCAAAACGGTGGCTGTTTATTCTACGGCAGATAAAGACAGTTTGCACGTAAAGTTTGCTGACGAAGCTGTTTGTATTGGTAAGCCACAGAGTTCAGATAGTTATTTGAACATCCCACGTATTATCGCTGCTGCAGAAATCACCAATGCAGACGCTATCCACCCTGGTTATGGTTTCCTGGCAGAGAACGCTAACTTCTCTCAGATATGTGAAGATTCTGGTATCAAATTCATCGGTCCTAACGCACGCATGATCAATGCCATGGGCGATAAGATTACTGCGAAAGAAACCATGATTAAAGCAGGTGTACCTGTGGTACCCGGAAGCGGTGGTTTGTTGAAAGATCTGGAAGAAGCCAAGTCTGTGGCTAAAGAGATAGGCTATCCTGTGATGTTGAAAGCAACTGCTGGTGGTGGTGGTAAGGGTATGCGTGTGGTACATAGTGAAGAAGAATTGGAGCGTGCATACAATAGCGCTAAAGCGGAAGCCGGTGCAGCATTCAAGAATGATGGCATGTACATGGAGAAATTCGTGGAAGAGCCTCGTCACATTGAGATTCAGGTTGCAGGTGATCGCTACGGTCGTGT
>DALYHN010000342.1:0-2216 GCA_031970875.1 Chitinophagaceae bacterium
ATGAAGCGATTACTTATTTGTATTTGGCTGATGTGTTGGGTCAATTTTTTGTCGGCACAAAATCCTTTTGCGCAATTCAAAGTTGAGCATTATGATGCCAAGAGCGGTATGCCGAATGATTTTGTGATGAATACCTACCAGACTATGGATGGGTTTATCTGGATGAATAGTTATTCTGGCTTTATTCGATTTGATGGTAAACAGTTCGTCACATTTAATTCCAGTAATACACCTGCTTTCAAAACTGACAATAGCAATAGCTTATTTACCGAGAGTGAGGATAGTACGCTGTGGTTTCCCATTGCAGGTGTTGGGTTGGTTGGGTATAAAAATGGTGTATTCACAAGTTATTTAACCGATACCAAGGATATCTTTCTGAGAGGTAAAACGGCTAAAGGAGAATTGCTTTTTAGTCCACCAATTGGTAGTGCTTTTGATCCTCAATTACTAAAAGGAGAATTTATTGTATTCGATCCGGTTAAGAAAACACATTATGCAATAAACATAGATAAGTTTAGAGCATATAGGCAAAAAACAGCTGCTGGAGAATGTAGTGCATGCAGTGAGTGGTTTGTAGGAGGTGGTAAAGTGTTGCATAAAGAAAAGAATGGGCAGTGGAGAACATTTGGAGAAAATGATGGCATAAGAGAAGGTGTATTTATTATTAGTGTTTTCAAAGACAGTAAAGGGCGTGTTTGGCTAACCTCTTCAGAGGGTATTTATGTATACGATGGGGTAAGATTTTTTGCATTTCCCGGAATGGAAAAAGTCAATATTCCTACGCCCAACCCAAGCTTTGCTTATATCATAGAAGATGCCAAAAAAGGTATTTGGGTGTCTGTAGGAAATGGTGTTGCCTATATGCCAGAAGGAGCAAATCAGTTTTATCGATTTCCCAAGCAGTATCTCAACATCCAAACATTACATAATCTAACTGTTGACAGAGAAAATAATATTTGGTTGGCTTCCGACAGAGGCCTCTTTAAGATATCTCCTACGAAAGTGGTGAATTATGCAGAGGCAGAAGGCGTCAGTAATAACCGAGTATCAGGGATAACAGAGATGAGTAATCGAAAGTTCTTGGTGGTAAGTGTTATGGACTCAATCTACTGGTTAGAGAATGGAGTCATTAGGCCTTATCAAATCAAGAACAGACAAGCGTTTAAACGCTTTGTGAATTCGATTCATACCTATAAAGATTCAAAGGGAAATGTTTGGATAGCCCACCAGTACGGAGTATTAAAAATTACACCACAAGGCGAAACAAATTATGAGTTAAATGGACAAACCAGATATGTAGCAGAGGGCTTTGATGGTAAAATGTATTTTGGTGTGGCATATAAGGGCATTGCAACAATTGATGAGAAGGGAAAGATTAATTATTTATCATTCCCTAATATAGACTTCTCAAAAATTTATATCAGTGCTATTCATCAACTCAGGGATAGCAGTTGGTTGATAACATCCTACAGAACAGGTGTAATTAAGATTGATAAGTATGGTAAGCTAAGTAATCTTGACTTGTTTGATGGCGCTACAAGCATACAGGTATTTAATGCAGTTGAAGATAAAAATGGCATATTATGGTTTGCAACGGGTAGAGGAATTGTTCGGTGGAAGGACAACAGGGCAAGCCTGATAGGTTATGCATCAGGATTAAAAGAAGCATCTATTTTCAGCATCTTGATGGATAGTACTGGCAATTGGTGGTTGCCAACAAATAAGGGTATTTTCTATGCAAGGGCTACACAAATAGAAGCTTATGCGAATAACCAAAGAGATAAAATAGATTGGAAGCATATTGATGACGGCGACGGGATGAATAATCGGCAGTGTGTGGGTGCAAGGCATTCGATTGTAGGTAGTAATGGCTCAATATATATACCTTCTATTGGTGGCCTAGTGGTGGTAAATCCTGATAAGCTTCAAGTAAATACAACTCCCCCTTTGATCAAGGTGAATAGCTTGCACGTTGATGATACCGTATACTATGCAAAAGCACAAGTAGCCCCGGGTGATCACCGATATATTTTCGATTATAGTGCGTTAAGTTTTATCTCTCCTGAAAAAAATCAAATCAAGTTTCGTTTAATTGGTAGAGATACAGGATGGATTTATTCCAAAGGAGACAATAGAGCATTTTATACAAACCTGCCACCCGGTGATTATGTGTTTGAAGTGACTGCCAGTAATAACGATGGCATCTGGGCGAAGGA
>DALYHN010000343.1:0-2210 GCA_031970875.1 Chitinophagaceae bacterium
GCTACCCACGCCCAATGCGCTAGCTTGTAGTGATCCAACTACAGAAAACTGAAATTATACTAATATGTATGAGAAGAATTGTAGTAATACTACATGAATGTGATAATTATCACAAGAATTTACATGAATAAACGCTATTGTTTGTATTTGATTTTAACCTTATTCGGCCAACTTCTTGATTGCTCATTTAGGCTTCCGAACAATAATATCGGCGTTCTCTAATATTTGCTTATCCGTACCATTGATTCCAACATAAAACATTACCTCAGCTAAATCAGTAGAGCGAATACTATACTTATTACCAAATACACGCATTATCGGGTATAAGAACCGAAATAAGCGATAGGCAACATTGGGCTCTTTTCTAGGTGTTACAGGATATATATAACCAGGGCGAAAACTATACGAATCAAGTTGCAGAGTAGCTATTTGATTTTCTGCCATTCCTTTAAATAAAGCAAAAGGCGTTTTACTTTTTTCAGTTCGATCTGCACCAGCTCCACTCAACAAGCAAAATTTTGCATTAGGACTACTTATTGATAATTGCCGTGCAAAAGCAACAGCATAATCCACAGTAATTTGCTTCAGCATATCATTACTCACCTGTCCTGTATAAGCGCCTAAACAGAAATAAGCTGCATTAACATGCGTAAATAAATCTTCATGTACTGAATAATCACAAAAATCAGCAACCACTACTTCTGTAAGCTTGGGATGCACTTGCCCGCTTTGCTTACGCACAAAAGAGATGACCTGATTAATCTTATTGGCAGCCAAACATTGCTCCAAAATCAAACCACCTATCATACCTGTCGCACCTGTGAGTAGCACTTTCATTTTGCAATACTTTATTGAAAAGATATTGGATAAATCCAACCAATCATTACCTACGCTCCAAATCTTTGCGCACAAACTCCACCCACTTCCTTTGATCAAGCTTATCTAATAGAATATCTGGCTTGAAGCCAGTTTGATCAATAGGTTGTTTGCTTGTCCAGCTCGACTGAACAATAGGGATTGTTACAATGAATTTACTAAAAGGCAATGGTGTCGGGTTAGACATACCCTCATAATCCATCATGCCAATCGTGGGAATACCATAGGTAATGGTTTTCTTGCTCTGCTTTGAAAGCGAAAAGAAATACTCTGCAGAGCTGCCACAAAAATCATCCACAATCAATCCAATACGCTTGGGCTTTTTGATGATTGAGTCCAAAGGGAATGTCACACCCGGTATTGGATAAAAAGCTGCTTTGGTAGTAGGTAATTCCTGATAAGCTTTTTTATAGGCAGCTAGCACTGGTTCGGGGAAATATTTTTTGTACTCATCCGGAATAGGTGCAGTTGCAAATGGAGCAAGGTCTGCCAACTTTGATTGCACATTCTCAGGGGTAACACGCAGATACGTATCATACTGTACCACGGGATTGGTCATGAAATAAGGTAGAAAAGCTACCCAGCCGGTATTACCGCCACCGTTACCGGTAAGATCAACAATCAAATTATCGCAGCTGCGAAACAGTGAATCATTTTGACTCACCAATTGCTGTATCAAATCGTCATTACTCAAAAAAGTGGGCACTTTCAAGTAAGCCGTTTTATCAGATAGTTTTTTAGCAACGAGCCCATTTCGCCTACCTTTCCAAGTATTCAACTCTTCCTGTTCAGCTGCATTCATTTGAACCGGATAAATTTTTCCAAACAGTGCATCACTCCAAATTTGTAAGAGCTGACCACGTTGCTTTGCTGGAATATCCGTCGCAATCAAGCGATCATGTTCTTTCACCACAAATCCATTTTTTGCAGTTTGCAAAGTGAAGTAAACCAGTCCAACAGGATATTTGGTATTGGACGATGCCAATACAACAGCTTTAAAAGTATTTCCCACATGTTTGCGAATACCGAGCTTAATGCTACTGTCTGCATTTACCCATATACCTTCTACATCAGCCAAAGAATTTTTTGACAAAGACTGTTTAAACCCCGCTTCTGTTTCTTGTACTATTTCGTAACCATACTCAATGGGGTAAACAAGGTTAAAATGCTTATCCTTAAAGAAACGGATATACTCTTTTAGCAGAACAAAACAAGCTTTCGGGTTGCTTTCGTTCGCTGCTTTCATAAGTAGGTTATTCATTAATTGCTGATAACTATTACGCGTTTTCACATTCACTTTCACAGGAAAACCTGCATAATTTTCTTCTGTTTTG
>DALYHN010000344.1:0-2208 GCA_031970875.1 Chitinophagaceae bacterium
TATTGTTCTGTATAGTAGAGATAGCCTTTTCTGTTCACAGAGAAAGTATAGTCTTTGCCGATAGGCAAAGTGATGAAATAAGCACCACTACCATCGGTCTGAATTTTCATCAGTGGTTGGTTGATGCTATTGTCGATCAGCTCAACAGATGCGGGTACAGGTTGTTTGGTTTTGGCATCAAATACATTGCCTTTTACGTAGAGCGTTTTATATGGCCTGATGTCTTCGCGCAATTCGAAAGTGTAGAGATCAAGTCCGCCGCGACTATCACTTCTGTTGCTGGAGTAGTAGGCGGTTTTGCCATCAGCGGCAACAGCGAGGCTACCATCGTTTTCGATGGTGTTGATGGGATAGCCCAGATTTTCTGGTTTACTCCAAGTGCCTCCAGCTTGTTTTCTGCTGATGAATAAATCAGCACCACCATAACCAGGATGGCCAGATGAAGTGAAATACAAGGTTTGATTATCTGCGTGAATGAATGGTGCCATTTCATCGCCTGCAGAATTGAGTATGGGGCCCATGTTTTCTGCAGCACCCCATTTGCCGTTGGGTTGCATATAGGATACATAGAGATCAGAACCACCCACACCACCAGGTCTGTTACTCGTGAAATACAAAGTGCGTTTATCGGGACTCAGCGATGGTGTTGTTTCCCAAAACTCTGTATTGATTTTATCGCCAAGGTTCACTGGTTCACTCCAGCCTTCGTTGGTCCAGTAAGTAATGTAGAGATCAAAACTACCGAGGCCGCGACCAGAAAAATCTGCTGCAAAAATCATCCACTCACCATCTGGCGAAAGTGTGATGGCGCCTTTCTTTGGTTCTTCATTCAAAGAGCCTGGGATGGTTTTCCATTTGGTATACTGATTGTTACCGCTGATTCTACTCTCAATAAAATCTTCGCGCATACCATCCACCAAACGTGTAAAAACAATGAGGCTGTCTTCGATGGTTACACAAGGCAGGTATTCAGAGCGAGCAGTGTTCACGCTATCACCCAGGTTCATCGGGTTAAAAAAATACTGTTGATTTGGATGCGTTTTTGCATAGTTGATAGCAAACTCATAAGTGGCTTTGCGATAGGCCAAGCTTTTTTTGCTACGCTCACTGAGATTGGGTGTTGATGCGAAGACTTCTAATGCTTGCAATGCTGCTTCGTATTTACCCAGTCCTGCTAGATTGATGGAGTAGGGCAGGTAATAAAAGCTGGTATTTGTCTTGTCTTGCTTGAATGCATTTTCGTATTGTGCTGCAGCGCGCTGATAATCTTTGATCTCGCCATAAGCACCGGCTAAAGTGAGGTTGGCCTCCAGAAAATTACTATCCAGTTGCAGGCTTTGTTGTAAAAGTGGGATGGCTTTTTTGGGTTCACCATCGCGCAGTAAAATGGCTGCTTTTTCAAATAACTCAACTGCTTTGGCAGCAAAGAGCTTGCTCTTTCGGTTATTCTGAGCCGAAGCAGTAGTAAACAGCGCGATCAACAAAAAGGATAGTAAATATTTCATGTTCCACAATGATGCTGTAATATCTGCAAACTCAGTGGAATACAGCTGTTAAAAATGCATCAGGGTACGTTGATGTACTTATGCGTTTGCAAGCTTAATGCCCATTGTGGGTTGGCTTTGATATAATCAACAATCAGCGGAGTAACTGTAGCAGCTTTATCCCATTCCGGTTGGAGGTATAGTTTGCAATCAGGGCTTACTTGTGCAGCATATTGTTCTGCCCACTCAAAATCATGTTTATTGAAGATCACCACTTTTAATTCATGGGCCAGTGGCAGTATCTCAGGTAAAGGTGCTTTGAATTTTTTTGGTGAGAGACAGATCCAATCCCACTCACCACTCAAAGGATGTGCGCCTGATGTTTCAATATTGGTTTGAAAGCCTGCTGCTTTTAATGCATGTGTGAGTTTATCTAACGAATGCATCAAGGGTTCGCCGCCAGTGATCACCGCAATAGATGGTTGCTGATTGGTTTCAGCCAATGCTTTTGTTACTATGGCATCAATGCTGTGTTTGGGATGTTTGTTGGCATCCCAGCTGTCTTTTACATCGCACCAAACGCAACCGACATCGCATCCGCCAAGGCGAATAAAATAAGCTGCTTTACCTTGATGGTATCCTTCACCCTGCAGGGTATAAAAAGATTCCATCACGGGCAACATGGTATGGATATGTGTGGTACTATCCTGCATTGCGCTGGTAA
>DALYHN010000345.1:0-2208 GCA_031970875.1 Chitinophagaceae bacterium
AGGTAGTAGTTCCTGAAGATGTCTTTGTTGTAATTAAAAAAAACGCGATAGCCATTGGCGCGTGTCAATGCATCGTAATAGACTTCCAATCGGTATTTGCCATTCCCTCTAGATACAAACCAAATATCGCGGCGACCAATTGAGTCGGGCGTACCTAGGTATTCATGTACCAAATCTCTTGACTGACCAAAAGGAATATTCTTCCAACGATAGGGCTTATTTAATCTAGCGCCCAAAGGCATAAAGACAAATACCACCAGCAGATAAAAACCTGCACCGGCCAATAAAGTAATCAGTAATCTTCTTCCCCATTTACGCATAGCAGCGGTTTAGATTAATGCTTGTAGCTTGTTTGATCATAATCGCGTTCTACCAAGCATATCCTTGTTTTATAAGCAAGATACCATTCTTTATTACCTCTTTCCTGTGCTATTTGATGTTCGGCATGTTGCTTCCATGAAAGAATGGACGCTTTGTCTGTCCAATAAGAAATGGTAATACCCAATTCATTTCTGGCCGACTCATGCCCCAAATATCCCGGCATGGTTTCCGCTAATTCAACCATTCTTTGTGCAGTAGCTTGATAGTCTTGCTCAATATCAGTTCTAACCGAAGTAAAAATCACGGCATAGTAAGGTGGCTCAGGCGTTTGCGCGATCATGGGTTGATTGTTTGAGTAAGTTTTCATGTAAAGCAAGCACTTGTGGTAAAACGGCTTGTATGCCATCGTTCACCAATACTTCATCGCATAAGCGCATTTTGATGCTGTCTTCAATCTGTCGGCCCATTCTGGTCAATACCTCTTGCCTACCTACGTCATCTCTTTGCATCACACGATGAATACGCACATGCTGCGGTGCTGTTACACCAATAATTAAATCCAGACCGGCAGCAGAACCCGCTTCAAATAATAAAGCAGCCTCTTTAATCACATAAGGTGCATCTTGTTGCTGGAACCAATCTTCAGCAGCTTGCATGGTAGCAGGGTGAACAATACTGTTGAGTATTTCTAATTGAAAGGGATCTTGGAAAACGATATCAGCGATGTATTTTCTATTCAGCTGTCCATCCAGATACGCCATTTCACCAAAGGCTTTGATCACAGCAGCTTTTACAGCATTGTTGGTATGCATGATGGATTTCGCAACAGCATCAGCATCGAACACAGGAATTCCCAGTGTTTGAAAAATTTTGGCAACTGTAGATTTTCCGCTGCCAATACCACCTGTTAAACCCACTTTCAACATAGCTGTAAATTCAACTTATTCGGTCATTTTGCCAAACAAAAATCCCTGCCGTACAAAACTGCCGACAGGGATCTATACGATTGCAAGAACGATTATTTCTTCTCTGTAGCTGCTGCTTTGTTGATAGCGGCAGTCCACTCCATACTGATAGCACTCTTCTCAATTTTCAGGTAGCTGCCAGGGCTTACTTCCAGATTGATGGTGCCATCTTCATTGATCTTATTCACGGTACCGTGGATACCAGCGATAGTAACAATCTTATCACCCTTATTCAGGTTATCGATAAACTTCTTTTGCTCTTTTGCTTTCTTAGCCTGTGGGCGAATCATGAACAACCAAAATACGGCGATGATGGCACCCATCATTACCAGAGAAAAAGTAGGGTTTGCACCTTGCTTGGGATCTGCCATTAATAAAACTGTGTAGAACATGTTTGTGTATTTAAATGATCATTATTGAGCTTTTCTAACTGTGCCCGAGAACACGAGTATATGGTCTGGGTAAGGCTTGGTATTCATCACCACGCTAATGGTTTTGCGCACTTCACCTTCAGAGACTTTATTACTATCAAATGCACCGGTTACTTCTCCTTCACCACCGGGAGGAATGGCTTCCTTGGTATAATCTGGGGCAGTACAACCACAACCAGCTTTTACAGATTGAATCATCAATGGTTGTGAACCGGTATTCTTAAAACGAAATTTCACTTCAATTTTCTCTCCCATATTAATGGAACCAAAATTCACGGTTGAGTCAAGCCACTGCACAGCAGTGAGTTTGGATGAATCTACGGCAGCAGGCTGTTGCGGCGCAGCTGCTTGTTCGTTGTTGCCGCATGACATGAAGATTGTAGCAGCGCTGATTAAAATGAGGAAAGAACGCATCATGCTTTCTTTTTAAATTCTTTTTTCTGAATGCGGCCCGAAGCTAATAATTCTTTGTGGATGTTATCCAGAATACC
>DALYHN010000346.1:0-2185 GCA_031970875.1 Chitinophagaceae bacterium
GTAGCGGTATTGCTCAGGTAGCTGCACAAGCCGGTTTTTATACCATTTTATTCGATCTGAATGCGGCAGTCTTGGATAAGGCAGCACAGAGTATCCATGCCAGCTTGAATCAACTGGAAGCCAAAGGCCGATTGCAAGAGCCTGCTGCTGATGTCTATGCACGCATTCAATTTACCGGTGATTTGCAGTTATGCATTGCCGATTTGATCATCGAAGCCATCATTGAACAGACTGGAGCCAAAGTGGCTTTGTTCAACCAATTGGCCGAGCTGAACCATAGCGAAACCATTTTCGCCACCAATACTTCTTCTATTTCTGTCAGTACGATTGCTGAAAAAGTGGTGAATCCATCCCGCGTAGCCGGTATGCATTTCTTCAATCCTGCGCCACTAATGAAACTCGTGGAAGTGATCCGCGGGGAACAAACCAATGAAGCGGTGATTGACATGCTCGTAGATATTGCCAAGCGGATGCAGAAAGTGCCTGTTGTGTGTAAAGATGCACCGGGCTTTATTGTGAACCGTGTGGCCAGACATTACTACCTCGAAGCCATGCAATTGGTGGAGAAAGGACTGGCAGATCCTGCCACGATCGATCAGGTGATGGAAGCGACTGGTTTTAAGATGGGTCCGTTTAAACTCATGGACCTGATTGGTATGGATATCAATTACGGCGTGAGTCAGATTGTATGGGAAGCATTGGGCAAGCCCGAGCGATTAACACCATCGCCAGTGCAAGCGGCAAAAGTAGCCGCAGGTGAATTGGGCAGAAAAACAGGAAAAGGGTTTTACGATTACAGCAAGTAAGATGACCATCGCCATCAATGCCATATTTCTGCAGAAAGGCCAGCTGGAAGGCTATGGCTATTTTGTGCAGGAGATTGTACGCAGGTGGGTGGCGCAATATCCGCAACACCAATTTGTGTTGGTATTCGACAGACCTGCAGATCCTTCATTTCGTTTTGCAGAAAATGTGACCTTGGTTGAAGTTGGTCCGCCTGCACGACATGCATTGGGCTTTTTGTATTGGTATAGCCTGCGCCTGCCCATGGCATTGCGCAAATACAAGCCTGATGTATTGGTGCAACCCTATGGCTTTTGCAGTATTACGACGAGTATTCCGCAGGTGATGGTAGTGCATGATTTGTCATTCAAACATTATCCGCAGTTTGTGCCGGTCTATCATCGTTGGTTTTATCAACTATTTACCGGATCGTTTATCCATAAAGCAACCCAGCTAGCAACAGTATCCGATTTTTCGGCCAAGGATATCATCCAGCATTATCCAAAAGCTGCAGGAAAAATCAATATCGTGTATAGTGCGGCCAAACCATTTTTTCAGCCGCTGGATTATGAAGCAAAAACTGCGGTGAAAGCGCAGTATGCAAATGATTGCGAGTACTTTCTCTTCACCGGAGGTATTCATCCACGCAAGAATCTCTTGAATTTGCTGAAAGCATTTTCCGTATTTAAGAAATGGCAGCGCAGTAACATGAAACTACTGGTGGTGGGCAGAAAAGCTTGGCAGTATGAAGATGTGTTGGAAAAACTCAGCACCTACAAGTTCAGGGATGATGTTGTGCTGCTGGATTATTTGGATGAGCAAGCCTTGGCCAAGATTACCGCTTCAGCTTATGCGGCGGTCTATCCTTCTTTTTGGGAAGGATTTGGTGTACCCATTGTAGAAGCCATGCAATCGGGCGTGCCCATTATCACCGCCAATACCAGTGCCATGCCTGAAACAGGTGGTGATGCTGCATTGTACGCAGATCCTGCTGATCCGAATGCGATCGGTCAGTTGATGATCCAAATCTATAGAGATGAGCAAATGCGTAGCAGATTGATCGCCAAGGGGCTGGAACAAGCGCAGCAGTTTAGCTGGGAGAGAACAGCCAACTTGCTTTGGCAAAGCTTGGAAAAAGCGATGGGCTGATGGCTTTGTTATACATTTGCGCTTCAATTTTACCCTATGCGTAAATCAACAATAACTGTAGACGTTCACTTGGATGAAGATAAAGTGCCTGAGCAGATCAACTGGACTGCTACAGACAGCACAGCGGATATGATGCAACAGGCTAAGGCCATGATGTTGGCTTTTTGGGATAGTGCAGATAAATCTGCGCTCCGCATTGATTTGTGGACCAAGACCATGATGGTGGATGAGATGGCTGATTTCTATTATCAAA
>DALYHN010000347.1:0-2179 GCA_031970875.1 Chitinophagaceae bacterium
TAACCTCACTAAAATTATTGACAAAATTCAATGGGTTCTGAATCTCATGCGCAATGCCCGCAGTGAGTTCACCAAGGGAAGCCATTTTTTCAGATTGTACTAGTTGGCTTTGTGTAGCTTTTAGATTGGCAAGAGTTGTCTCTAATAAAGTATTGGCTTTTTTCTTATACCGAAACCTTTGATAAAACCCTGCAGCAAGCAATAACAACAAGACTGCAATACCTATTAAGAAGTTTCGCATGAGGGTTGCTACGCGACTTTCATTCTCTAGCTTAGAGATAGCAATCTCTTTTGCACTCATTTGTTGCTCCGCTTCGAAACTAATAGAACGATACTTTTCCTGATCTGCAAGTAAGCTGTCTTGTTTAGCTAGAAAAATAGCATAGGTTTCTGCAGCCTGCTTAGCATTACCTGTTTTCGCATAGAGTTCTGCCATCAACCGATAATCTCGGAGGATTTCTACACGGTTATTTAATAATCGTACAATATCCTGCTTAAGTAAATCAATAGCCTCATTTAGCCTTCCTTGCTTAATGCGAAGCTGGGCAAAAACGTAATCAGGCGCCATTAATCCTGCAGCTGCATTTACAGTCACATTATTCTTCCTAATCAATTCCCATGTTTCCAGTAAGAGATGCTCGGCTTCCGTATATGCACCCGACTGAATTTTAAACTGGGCTTCGGCGAGTAAAATAGCCGCTTTACCTTCAGCGCTTCGATTTGTTGTATCTGATTTTGCTTTCGAGAGAAAATAAGCAGCACTGTCTAACTGATTTTTTCGCAAAAAAGCCAATAACATTCTAGAAAATTGTGTTGTGCCTTTTAAACCTGTCCTAATTTGGATATCAGCTGAAACTCGATTATATCTGATACATTCATCTGGGTTAGACTTCAGTCCAAAATAATAGCCAAGCACACCCACATTATTAGACCACAATCCTAAATATTTTGATGAGTCAATATAGCTGATTGACTTTTTCATATTATAGATAGCCTGATCAATCATTCCGGATATTCTATTGAAGCCACCCAATACATAGTAGCACTCAGCAATACATACCGAATCGCTTTTTGCTTTGTATTCATTTAGCTTTTGTGTATAATATTTAAAGCCATCTTCAAGCCTAATAGAATTTCTGAATGGAAAGCGAAGCCCAGTAAGAAACATTCTTCTTTGCAAAGAAGACTCCCTGGATGTAGATTTCTCCAGCTTTTCTACCTGCTGCTTACCATAGTGAATACCTTTATCAAAATTGGCGTGAAAAGTGAAGCTTCTCAGAATGGCTAGCTTAACAAAAACAATTTCGTCTTTACCTATCCAGCTTTTATAGCCACTCAGCGTATTTTCTAACTGCTCAACTTGACTATCACTTAAATCAAGTTGATTCAAAGATGCAATTGCATTTGCAAGGCTGACTGAATCAAGCTTAGTACTTGCAAAAGCTTTATTTAGCAGTAGTATGACAGAATCTACCTTATTCTGCTGTGCTTTTACTGAACCAACACTTAGGAACAGCAAGAATAGCAGTATTGCGCTGAAAATATGTTTACGTATCATAGTATACTGATCAAATCGGTAATAAAATACCAAATATGGTTCCTTTGCCTTCTTCGCTTTCTACCTTCAACTCCCCTCCATGTGCTTTCACAATATCATAGCTCAAGCTTAACCCTAAGCCTGTTCCCTGCCCCGTTGGTTTTGTAGTGAAAAAAGGCTGAAAGATTTTCTCCTTTATCACCTCCGGTATCCCCATTCCATTATCCTCAACAATAATTTCTACACGCTGGCCTACACGCTTTGTCATTACCATCACTTTAGGTGTATAATCAGTAATTCCTATCTTACTTTTTTCATTAACCGCATAAAAAGCATTGTTCAGCAAGTTCAGTAACACCCGTCCAATCTCTTGTGGCACAATCTGTAATATACCGATAGATTCATCAAATTCCGATTCAAATGCTGCATTAAATGATTTATCCTTTGCGCGAAGGCCATGATAGGAAAGTCTAAGATACTCATCACATAATGCATTGATATCAGTGGGTTCTTTTTGACCAGTACTGGTTCTGGTATGCTGCAGCATCCCCTTCACAATCGAGTCTGCGCGCTTACCGTGATGGGCAATTTTGGAAAGGTTTTGTTGTATATCAGCTGCAATGGCTTTTGCCTCTCCAACCT
>DALYHN010000348.1:0-2166 GCA_031970875.1 Chitinophagaceae bacterium
GTTTCTTCATAACAGCAATTTACAGATCATCTGTTTCATGAAAACCCCATTCTTGTAATAATTGCTGTCTTTGTGTACCAGGCAGCGAAGCCTGATCATAATGCCCAGCAGCAGCTTTTTGTCGGTACGCTTCGTAAATAGACACAGCGCAAGCCACAGAGATATTCAGGCTTTGGATAATACCCATTTGTGGAATGATAAAATTACCATCGGCCATAGCTCTAATTTCATCACTCACACCAGCATGTTCATTGCCAAAAACCAATGCAACCGGTTGGGTGAAATCAATCTCATACAGACTTCTGGCGTCAGAAGATAAATGCGTAGTAAGGATCAATGGAAATCTTTCACGCAAGGCTTGAAAACAGGTTACTGCATCTTCGTATTGATGCACCGTAAGCCACTTAGCGGCACTGCTGCTACTCTTAGCACCAAATTTCTTATGACGTGGAATCTTGGTGTTGAGGATATAGATATCCTGGATGCCGACAGCATCGCAGGTACGCATGACTGCAGATATATTGTGCGGGTCTTGCACATTCTCCATCACCACAGTAAGGTTAGCCTGACGGCGATTGAGTACACGCAATAGCTTTTCAGTACGTTCTGGTGTCATGCCGCAAACTTAGTATAAAGCGGATGAAGGATGCACCTAAAAGCTGTCTAAACTACCTGATAACTTGTTTGGTTCTTTTCCCCTTGCTTTTTAATCAGTTTCTTTTGAACTGCTAGCTGTAGATCACGGCTAGCGGTAGCAGAAGATACCGTTTTAAAATAAGCCATATAGTCTTTGCGTGTAAATGACCGAGCGCCACTTTTTAGAAAAAGACCAATCCTTTCTATGCTCGAAATAGGGCCGGTTCGTTCTTTAAGCAATTCGTCTAAAGCATTACGCAAAATACCTAGCATGAATACGATAAAATAAGTTGATTCCCCTTGCTTATCGCTGATAGACAATGCCTGATAATATTCTTGCTGATGCTTACTGATGAGGGTTTCGAAAGGTAAATATTCAAATACAGGATATTGCTGCATCAAAATTAAGGTCTGCCAAAGACGCCCCATACGTCCGTTACCATCAGCAAATGGATGAATAAACTCCACTTCATAATGGAATACACAGCTCTTAATCAAGATCGCTTCCTCGTCGTTACGCAGGTATTGAAACAACTGCTTCATTAAAACGGGCACTTGTGCTGCAGGAGGTGCCAAATGCGCAATAGCTTGTCCCTTTACAATACCTACACCAGAATGCCTGTATTTTCCAGGATGTTTGACCAATCCCTGCATCAATGTTTTGTGTGCTGAAAGAAAGGCTTTCTCTGTATAAGGATGATATTTACTCAATTGCGCATAGACCTGAATTGCGTTGTTCACCTCAGCGATATCTTTCGGCGGACCAATAACCCGTTTTTTGTCAAGAATAGCTGTTACCTGATTAATAGCTAAAGTATTACCCTCAATGGCAAGTGATGCCTGTATAGTTCTAATTCTATTTTGCTTTCTTAATTCAGGTGACTGCTTGGTTAAGAATGAAGCATTGACTTCGCCAATTTTATGGGCAACTTCACTGACCAAATTCAGTATCCGGCTTGATATGGTGTAGGGCGGCTTCAATTGATAGTATCAAATGATACTATCAAAAATATGATAATCTATTTGATATAACTGTCATAAATACTATTACAGATGAAAACCGGTACTAATGCCCTTTTGACTCAGCCTTATTCGGATCGCGATGATCATAGCTCAAAACCTCTTTGAGCAACCACTCCCCTTTTTCCAATAAATACACGTGGGTAAACCTGGCCCTGCTGGTATGCTGATCAGGCTTGTTCTTCTCACGTATGTAGAAATCATGTACGCCTGTTTGTAAAGCCGCATAGAGCACCCCATTATTGTACATGGGAAATACTTCCAAGCTTTCCTTCACTACTTTTCTGATGGGCTTTCGGGTGCTGTCGCCACAAATATTGTTTTGTACCGCTTCCATAAACTGTGCGCGGTTCTGTACACCACCTTGGTCATGATAAAACACGATATCCGGATGAATGGCTTTGCTCAGGTATGCCAGATCACAAAGATTGAAACTGCGCTCAAAGAATATACTATCCTGCTTTTTCAAAGCCTGAAATAAATCAGAAGATTTGGCGACTTGCGCTTGTA
>DALYHN010000349.1:0-2164 GCA_031970875.1 Chitinophagaceae bacterium
CCATGGAAGAATAAACAATTGCTGGTGAGTCATCAAAGTTTTCGTGATAAGACCAGTCCCGGAAGTGAAGAAAGCTGGAGTGTAACAGTACATAACCCAGACAGCAGTGCTGCTATTGCTGAAATTGTCACAGCTTTATATGATGCTTCTTTAGACGCTATCAAACCCCATCAATGGGCAAGCCCCTATGTTTGGCACGAACAATACTACAATAACCGCTTTGACAAAGGATATAATTTTGGCATCAGTAGCGGCGAATCTTATCGCATCAACCAGCCCGAGCCTCAACGCTTCAATCCAGCTGTTGCACAATTGGCTACAGCCGGACTTCATCTAATGGAAGCAAGTTTTGATGAAGATGCAGCCAATTTAGCTAAGGGTATGCGACCAAGCCTTTACCTACGTGGGATGTTATTAGATGGTTTAAATGAGGTTGTTGTAAGTGCTTACAATACCCAGAAGAAAAAAGCAGCCCAGATTAATATTAGAGGTAATTCATCTATGCAGGAAGAAAGCTACGACAAGGTTTTCTCTGCTCCTGCTGAGCCGATGAGGGAAGAAGCAAACGAACCCATACAAATCCGCAGCAATTTTAATGAGACTGCTTTCTTCTTTCCAAAATTATATACAGACAGCACAGGCAGTGTGCGGTTTAGCTTTACCATGCCAGATGCACTCACTAAATGGAAATGGCAAACACTGGCGCATACCAAGGATTTATCTTTTGGCTTGGCAACAGACTTCATCACTACGACTAAACAACTCATGGTACAAGCCAATGCACCCAGGTTCTTAAGAGAAGGTGATCGCATTGAATTCAGTACCAAAATTGTCAACACCACTGAAAAGGAATTATCCGGACAAGTAGAACTCAGCTTGATTGATCCATCTACCAACAAACCCGTTGATGGCTGGTTCCAAAATAGTTTTCCCAACCAATACTTTACTGCAGAAGCGGGGCAAAGTGTAGTAGTGAAATTTCCGCTACAAGTCCCCATCAGCTATACCAAACCATTACAATGGCGGGTGATTGCAAGAAGCGGCACTATCAGCGATGGTGAAACAAACTATTTACCTGTACTCAGCAACAGAACTTTGGTTACTGAAACAGTACCACTCTTGTTACGCGGTAAAGAAACCAAATATTACACACTAGACAAGTTGGTAAAAGACGAAAGTGCCAGCCGTACTCAGGAAGGTATTACTGTCAGCTACACCACCAATCCCATCTGGTATGCGGTGCAGGCATTGCCTTATTTATCGAACAATGGTGATGATTGTGCGGAGCAAGTGTTCAATCGTTTCAATGCCAATAGCATGGCAGCATTGATCGCTAAACAACAACCTGCTATTGCTGCAGTGCTGGAAGCATGGAAAAAAGATTCTACGGCAACCAAATCAGCATTAGAGAAAAATGCATCGCTCAAACAAATTGTTTTAGAAGAAACACCTTGGGTAAATGCTGCATCAGCAGAAAGCATTCAAAAAAAGGAATTAGGCGTATTGTTTGATATAGCCCGCATGAATAGTGAAGCGAAAATCACTTTGGAGAAATTGAAAAAACTCCAACTGCCCAAAGGTGCTTTCCCTTGGTTTAGCGGCGGTTATGCCAATAGCTATGTCACCAATTATATCCTCACAGGATTAGGCCGACTGATTAGACTCAAAGCATTATCAAAAGAAGTTACTACACTCGCTAGTAACATCATTCAACCTGCACTAGATTGGATGGACGCAGAAATGGAATCTCGCTATAAGCAACAGCAAAAAAGCAAACAGGTGTTTATTTGGGTTCCAACTGTGGATGAACTCAGCTACTTGCACATGCGTAGTTATTTTGTACAGGATTATCCTGTTAAGGCAAATGCATATAAAACATGGTTACTGGAAGCGAAAAAGCATTGGAACAAACAAAACAATTATCGCGCAGCATTAACAGCACAGATACTTTTCCGTAACGGGGAAGAATCTTTTGTGCGCAAAACCATCTTACCTTCTCTGTTAGAACGAACAGTGATTGATACAGCAAATGCCAGTTTATATTGGAAACAACGCAATACCTATTTCTGGTATGCCAGTCCGATTGAACACCAGAGCATGATGATTGAAACACTACAATTACTCAACAAGGATGGCAAATTGCAACAAGCCATACAACAAGCGA
>DALYHN010000350.1:0-2151 GCA_031970875.1 Chitinophagaceae bacterium
AGTACATCGCCTGCATCAGTAATGCCATCTACTAAGCGTGCATAGATATCATCATAGCTGTAATCATTGGCTACAGCCGTGAGGTAAGACGTGTTGCAATGCAAAGCTTCTGCTGGTAAAGCTTTTCTGTTTTTGTAAAACCTGCCAGAAAATTCTGCTGCCAAATGTTGTGCATCGGCAGCGCTACCACCATTCCCACAAAACCATACGCGTTTTCCTGCGCTGAATGCTTGTGTAATTACGTTCACGCAATCTTCAATGGTCTTGAGTATAGCAGGGTCTTGCAATACCTGTTGTTTGGTATCGATAGACGCTTGTATGATGGATTGAATCTTGTCTTGCATCATTATTGGGTTGTCCAGGTAGTTAGCCCGTGTTGTGTAAATTGATAAGGCCTGATTTCGCCACCAAATTTCTGTAAAGTTTCAGCAACTGCATAACGTGTATTGCCGGGGCAATAGAAGGTCATGAAACCACCACCACCTGCACCGCTGATCTTGCCGCCGGTTGCACCTGCTTTCTTGGCAGCGCTATAAATATCTTCAATCAGGTTGTTGGAAATATTATTAGCCATTTTGCGCTTCTGCTGAAAACCATAATCGAGAATCTCACCCACTTCATGAATGCGGCCTTTGAGCAAAGCTTCCTTCATCATTTTGGATTGCTCTTTCAAATGATGCATGGCATCAACAGAACTTTCATGCTTGTTGAGCACATTTTTCTGCTGCTCCTTGATGATGGTAGCCGACTCTCTGCTGGTAGCAGTGAAATAGAGGAGGAGATTATTCTCTAACTCATTCAAATATTCCTGACGAATGCGCAGTGGGTTCACAATCACTTTATCATCGCCATAAAACTCCATAAAGTTCACACCGCCGAAAGTGGCTGCATACTGATCTTGTTTCCCACCGGCTAATGCCAGATCCTTTCTTTCTATTTCATAAGCGTAATGTGCAATATCATAATCGCCTAAGGGCAGTTTCAACATTTCGGTGAAAGCGCCAAGGATGGCGACTACCAATGTGCTCGATGTGCCGAGTCCACTTCCTGCAGGTACATCTACATAGGTAGAGAGTTTGAAATTGGTCATGGGTAAACCATAATCCTGCTGAATACGGTTGTACACGCCTTTGAGTAAATCCAGATGACCATTGATTGGTAATTGGTTCATCCATTCATGGCGTTCTTCTTCTTTTCTGTCTAAAGCTTGGAGGATGATGCCATTCTCTGCAATGGGTTCAATATGGGCATAGGCATAGAGCGAGATGGTTGCGTTCAGGATGGCGCCGCCAAACGTATCGCTGTAGGGACTAACATCTGTGCCGCCGCCAGCCAATCCGATTCTAAGAGGTGCTTTGCTTCTGTAGATCATGATGCCGAAACACCGGCCAAACGGGTGATGGTTTGCACCAGTTTCTGCCAGCTGTATTGTTTTTTTGCTTCACGAAGATGCGGCAAAAAATGGGCTTCTCCTAATTGATAGAGGCCCAGAATCTTCTGGGCAATGCTGTCAGGGTTGGGCTCGGCAACCAGACCAACTTCACCATCCGGCACTAAGGCGGGCAGTCCGCCCACATTGGTGACTAACATGGGCTTTTCAAAATGGTACGCCAAAGGAGTAACGCCGCTTTGCGTAGCGTTGCGATAGGGTTGTATCACAAAATCAGCTGCACTCAGGTAATACTTTACCTCACTGTCGGCAATGAAATCGGTGCGCAAAATGAGTTGATCCTGCAGCTGGTGTTTTTCAATGATGGCATCATAGGAACTACGGTCTTCATAAAACTCACCAGCGACCATTAACTTGATACCGCTGTTTTTCAGCAAGCTAGTACCCATGGCTTCGAGCAAAATGTCCAAACCCTTATAGTTGCGGATAAAGCCAAAGAACAAAATGATCTTGTCGTTGACAGGTAAATGTAAATGTTCGCGAGCATTCGTTTTATCCAACGCTTCACCAAAATTATCGTAGAGTGGATGCACCACTTGCTCAGCTGGTTTCTGCGTGAATTTGCGCAGATCACTCATTACTTTTTCACTCATAGTAACAAATGCATGCACCGCACCGAAACAATATTTGGTGAACAGAGTATCGCCCGGTCTTTTTTCGTGTGGTTGCACATTATCCGCTATCGCGATGATGCGGGTATG
>DALYHN010000351.1:0-2116 GCA_031970875.1 Chitinophagaceae bacterium
TGTTCAAAATGACGATATGCGCTTTCGAGTGTTGGGTTGAATGCAGCTATTTCGTTTACCTGTACATTATCAGGATACTCCCATTTCAACGGATGGTTGGCATCCACCATCTGACCAAACTGGAAAAACTCTTTCAGATCAGGCGCATCACTACCTTTAGCATGTTCGCGACCAAAACTGGTATAACCTCGTTGGCCTGCCAAACCGGCTATTTCATATTGCAATTTCTTCTCCAATGGCAAAGAAAAAAACTGCTGCACATATTCATATTGCTGACGTATCAACTCATCAGGAATACCATGGTTTTTTACGGCGACAAATCCTACTTCTTCATACGCTTTACCCAAATCCTGTACAAATGCCTGCTTAGCAACAGCATCACCACTGGTAAACTGCGCGAGATCAACAACGGGAATAGACATAATCAATCGTTTTAAATATTCAATTAGCAACCATCAAAACGCCGAAATCCTGTTGCTATTGTGCCTATTTCGCACCAAACCTGCTTAGGCTTTGAGTCTTAACAGGTTTTAAAGAAAAAAACTGGCAGAATCTTGTAGGTTTGAAACATGTATCGCATTGTTCTGCTTTTCTTAGTACTGAGTAGTTGTAGCCCTGCATGGCAAAAAATGACTGGCAGATACCAATTTCAGTCAAGCAACGGCCAACCCAACTATCTACAACTAGATTATTGGGCTGCACATCCTTGGAAGAAAGATCCATCAGACAGTGTACCCAAACCTTTACGTCGCGATTATCGTGCGGATAGCACAGCGGATGTTTTCTTTTTACATCCTACTACTTATACCGAGCCATTGAAATTGCACGGTATGAATGCTGCTATTACAGATGCTTACACCAATGCTAAAACAGATTATACCACCATCCTTTTACAAGCAAGCATTTTCAATGCAGCAGGAAGAGTGTTTGCACCCAGATACCGACAAGCACATATCAGTGCCTATTTTCCTATCTCAAGTGATGACAGTACTGCAGCGCTGAATGCTTTCGATACTGCGTACGCAGATATTCGCACAGCTTTTCTTACTTATTTACAACAGTATAATCAAGGCAGACCCATCATCATCGCATCGCATAGCCAAGGCACGACTCATGCCAAAAGATTATTGAAAGAGTTTTTTGACGGAAAGCTGCTACAAAACAAATTAGTCGCTGCTTATATTATCGGTATTCCCGTTGAAACCAATTATTTCAGCAAGATTCCTGTTTGCACCAATCCAAATCAAACCGGTTGCATCATCAGCTGGAGAACATATAAAGAAGGTCATGTGCCCGAACATGTTACCAAAGAATCATTCAAAGCGGTTGTCACTAATCCGCTCACATGGGATACAACAGCTGCAAATACGCCACGCAGTTTGAACAAAGGTGCTGTATTAACCAATTTCAATAAAGTGGTTCCGAAGATTGCCAACGCACATGTAAGGGAACAGATTCTTTGGATTGACAAGCCCAAATTCTTCGGCAGCATTTTCTATACCAGCAAGAATTATCACCCTAGCGATTTAAACCTCTATTACCTCAATATTCGCGAAAACGTAGAACAACGTTTACGCACTTTCTGGAAATAAAAGACCCGGCCTAAGCCAGGTACTTTTGTTCAATGCCCCCGCATTTGCCACAAAGAAACAAATAGATTGGGGGCGGTATATTTCTTTTCTGTTAAGTCTTTCTAATACTACAGGCTTTTACCTTTGTCGAAACTCAGCCATATGAGACTCTTATTACTTTTTGCTTTTAGCTTTTGCCTTCTCAACATACTGAATGCACAAGACACCACACAACAATTGGTAACAGGCAGAAAGAACCAAGCTGCACAAATGCAAAAGCCTTACCTCATTCTGATATCAGCAGATGGTTTTCGATACGATTATGCGGCTAAATACAATGCCAAAGACTTACAAGCATTGGCCAAATCTGGTGTAGCAGCAAAGAGTATGTTGCCCTCTTATCCTAGTGTGACTTTCCCGAATCACTATACTGTTGCTACCGGCTTATATCCATCGCATCATGGATTGGTGTATAACCAGTTTTACGACAGAAACCGCAAAGCCACATACAATATGAGTGATCGCAAAGCAGTGGAAGATGGCAG
>DALYHN010000352.1:0-2115 GCA_031970875.1 Chitinophagaceae bacterium
GCCACCACTACACCGTTTGATTTGAAGATTTTGGTCAACCAGTTCAAACTGAAATTATTGGTGCTGTAGAAAATGGTTCTATCGCTCAAGAATTGATTAGCGGGTTTATTGGGGTTCAGGTAAGGTCGTCCGCTACTCCAGTTCCAACTCCAGTTCACACCAAACATTTGCTTTACCCAAAACTTCTTTAATACTACACTACCACTATGTGTTGCAGCAAATGTTGGCTGTGCATTGATAGGATAATTCAAATACAATCTTCTGGTATCGAGATAAGAGTAGCTGATCCAATAGTCCATACCCTTGATGGTTTTACGATCGCGCCAGAACAATTCCAATCCCTTGGCGAAGCCACTTCCATTCACACTGACTGCTTCCAATGCATTCGCATCTGTACGTAATAGCTTTGCATAATCCTTGTAATACAGTTGTGTACGGAAAGTGTAATCGCGTGATAAATGTTGGTAGGTTAAGATATAATGATCTGCACGCTGAAAATCCTGCTCAGGTGTCCAAGGACGGAAATACCTACGCGCTGGTGTTTGATAGAAAATACCGTAATCGAAGCTGAACTGACTATTGGTATTGAGCTTATAGGATAATGATGCTCTTGGCGCGATATTGATTTTATTCAGCAAATCGCTGCGCTCCATACGTAGTCCGGGACGAAAAGCCAATTCATTCGTGATATAGAGATCAGACTCAGCAAATCCTGCAACATAGGTTTCGTTAGTAATACCACCAAAACGACTACTGAATACGCGCGTTGAATTACTGTCTGTATGCTTCCACAACTCACCACCAAAACGAACAGCGTTAATGGCACCAAATTTTTTCTCCAATACACCTCTCACCTGCCACATGGTATTGGTTACACGGAGGTTGAAGTTTTGTGCATCCAATACAGGAATACCTGTGTTATTGACTACTGCATTCTGCTGATTTTGCAATTGAGAGTTGATCAGATCATTATTGAAACTGATGGCTGCAGATGCGTTTAATTTCCAGCCCTTACCCAGTGGCTGACGCCATTGCACATTAGAAAAACTATTGAAGTTGGTCAAAGCAAATGCATTCTTCATGCCTATGCTATCCAGAGATGGTCTGCGTAATGCAAGATCACTGGCGTTGTAGTATGTATAGAATTTCAGCATACCACCACGCTTGGTCTTGATGCGGAAATTGGCGTCCATATTGTGAAACACAGGTCTGCGATAAAAGTCTGGCGCCTGTGGTACCACTGCCTGATACAATGCCAAATCTGTGTAAGAATAACTTGCACCATAACTGGTTTTCTTATTCTTGCCCAACTGCTGAAAGCCAACACTGGTAAACAGCGGAGAAATACCTACTTGTACTTCACTACGTTCTGGCAAGTCAATACTCTCTAAGCTGAGTACAGCACTCAATGCTTGTCCGTACAAAGCAGAATAACCACCACTGGTAAATTGTGTACCGCTGAATAAAAAAGGAGAAAAACGACCGCGTTGTGCGATACCTGGTACAGAGCTGAAAAAGAAATTATTCACTACACTACCATCGATGATAATCTTACTTTCTTCTGCACTACCACCACGAATGAATAAACCTTCTTGCTCACCTACTTTTTGTGCGCCCGGCAGGGTTTGAATCGTAGCAGAGATATCTGCATTGGCACCAGCAGTAGTAGCAATATCCAGCGGACGTAAAACAGTTGATTTTTTCTTATCGCTTGCTTCAAATGAATTGGCGGTAATGACTACAGCCTTTAATTCACTGATTTCTTCTTTCATGGTGAAATCAACCACAATGCTATCCTTCTCCACAACAATGGGATACTCCTGTGTTTTGTAACCAATGCTCTTTGCAACGAGGATTTGATTTCCCTTTTCAAAAGTTTTGAATCTGAACTTTCCAGTTGAGTCGGTAAGGCCACCATCGTAAGCATCTTTGATAGATACAGATGAACCGGCGAGGATTCTACCCTTGGTGTCTTTCAGACTGCCCATCACTTTCACCTGCGACCAACCAAATGTTGCAGCCATCACACCTATACTCAGCAGCAGTAAACGTTTCATGTTTTGTTTGTTTGCATGACAAACGTAGATTAGTTTATATTATAAACCAAATTATTTT
>DALYHN010000353.1:0-2103 GCA_031970875.1 Chitinophagaceae bacterium
ATTCACGACAATATGCAATTAGCGATTGTACAAGCCGGTGGACATGTAGATCGTATTTTCTTCTGCAGCGATTTGAACGATGACTCCTTTTTCCGCAAACCAAATCCCGGTATGGCTTTTAGTGCAAAGGGCGAATTTCCGGATATTGACCTGAGTAAAAGCCTGATTGTGGGCAATAAGCTCAGTGATATGCGTTTCGGTCGCAATGCAGGCATGTACACCGTATTTGTTGCTACCACCAACCCAGATACAGCATTTCCGCACCCTGACATTGATCTGCGCTTCGACAACCTACCCGCTTTCGCAGCAGCCTTTAATAAAATCATAAATCCCGAAAACAACTGATGCACCCGAGTGCATTGTGGTAAATTCGTGTTCATGAGAATCGCCCCCGTACTACTCATTAGCTTTTTGTGTTGTTTCAATGTGGCTAAAGCACAGTTGAATCCGCAATCATTTGCACAACTCAAGCAACTGGAAGAACGTATCAAGCCCTATGCTAACAATATTCTGGAATCGGAAGATGTAGTAGATCGCCTCCGTGCTGATAGTGCATTTACGCGCGGACTCGTACAAGCACTGCGCACACCTTTTTCTTTCGACTACCCTTTTGATTCACTCACCACTATCGCCAAAGTAACCGCACCGGATAAAAGCTTCCGCATTTTTACCTGGCAGTTGATGAAGGACTTCACCTACTACCGCCAGAAAGGCTGTATCCAGATGCGTACAGATGATGGTTCGCTGAAATTGTTCCCTTTATTTGATTACTCAGAGTTCACCGACAATCCATTCGATTCTGTACGCAGCAATATGAATTGGATTGGTGCTGTTTATTACAACATCGTACAGAAAGCACACAATAACAAACAATTCTATACCCTATTCGGCTTTGATAACAATGATGCCCGCAGCACCAAGAAATGGATGGAAGTGCTCACGTTTGATGAGCAGGGACAACCACAATTTGGCGGACGATTCTTCAATTACCCTGCAGACAGTTCCAAGCCGGCACAACCTGCATATCGTTTTGGTATTGAGTACAAGAAAGATGGCAATGCCCGACTAAATTTTGATCCACGTGCAGATGCAGTGGTGATGGATATTCTGGTGAGCGAGAGTGGCGAGTTCAGCAATAAAGGCACATTGGTGCCTTATGGTGGCTTTGAAGGTTTTCAATGGAAGAACGGTCGCTGGAATTTCGTCCGCAACCCATACGCCAACGTCATCTTCGACGAGAAACAATCTTCCATGCCTGCGCCTCTATTAGATGAAAAGGGCAAGAAAAGCGAACAGAAATTGAAAGCCATTTCTGATAAGAATATGAAGAAAGGTGGGGGGAATTATTAATAATTAAGAATTAAAAATTAGCAATTAAGAATTGGGAGTTAGGCAGTATTGACTTTTGACTTTTGACTTTTGACTTTTGACTTTTTGTATTCACACAGTTTTCTCTAGGCGCCGCATATCTTTCAGCAAAGAACCTTAACTTACTGAATCAATCTCCTGCCTGTTTGTTATGACCATTTTTACAGCCTCAATGGATCGAACTACCAAGCTAATCACCGGCTTTATTACCGTTTTAGTGGCGGTCATTACGCTTGCGCAGTTCATCAGCTCATTAGAACACTTCAGCTATCTCTCCATTTTTTCAAATAGTATTTTGCCCGTCTTATACATAATCACTTTTGTTTTCAGACCCATTCATTACAAGTTATCTGGCGACAAATTGATCATTCACAGGTTAAGCAGTGATGTGGCAATTGACAGGAATACCATCAAACAAGTGCAGCAGATTGAACCCGAACGATTAAAGAAATCAGTGCGCATTTTTGGTGTAGGCGGACTCTTTGGCTATTATGGCAGGTATGCCAATCATACACTTGGCAGCATGACCTGGTATGCCACCAGAAAAAACAAAACAGTATTAATCATCACCAATGCAAATGAGAAAATCGTCCTCACACCAGACGAGCCTGAAGCTTTTGTAGAAAGGTTGAAGGGGAGTTAGGCATTATTGATTTGAGATTTGAGATTTGAGATTTGAGATTTGAGATTTGAAATTTGAGATTAGGATTTGTTGCGCTTATCTCAATTCTATTC
>DALYHN010000354.1:0-2081 GCA_031970875.1 Chitinophagaceae bacterium
AATGAGTCAACACCGGTGCCCTGCCAATAATCGCCATTGCTTACACCAGTTAACTTGGTTGCATTTGCAGGAAGTGGCGCTGCAGGTGCTTGGAAGTTACCGCCACCAAAGCCACCAGGTCTTCTGCGTTGTGTAGCTGGAGCAAAACTGATTTTCACCATTTTGCCATCAAAGCTGAAGCGTGTGTTCAAAGTGTCTTTTCCAACTGCAGTAGCGTTGGTGTTGCCTTTTACATCTAATGTGTAGTTGGTATTGCTGCCATCAGCATTGATGACAGTAATATTATATAGACCATTGATGCTGTTCCAGCTGTCTTCTTTGATACCAAACTTCTTACCCTGTACCCAGTTGTGCAGAATGGTTGTTCTTTCTGCGAATACAGGACCATTAGTGATAACAAAATTGGCCCACTTACCAGCATCAAGGCTACCTACTTGGTCATATACACCAAGTATGGTTGCAGGATTCTTAGTTAAAGCATCCATTGCTGCTCTTTCGCTCAGACCATATTCCATGGCTTTACGCAGGTTGGCCATGAATGTGCGTACATCGCGTGTATCAGCTGGTGTTAAGCAGAAAGGAATACCCGCTTTTTCAATGGCAGCTGGATTGGATGGAGCCAGTTCCCAATGCTTCATATCAGCAAGAGAAACCAGTCTTGCATCGTTCGGATCTTCTACATCTTGTGCTGCAGGAAAGTTCAAGCCAACAATCAAGCTTGCTTTTGTTGCTGCCACATCTTTGATGCGCTGATATTCTTTACCTGTTGCTTTAATAATGTATTGTACACCAAATTCATCACCGATGCGATCTGCACGCATCAGGTTCCACAAATCTGAGAGTCGATCACTGGGATCGAAAATTTGCGGTAAGCTCTGTACATCGTTCCACGCTTTCAGCGTAATGTTTACGCCTTCAGCAGATGGGTTGGATTTATACCATTGCGCATCTAAATAGGTTTGGCGCAACAATGCAATATTACCCATCATAGAAGATGGATACGATTGCTGACTGCTTCCTTTGCTAAAAGAATAATGTGCACTTGCTTTTTCTTTCAGGATCAGCAGGTTCTCGCGCTCAGCACCTAAAGCAACAACGGCACCTGTTCCGCGTGCAATACCATCTTTGTTGTGTGTGAGTACTACGCCGAAGCCGCCTTCGCGCAGAGATTTTGCGCGTGCTTCATCAGCAGCAAATAATTTGTGGGCTTCTACATCAGACTTCAAAGCTTGGTTCCAACCATAAGCGCCTTTCTGGTTGCTGAACAATTGGGGGGGTGCGTTGAAGTTGAATGGTGCAGCCTGACGGTTTTGCTGCGGCATGCCATAATCACTATAAATATCAATGAAAGAGGGATAAATAAATTTATCCTTACAATCAATGACTGTTGCATCCTTCGGTATGGCAAGGCCATTACCTACTGCAATAATTTTTCCTTCGCGAATGACCATGGTGGCATTCTGTAATGTGGTGTTTGCATCTTTCACGATGGTGGCATTGGTGAAAGCATAAGTGCCGTCACGTTTGTCTGCCACGCCATTGACGAAGAATGTTTCCTGCGCTTGCGATACAACACATGCAAGCAGAGCAGAAAACAAGAGCCAGCGTTTTCTCATATGCGGTTGGTTTGTGAATGTGAAGCATTAAAGCTAAACATTTCAAACATCAACCGCGAAACCGTCTATCCAAAAATTATTTAGCTGCTTTGTCTGTTTTGTGAATGAACTGAATCACTCCATTCATGAAGGTTTGCTGATCATCCCACATGGCTAGGTGACTTCCATTAGGGCAATAGAGATATTCACCCTTGGGCATTTGTTTGCTCATCCATTCCATATGTTCGGGATCCATGGTATCGTGCTTGGCGCCGATGGTGAGTGTGGGAACCGAAATCTCTTTCAGTCTTGATTTGATATCCCAATTGGCCAATCTGCCGCTGATGCCAAATTCAGATGGACCCTGCATCATGGTGTAGATGGTCATATTGGCATGCTTAAATGAACGCTGAACAGGATCAGGATTAGGCGTGATGCGGCAAAGGTGTTCATCATAATAACCTTGCAAGAGTTGCATAAATCTTG
>DALYHN010000355.1:0-2080 GCA_031970875.1 Chitinophagaceae bacterium
GAGCCAGATGGTAGACAGTCATGTGGTACCCGTAACCGATGAGATGGAAGCCCACCTCATCATTGAAGTGGATGGCAATGATATGGATGTGTTGATGAAGGATATGGAAGCCATTGCTGAACTCTTGACCCAATATGATGCGGGTGAAATTTTCTTTGCAGACGATGCCCAGCAGAAAACAGAACTCTGGAAACTACGCAGACGCGCAGCAGAAGCAGTAAAACTCAAAGGTTATACCATTGAAGAAGACACCGTAGTACCCAGAGCTGAATTGCCAGCATTGATTCGTGGCGTGAAAGCATTGGCTGAAAAATATACTTTCAACGTCGTGTGCTATGGCCATGCCGGCGATGGGAATCTGCATGTACGCATCAACAAACCCGGTACCAGTAATAGTCAAGATGATCCACAGATTCAAGAAGCCTTGCGTGCTTTGTTCCAACTGGTACACTCACTAGGCGGCACCATCAGTGGCGAGCATGGTATTGGCCTGATTCAGAAATCCTATATGGATATTGTTTTTGATGAAGCACAACTGAGATTGATGCGTTCCATCAAAAAAGCCTTCGATCCTAACAATATTTTAAATGCCGGAAAAATTTTCGACCTGCACGAATAGTTTAGGTTTGTAGCTCAAGTATAAACGATGAAAAAGATATTAATAGCATGCTGCCTATTCTTTGGAACCACTGTAATTGCGCAAGACAACAAAGAAGAGAATCCTGAAAAGGGTAAGTTTCAACGCAATAGAATGTTTGCAGGTACTTCGCTGAATCTCGGTTTTGGCAGTAACTTTTTTCAACTTGCAGCTACACCAGAATTAGGCTATAGCATCACTAACTGGCTTGATGCTGGTATTTCATTGAACCTGAATTACTCTTCTTTACGGTATATCGATTATACCAATCGAAATTTCGCATTTGGTCCCGGAGCATTTGTACGCGTTTGGCCGGTGAACTTTTTGTTTCTGACTGCTCAACCGGAGTGGAACTTTATAAACCTCAGCCAAAAATCAACCACCCCCGGATTTCCAACACTGCGCTATAGCTACAATGCCAATAGTTTGCTTTTAGGAGGCGGCTACGGTACAAGAGTTGTAGGCCAGACCTATAGTTTTCTTTCGATTATGTTCGATGCATCACAAGACAAGAACTCTCCTTACAGAGATAGTGAGAACAGAGCTGTGCCCGTATTCAGAGCAGGCTTCGCTTTCTACTTCAATAAGCCGAAGTCAATTATAGATGAGCCTGCAGTTCGTCAACCGATGCGCAGATTTTAAGTCGGTCTGCCCAGTTTTCATAGAGAAATCCTTCCGCAGCCATCTGTTTGACGTGTGCAATTAAATGATCATAATATCCTGCTGTATTCAGCAGGATTATTTTTTTATCGTGGATATTCAAGGTATTCCATGTGAGCATTTCGAAGAGCTCATCCAATGTACCATTGCCGCCCGGTAGAATCACCGCCATATCACATAATTCGTACATCAGCTTCTTGCGGATATGCATATCGGCAACCACTTTCAATTCTGATATACCCTGATGCGCATGCTCCCATCCTACCAGCACTTCCGGTATCACCCCAACCACGTGTCCGCCATGCTCCATAACGGCATTGGCTACATCGCCCATCAATCCTTTGTTTCCACCGCCATAGACTAATTGAATCTTTTCCTTTGTCAGCATCATACCCAATGCCTTAGCTGCTTCGCTATAAGCGGGATTATTACCTGCTTTTGATCCGCAGAAGACAGCAATACTTTGTACGCCCATGATTCCTTTTTTCTGTTGGCAAAATAGGCTTTATTTTTACGCATACCCATTTTGCTTACTCACAGATAACCATTGCTTATGTCGCCCCTGATGCTGTTCTCCTTTGTGATTGCCTATTTCTTGATTTTATTAGCCGTAGCCTGGTATACAGGTCGCAATAGTAACAACGACTCTTTCTTTATCGGGAACAAGAATAGCAACTGGATGCTGGTGGCATTCGGCATGATCGGCACTTCGCTCAGTGGTGTCACTTTTGTAAGTGTGCCCGGCGATGTTGGCCGAAATTCCTTTGCCTATTTTCAAATCAC
>DALYHN010000356.1:0-2069 GCA_031970875.1 Chitinophagaceae bacterium
AAATTACCGGCCATTATGGTATTGAAGCTTTGTTGTTACATCAGGAGTTTTTGCACTCAGTTGGACAGCAGTCCGCGCCTATGCAAGCATTTGCTGCTATTGTAGGAGAACCTACACAAATGGAATTGGCTATTGCCGAGAAAGGATTGCTGGTCTTAGATTGTACGGTTCACGGCAAAGCTGGTCATGCAGCACGTGAAGAAGGAGAGAACGCTATCTATAAAGCATTGCAGGATATTCAGTGGTTTCAACAATACCGTTTTGATAAAGTATCAGAATGGTTGGGGCCGGTGAAAATGAGTGTGACTGTGGTGAATACGGAAAATAAAGCACACAATGTGGTGCCGGCTATTTGTCAGTTTGTGGTAGATATCCGCATCAATGATTGTTATACGCATGAAGAAGTGTTGGCCATTATTCGCCAGCATGTGCAAGCTGAAGTAAAACCACGTTCTGCTCGTCTGCGTTCATCGCGTATTGCTTTGGATCATCCGCTGGTGCAGGCAGGTATTGCTTTGGATAGAAAGCCTTATGGCTCACCTACTTGTTCTGATAAAGCCCTGATGCCTTTCCCTGCTTTGAAAATGGGGCCGGGTAATAGTGCGCGCAGCCATACGGCTGATGAGTATATTTTCTTGGATGAGATCAAGCAAGGTATAGAGGGCTATATTCAATTGCTTCAGCACACAAAAACGCAGGCATGAAACTCTGGCAAAAAGATACCGCAGTCGATAAAGCAGTAGAGCAATTCACTGTTGGTAAGGATAAGGAATTTGATCAACTGCTAGCACCATTTGATGTGCTGGGTAATATTGCCCATGCCAAAATGTTAGCTTCTGTTGGTTTGCTCACTGCTGAAGAAGCGAATCAGTTGGTCAAGAGTCTACAAAAAATCTATCCTAAAACATTGGGTGTTGACTTTGCAATCCCTGAAGGAATGGAAGACATCCATTCTTATGTAGAATATTTGTTGACACAGGAGTTAGGCGATACGGGTAAAAAGATTCACGCGGCAAGAAGTAGAAACGATCAGGTTTTAGTGGATATTAAATTGTTTCTGCGTTATGAGTTACAGCAATTGGTTCGCTCAATAGAACCTTTTTTCGCGTTACTGCAGGAGCAAAGCGAAGCCTATAAGCACCATTTACTTCCGGGTTATACGCATTTGCAATTGGCCATGCCTTCTTCCTTTGGTTTGTGGTTTGGGGCTTATGCGGAAAGTTTGGTGGATGATGTACAAACCCTGCAAGCTGCTTATAAAGTGGTGAACAAAAATCCACTCGGTTCTGCAGCTGGTTATGGTTCTTCTTTCCCCATCAACAGAACCTTGACTACTGAATTGCTCGGATTCGAGCACCTCAACTACAATGTAGTGTATGCGCAAATGGGCCGTGGTAAAGCTGAGCGCATCGTGGCGCAAGCCATGGCTAACTTGGCTGATACTTTGTCCAGACTCAGTATGGATATGTGTATCTATCTCAATCAGCATTTCGATTTTGTGTCTTTCCCTGCTGAGCTCACTACAGGCAGCAGCATCATGCCTCATAAAAAAAATCCGGATGTGTTTGAGTTGATTCGTTCTCATTGCAATCGCATCAAGTCATTGCCAAATGAGATCACCATGATGACGACCAACTTGCCTAGCGGTTATCACAGAGATCTGCAATTATTGAAGGAACATCTATTCCCCGCATTTCAAACCCTGCAGCAATGCATCCAGATGGCAGCGCTGATGCTAAGTAATATTCATATCAAGCCAGATATTCTGAAGGACGAAAAATTCAAATACCTCTTTACTGTAGATGCTGTGAATGAACTAGTGAAACAGGGCACACCTTTCCGTGATGCCTATAAAATCATCGGTAAGCAGGTAGAAGAGGGCAGTTTCAACATGCCCGACGCGCCTGCACCTACCACACATGAAGGCAGCATAGGCAATCTCTGTAATGCTGAAATTGCTACTATGATGCAGCAGGTATTGAATGGCTTTGGCTTCGAGCAGGCCGAACAAGCTGTTTCTCGTTTATTGAATCCGGCTTAATTACCGCTCATACCAGATTAACCTAGAT
>DALYHN010000357.1:0-2059 GCA_031970875.1 Chitinophagaceae bacterium
GTGTTCGGCCTAACCAAGAGCCAAAGAAAAACATATCGTACTGCTGGGTAAGCATCGAATAATATTCTCCAAAAACAGCAGGATCGTTCATCCAGCTATCACTTTCCAATACCAAAAAAGCTTCCGTATCACTTGACGCCTCTTGCACAATTCTATGCCAGATCTTTCTGCTCGATAATAATACCCCAATCTCTCCATGCTTCAGTGCATGTCCCGTACGTTGTTTAGACAATGCCTGCAGCTTGGTCAAAAAAGGAACTTTTTCAAGCGAAGGATAGACGGCTTCCATTTGTTGAATACCGGGCAAAAGCTGCATGAGTTGCTGTACGCGATCCTGACGCGCAGTTTCGTGTGCTGCCGTAATAATAAATCCTTTGATATGACTAAGTGCGTTATGACTCATGCAGCAAATATCAACTTAGTTTTTTCTACCCAATTACCTCCCTCCTTACCTCTCCAAGTCTTCTGTAACATTTGTAAAATATCGAAGGGCTTCATACAGCTTGCAAAGAAAGGTCCACGGGTTTTCCGGTAAAACAATTGACGGCTTTGTTCAAACATACGAAATCGCCCAACACTAAAGGAAGCATTGCCACTAACCTGACTTTCACTTCCGCCTTCAAGATGTATGATTTGAACGGCAGGGATTAAATAGAGTTGATACCCTGCTTTATTTGCCCTGTAAGCCCATTCTGTTTCTTCGAAAAACAAGAAAAAGTCTTCATCAAAAAAACCGATCTGATCTATCACAGATCTGCGTATAAACATAGCTGCTCCTGAAATATAATCTACGAGTTTATTATCCTTGCCTTGATTAACAGCACCCAAGCTGATATGGCGACGATAATATTTCGGCATTATATATTGTACTCCAAAAGATGCAAAAGCAGCAAACCAAGTTGGGAAATTACCATAGGCCTGCACTGATACACCATTTTCATTAATGAGATCAGCTCCACAAGCAGCTACCTGTTGCCATTCTGCTTGGTCCATTATATTCATAAAAATACCCGCTGCATTACTACACAAGCGGGTATCTGGATTCAATAAAAAAAGATAGCGTCCTTTAGCAACGGTTAATGCAGCGTTATTTCCTGCACCAAAACCCTTGTTCTCATTTAGTTGTACAAATACACAATCATCACCTTGCAACTCGTTTAACAAAGCATCCACTGTACGATCAGGAGAAGCATTATCTACCAGTATGATTTCATATTTGAGCCCTTGGGTGAATTGCCTGATAGACCTCACACAGTTCAACACCAATGCTGCTGAATTATAATTGACTATGATAAAGGATACATCCATATCCAGTCAGATTCAGCTATGATTTAACAGATGGATAAGTAAAGAAGGTCCAGAGTAAACCTGCTCCAATGACTAAGCCCCATGCCAATAAGACCAATATAAACCAAGGCGTTCGGCCATCTTCCAACGGATACTTTGGCGTATCTAATAAATTGATGACAGGAGTTTGCGCGGCCAGCGACATTCTGCTGGCTTCTAAGTTTTTGGTTACTTCTGTGTATAAAGCATAGGCCAATGTCTTTTGCCTTTGCGTTAACTCACCCGGCACTGCAGCTGTCTTGAAAGCAATATTTGCATCCAGAATTTGCTGTGTAGCTGTTTCGTAGGTCTTGGCGTTTAGTATAGCCGATAAAGAGTCCGCTCTTTTTTCTAAGCGTTGCAACTGCAACTGTGCAACAGATGTTTTGATGCCAACATAATAAGCAATTGTTGCATTTACTAGACGCTCTGTAAAGAGTTTGGAAAACACTTCGTCCCTACTAGTGGCACTCACTTTAATAATCGTTCCTTTTTTATTCAAGCGATCTACCAATAAATGTTTCTTGCCGATTTGCTTGTACACCAAGTAGAGCAAACTATCCTTCAAGCGATCGCCAGCTGCATAGCTTTTAAAGCTCAGGGTATCAATTCCGGCAATTTTTTGCCACTTTTTTTGTTTGAGTTTTTCTGCATCAATAAATAATTCTACCAAACGTCTACGCTGATTTTGTGCAGTTGGTACTTCACTCAACAATACTTGTTCAATAATCGA
>DALYHN010000358.1:0-2048 GCA_031970875.1 Chitinophagaceae bacterium
AGCAGGAAAAATTGTTTCATTTTATTGAATTGGGTGGCAAATATACACGAGTAACCGTGAATAGACCAGAAAGTGGTCATCCGGTTTAAAACCAAACGCCTCCGTTCATCACAAAGTTTCTAGGTACTGTAATAGCTCAGCCTCAGTCTTATACAGCACTTCCCGGGGTTTACTACCTAGGTTGGGCCCAACGATACCAGCTGCCTCTAACTGATCCATCAAACGCCCGGCTCTATTATAGCCCAATTTCATTCTACGCTGTATCAAAGAAGTACTACCTACTTGATTTTGAACAATTAATCTCGCAGCATCTTCAAATAATGGATCACGATCACTGGCATCAAAGTCGCGGCCCTCGGCTTCTTTTTCATCCACATATTCTGGCAATAAGAATGCCTGTGGATAGCCGCGCTGATCACCGATGAATTCTGCCACACGCTCAACTTCTGGTGTATCAACGAAAGCACACTGCAAACGCGTGATCTCACCATTATAACTAATGAGCATATCCCCCTTACCAATCAACTGCTCAGCACCACCTGCATCCAGAATGGTACGGCTATCAATTTTAGAGGACACTTTAAATGCAATACGCGCAGGGAAATTGGCTTTAATGGTACCAGTAATAATGTTTACAGATGGACGCTGTGTAGCGATGATGAGGTGAATACCTACCGCACGTGCCAACTGTGCCAAACGGGCAATCGGCATTTCTACTTCCTTACCTGCAGTCATGATCAAATCTGCAAACTCATCTACTACCAGAACAATGAATGGCAGGTATTGATGTCCTTTTTCAGGATTCAGTTTTCTGGCTGTGAACTTATCATTGTACTCACGGATATTTCTACAACCAGCTTCTTTCAATAAATCATAACGGTTGTCCATTTCAATACACAAGGCATTCAGTGTATTGATCACTTTCTTGGTATCTGTAATAATGGCTTCATCCTCACCGGGCAACTTAGCAAGGAAATGCTTTTCAATCACACGATATAAACTCAGTTCTACTTTCTTCGGATCAACCAATACAAACTTTAACTGCGAAGGATGTTTCTTGTATAATAAAGAAACCAGCAATGTATTGATACCAACTGATTTACCCTGACCAGTAGCACCGGCCATCAACAAGTGTGGCATGCTGGCTAAGTCGACAATGAAATTCTCATTATCGATTTTCTTACCAATAGCGATCGGCAGCGAGAAATGGTTATTCTGGAATTTCTCAGAAGCCAATAAGCCACGCATACTCACTACCGACTTGCGCAAATTGGGCACTTCAATACCAATTGTACCCTTGCCAGGAATTGGCGCGATAATACGAATACCCAATGCGGCCAAGCTTAATGCGATATCATCTTCCAAATTTTTGATACGACTAATACGCACACCCGGAGCCGGTACAATTTCATAGAGTGTTACTGTGGGTCCGATGGTGGCACTGATACGTTGGATGGTGATATCATAATTCTTCAGCGTAGCAATGATCTGGTTTTTATGTGTCTCCAACTCAGTTGGATCATGTACAATTTTATCGTTACTATGATTCTCCAACAAATCGAGTGAAGGATACTTATAATCTTTCAGATCAAGTGTTGCATCATATTTAGTGTCTAAACCCTTTCTGTTCACTGCTGCTGAAGCAACAACTGCTTCTTCGATGCCTTCATTAATTTCCAACTCCATATCAGCATCTTCACTCTCCTCAACATCCTCTTCCTCTTCTTCGTACACTTCTTCTTCTGTTTCTGCTACATCTTCTACCGATTCCTCTACATCAAGCGCTTCATTACCTAAATACAAATCATGCACGGTCTTAGTATCTGCGGGCGGAATTGTTGTGATAGGCATAATAGCTTCTTCTTTTTCTACCACGTCAAAAGCTGGTTGCTCTGTTGCATTTTCCTTTGGCATGATGACGGAGATCGCACCACCATCATTCTTCAAACTATTTTGGCTAATAGGTTCCTCAGGTATTGGAGGCTCTTGAAGAGGCTTGCCCGCTTCATCCCAATCCATCTTCACTGGCTCTGCTTCTGGTTCTGGCA
>DALYHN010000359.1:0-2042 GCA_031970875.1 Chitinophagaceae bacterium
TGGGCTTAGGAACAGTAAAGAGATTATCGGGGTTAACTTTGCAATACCAATCACCGCCTAATCTGGCTACTAGTTCCAGCTTACGCTGGTCAATCATGGAGCCTTCGCTATTGAGAATGCTGTCATCTACATGCATGCACAATACTTCAGCAATAATAAGCTGACCAGCACCGCCGTTTTCGCCAAAGCTTTTTGTTTCCAACACCTTGCACTCCATTTTGATCTTGGCTTCCTTCACCATGGGTACGCGCACCATGGTAGCGGCTTCTTTGGTAAAGCCTGCTTTTACAAACTCATCAACGCCCTTGGGGTATTCGCAACTGGCGAGGCTGGTTTGCTGTACCATGGCATAATCGCAGATATTGATCACGCACTCGGGTACTTCTATTACATTTTGTAAAGTATGCTTGGTGGTATTATCGCGCACGCGGCGTGCAGCTGAAAAAATCACCACGGGTGGGTTAGACGAGAAGAGATTGAAAAAGCTAAAAGGGCTCAGGTTGGCATTGCCTGCTGCATCAATGGTGCTGGCAAATGCAATAGGTCTGGGTGCAACCGCATGTTGCAACCATGCTTGCTTTTGAGCGGGGGATAAGGTACTGAGGTCTATTTTCATTTTCTTTCTTTACCGCAGAGTAGCAGAGAGGCAGAGGCTCCGCAGAGATTAAAAATTATATACAATTCTTTTAAATCCTTGTTTCAAGAGAGGTACATTAAAGTTAATGAGATAGCCAAGCTTTAGGTTTGACACTTTTAGATAAGTGATCAATTGTGCCTCATAAATTGGATGAATTTCATCAACTGATTTTATCTCAAGTATAATCTGATCCTCAACCAATATATCTATTACATAAACCTTACCAATCTCCTTTCCTTTATAACTCATTTCTATTGGCACCTGCTGACGTGCATATATTTCTCTTAATTCAAATTCTCTCAATAATGCATTCACATATGCAGACTCTAAAAGCCCTGGCCCTAATTCCTTATGAACAGCTATGCAGGCATCTAAGATTTTTCCGCCTATAGTATTTAATTCTTCCCTATGCATAAAACTCTGCGTTAACTCTGTTAACTCTTGTTCTCTGCGGTGAAAATCAGCTATAAGTGCTTCTTGTTCAAAATAGAAAAATCGGTTTCTTCAGCAACGATGGTATTGTGTAATCTACCTAGTCCGGTGATTTCCATCTCTACTACATCACCATCTTGTAACCATTGTTCTTTGTACTCAGGATTATTGAGTTTGCCTGTGCCATTCAATTCCAAGAAACAGCCGGTGCCTACAGTACCGCTGCCAATCACATCACCAGGATTCAATGTTACGCCATAGGCACAACGCTCAATGATTTCAGCAAATGTCCAGTCCATATCCGCCACATTGCCATCACTCACTTGCACACCATTCACCCAGCATTGCATGCGCAGGTTCCAACTCTTACCTGTATGTCCCGGCTTGGGTGCAGTTTCATAAGCTTCCAGTTCATCCAGCGTTACGAGGCAGGGGCCGATTACAGTAGAGAAATCTTTGCCTTTAGCGGGGCCAAGGTTTAGTAACATCTCTTCCATTTGCAGGCGACGCGCACTCATATCGTTCATGATCATCAATCCACCGATATAACTATCTGCTTCTTCCGCAGGAATATTTCTGCCTTGTCTGCAGATCACAATGGCTGCTTCGAGTTCAAAATCCAGTTTTTCAAAATGATCCGGCATACACACAATGGGGCCCGGACCTTGGATACTGTGGTGATTGGTGAAGTAAAAGATTGGATACTGATCAAACTCAGGAATCATCGGTACACCGCGGTTTCTTCTGGCAGCAGCTACATGTTGTCTGAATGCATAACCATCTCTGCAGGATGAAGGAAAGGGAATCGGCGCCAGCAGGTCTACTTTTTCCAAATCAATACCTTTTTCCTTGCCGATACGACCTTCTACAATCGCCGCATTGATTTTTTGTGCAATGGGGAACATATCATCCCAAAAGTGGAGAAACATATTCATGCTGTTGGGCAGATCCGGATGCTGCATATCGGCATCAT
>DALYHN010000360.1:0-2029 GCA_031970875.1 Chitinophagaceae bacterium
CAAAGATCCAGCCAATGGGACCAAGGGCTTGCTTGCACCAACGATACAAAGAAAACGCATCAGAATGTTCTGTGATGATGCCATTCTGTATGCGCATGTGCGCGGTAATCTTATTCACCACTTTTCTGCCTGTTGCGCCGAATGTGTAGGTGGCCGTCCAGTTACAAGTAGCGTATTCCTCATCCAAGCATTGAATATTGTCAAAAACCAGCGAGAAATCCTTAGCTCTTGCACAAAGCATTTGCCACATGGCACGTACCGCATCACCCTGCAGCATACCAAATACCGGATCGCTGAATACGATATCTTCTGCATAGCAGCTATTCATAGTAGCAGCATCTTTCTGCTGAAAAGCCGTATAAAATTTCGTAATGATGGCTTCTTGTTGGTTCATGTATTTGGTTTAATGTGCTTCCAGCCAATTATCACCCGCGCCCACTTCTGCTTCAACCGGCACATTGTTGGGCAAAGGCAAAGCGGCACGCATGTTTTCTAAGATCAACGCTTTCAGTGTATCTACTTCGCTGTTGTGTGCATCAAAGACCAATTCATCATGTACCTGCAGAATCATCTTACTGCGGAGTTTTTCTTGCTGCATGGCTTTATGAATGCGTATCATCGCCAGCTTAATCATATCAGCAGCCGTTCCCTGTATGGGTGAGTTAATGGCGTTACGTTCTGCAAAACCGCGCACCGTGAAATTGGATGAGTTGATATCGCGCAGCCAACGCTTGCGGCCCATCACGGTTTGCACATAGCCATTTTCCTTCGCAAAGTTCACGGTATCATCCATGTATTTCTGGATGCCGGCAAACTCTCTTTTATAATTATCAATGATTTCTTTGGCTTCGGTTCTGCTAATGCCCAGATTATCCGCCAAACCAAAAGCACCTTGTCCATAGATGATACCAAAGTTCACGCTCTTGGCTTTGTAGCGCATTTCCTTGGTTACATCTGCTTCTGCTACACCATAAACTTTTGCTGCGGTTGCTGTGTGGATGTCTTTACCCAAGCGGAATGCTTCACACATGTTTGGGTCACCACTGATGGCGGCAACAATGCGCAATTCAATCTGCGAATAATCGGCGCTGAGTAAAATATGTTCCTTGTCTCTCGGCACAAATGCTTTTCTGATTTCTCTGCCGCGTGCTGTTCTAATTGGAATATTCTGCAGGTTGGGATTATTGCTGCTCAGTCTTCCTGTAACTGCAACGGCCTGTGCATAGGATGTGTGAACGCGACCTGTACGCGGATGAATCATCGCCGGCAACGCATCTACATACGTTGATTTGAGTTTGGTGAGTTCGCGGAATGCAAGAATATCATCTACAATCTTATGTCCTTTCACCGCCAGCTTATTCAATACATCTTCACCGGTTTGGTACTGACCCGTCTTGGTTTTTTTCGCAGAAGGATCAAGCTGCAGTTTATCGAACAACACTTCACCCAATTGCTTAGGCGATGCTAGGTTAAATTTTACACCGGCTTGTTCATATACTGATTTCTCTGCTTGTCTAGCTTCTTCATCCAACAACCTACTATACTCATGTAAAAAACCTTCATCCACACGCACACCCTCAAACTCCATATCTGTGAGTACACGCACCAAGGGTGTTTCCACTTCATCAAATACACGCTGTACTTCTTTCTCTTGCAGCTGTGGTGTGAAGACTTGTTTCAATTGTAAAGTAATGTCCGCATCTTCTGCTGCATATTCTTTTACCTTTTCTACATCCACATCGCGCATGGTGCCCTGGTTCTTACCCTTCTTACCAATGAGTTCATCAATATGCACGGGCTCATAACCGAGATATTGCGCACTCAGCAAATCCATGCTGCGTCTACCTTCCGGCTCAATGAGGTAATGCGCCAGCATCGTATCAAATAAAGATCCTGTTGGTGCTACACCGTAGTTTTTCAACACCAATAAATCATACTTAATGTTTTGTCCCACCCAACGCTTGTTGGCATCAGTGAATAATGGGGCGAGTTGTGTAAGAATTGTTTCGGTGGTTTTTCTATCGGCCGG
>DALYHN010000361.1:0-2028 GCA_031970875.1 Chitinophagaceae bacterium
GTTACTCGTGTATATTTGCCACCCAATTCAATAAAATGAAACAATTTTTCCTGCTGCTGATCGCTTCTACTGTATTGTTGAGCAATGCTCAGGCGCAGAATGATCCGGCTGCTAAAAAAGTACTGGATGCGGTTGGTGCCAAATTCAAATCATTCAAAGGCATTACAGCAAAATTTGCCATTAAATCATTTACTAGTAAGGGTAAGCTCAATAGCACTAAGAACGGAGATATTTCTATTAAAGGACAGAAATACGTTTTGAAGCAAGGTAAAACAGAAGTGTTGTGCGATGCGGCGAATGTATATAGCTATGATGGTGCTAAAACCATTACGGTTACTTCTGTTGAGGAAGGCAGTCAGACACTGAGCCCGCAAAAATTATTAGCAGGTTCTTACGACAAGGACTTTACGTATAAGTTGGTAAGTTCTGCCGGTGCTTTTCATGAAATTGAAATGATGCCTGTTGATAAACGCAAGAGTTTTCAGAAAGTAAACCTCTTTGTAGACAAGGCAAAGAATATCATTACACGTGCGAAGATCTTAGACAAGAGCAATAACGTGGTTGATTTGTCTTTTGCTAACCTGAATACCAGTGCCAATCTTGCAGATAATCTCTTTGTCTTCAATAAGGCAAAATATCCGAAGGATGTAGAGATCCTGGATTAACAAAATATTCCAACAAATTGAGCCCTGATGTAAACCCATCGGGGCTTTTTGTTTGCGATGATTCGTACATTAGAAAGATGAAATATCGTTTGCTTATTTGCTTTGTTCTAATTGTTTGTCAAGTACAGGCTCAGTTTAGTGTAAGACTTATCCTTACAGATATTGCAACGCGCAAGGATGATGATGTTTTCGTTGCTGGCAGCTTCAATAATTGGCAACCAGCTGATCCTGCATATAAACTCAAGCCTTCTGCAGGTGGCAGAAAAGTAATTGTGTTGAAAGATGTTGCACCAGGCACTTATGCATTCAAGTTTACACGGGGTGGTTGGGATAAAGTAGAGTGTAAAGCGGATGGGGCAGATATCGCAGACAGGGTTATTGAAGTGAATGCAGACATCAGTCAGGAAATCACCATTGCAGGGTGGAAAGATGATTATCCCATCAAGGCTAAAAGATATACTACTTCACCGCAGGTGCGCATCATTGATACTGCTTTTCAGATGCCACAATTAAATAGACAAAGACGTATTTGGATTTATCTGCCTAAAGGCTATGCAACCAATTCCAAAACCTACCCAGTTTTGTACATGCATGATGGACAGAATTTATTCAATGAACAAACAGCACCATTCGGTGAGTGGGGTGTGGATGAATGTTTAGACAGTCTGCAACAGCAATTGAAAAAGGAATGTATTGTGGTTGGCATTGATCATGGTGGCGATAAGCGATTGACAGAGTACAATGCATTCGATAATACCCGTTTTGGTAAAGGGGAAGGCAAGGCTTATGTTGACTTCATTGCTAAAACACTCAAGCCATTTATTGATGCCAAGTATAGAACTATCAAAGGACCATCTGGAACATTTATTGCCGGTAGCAGTATGGGTGGACTAATTAGTTATTATGCGATACTACAGTATCCGGATATGTTTGGTAGTGCGGGTGTATTCTCACCTTCATTCTGGATTGCACCGGAAATGAAAACCCTCACACAAAATTTTCAAACAACTGCGATGCCCCGATTTTACTTTTATGCGGGTGGAAGAGAGGGTGCGCAAACAGTGAGTGATATGGATGGCATCATTCAACTCTTACAGACAAAATCGCGTTATGAAATTCGGCGTTCTATCACGCCATTGGCGCAGCACAATGAAGCTGCCTGGCGGGCAGAGTTTCCTTTGTTCTATACTTGGTTGATGCGTTAGATTAAGAAAGTCGTGCCTTCAGTAGCCAATTGCGTTTGTGCAAATGCAGCTTTGGTTTCGGCAAGAAAAGCATCCAAGGTTTCATACTTGCTACTGAAATGTCCGATCAGTAATTTTTGTGCACCTGCTTTTTGTGCAATGGCTGCCGCTTGTGCAGT
>DALYHN010000362.1:0-221 GCA_031970875.1 Chitinophagaceae bacterium
CTCTACCCCGATGGTAATATTGTTTACTCAGGAAATACTGGTGGTGTAGAAAGTATGAGTTTAGGGGATATTATTGGCTTGCGCAATTTCAGAAAAGCCAGAAATGGCGAGCATGGCGATATCAATTATGCAAATGCTACTGAACTGATTGGTGGCAAGCATTTAAAACAGCTCTTATATCAAACAGATGCTACCACACCCAACAGCACGCCGGCTTACAC
>DALYHN010000362.1:253-2013 GCA_031970875.1 Chitinophagaceae bacterium
CTATCGCGCATTCATCAGCTCACCAACCGATCTTACTGCATTTACCAATGCTAAGGAGATCATCTCAGTAGATTTCACTAAGAACAATCAGGCCAGAGCTGTTGCGTTTGCAACCAGAACAAGCGACTCTGTTTACAACCACACCAAACATATTTGCGACAGATTACGCGGCGCAGAATTGGTCAATATGGAATTATTCAAATTGAGAGGCTTTGACTTTGTGCGCTATACCCTGAAAAGAGAAAACGGCGCCATTGAGTTTGCTACACATTTCAGTGTAGGCATCAGCAAAGGCAGCAATAACTTTCGCTTACAATCTAATTGGCTGAACAAAGATTACGTTCAGGACGATACATTGTATAATTACCAATTATGGGCTGCCGCGCCTTATTTGGTAACAGATATGGTATTAGACATTCTTGATAAGCTAAATGCATTTAAGCCAATCACCAGCATCCCTGCCAAACCATTACCCAATACTTATCTGATCTATGGTAAGCGTGCTGCTGGTAAGTTGCAAGTACAAATCAATAATCAGTCAAATGCAACAAGCGCCTCTATCGAAATAGAAGAACGCAAGAATGAATACGCGCAATTTGTACGCAGAACCATTCAAGTACCGATCAATCCTAACGGTAGAACCAATCTGGAACTCACCGTTGATGATGCCCACGAAGCCAATATCATTCTCAGCACCGCAAATACGCCGAGAGATGTCGTGTACTTATCTGATGGTATATGGGGTGTAGATTATAACGCAACAAAAACAACGATTACAGATTTCAAAGTCCTGAATAATCCAAACCGAGTATATGTCAACAATGAGTTTCCTTTACTGCGTGATATTCAATTAAAAGCCAACACTAGTGATTACCTCACGCTATATAAAATCATGAATGGCGGCGGCGCGGAGCAGGACATGCGTCAATATAAGAGTATTGCTTTCACAGGCAAGTTCAACACACCGGTTACCATTACATTGGTGAAGAAATCCATCAGCAATTGGACAGATCATTATACTTATACCTTGCCTGCTAAGGACAGCCTGAAGGAATACAGCATCAATTTGTCGAAGTTCACTTCGCCGCTGTCAAAGAATCCGATTCAGGCTGATGATATCCTACAAACAGTCTTCACCTTTGAAACAGGCGGCAAGCAGGTTAATCTGGATGCACAAATCAATAATGCCGCATTCTCCACTTTCGAGGAAATCCTGGATGAGCGATTGAATATCGTTCAAGCCTACCCCAACCCTGGCACAAAATTCCAAATCAATTTCCATAGCAATTCGGCACAACCACTCACGCTCAGAGTCATTGAATCGGCTACAGGCCGAGCTGTGCGTAGTCTAGCGTTTACTAGCGCAAAGGGTGCTAATCAAGTCAGTCTGAACCTAAGCGAATGCCGTGGCCAGGTCTTACTCTTAAAACTGGAAGGCAAGAATACCCGCTATGAATTGAAGAAACTGGTGGTACAATGATTTCAAATGAATGATTATTTATATATAATATAATTATATGTAAATAATTTTCCCCATTTCATACCCATTTTTTGAATTTTAAGTCAAATAGATTAATTCTTTTACCGGCTATTGGTTTAATTTGCAGCAAATAAAATCAACATTATATGTCTCTACGTTTCGAAGCCATTGGCAATCTTACTAGCGATGCCAATGAGGTAAAAGTAGCCGGCAGTGCCAAAATCTCCGCAATCTTTGGCTCCAATGTTTTTACCCTAAAAACAGCCCGTGAGTACTTGAG
>DALYHN010000363.1:0-2008 GCA_031970875.1 Chitinophagaceae bacterium
CGTGCCTACTTTCAAATCAATCTTCGCAAAATCATCAAACACGATCTCTGGTTTTACTGCAGGTGTTGCAGGGGCCGGAGCAGGTGTATTCGTATCCATTTTTTGTGTGCTCTTGTTTTTCAATTTCTCAATCTGAACAGCAATCTCTGCGTCTTCAATTTTTCTGAACAATAATTCCGGAGCACGCAGGCTATAGCCTACACTCAAGAGTTTCAGTTTGCCTGCATTCTCCCATTCCAGCATTTTCTCTACCACTTTCATCATGTGGCACATTTTCTTTGCGGTGAATGGTAAGAAAGGATGGATTAGTATCGCCAGATTCGCTGTCAACTGCAAACAGATATGCATGCAGTTGTCGATGAGTTGTTGGTTCTCCGGTTTTTCAGCCAGTGATTTGGCTACGATCCAAGGTTCTTTTTTCTGCATGTATTGGTTACCCTGACGCGCAAGATCAATTACTTCAAACAAGGCATCGCGGAATTTATATTGCTCCAACAACCCTTCTACTTTCTCTTTCGTCGCACGGAAAGCATCAATCATGGCTTTGTCGGTCTCATCTGCAATTTCTGCATGCAGTGGCGGTACTTTGCCATTGCAGAGTTTGTGCATCAGCACGAAAGTGCGGTTCACAAAATTGCCGAAGATGGCCACCAGCTCGCTGTTATTGGCATCTTGAAAACCTTTCCAAGTAAATTCACTGTCCTTGCTCTCCGGTGCAATTGCGGTTAAATAATAGCGCAATACGTCTGCCATTTGCGGTCCGCCATTTTCTGCCTTAATGAAATCATCAATGTATTCCTGCTGATCCAGTTTCCAGTTGCGGCTGGTGCTCATTTTATCGCCTTCTAAGTTCATGAACTCATTGGCAGGTACATTCTCCGGAAGAATATGTCCGTGCAGTTTGAGCATGATGGGGAAGATGATGCAATGGAAGACGATATTGTCTTTACCGATAAAGTGTACGAGTTTGGTATCGGCATCTTTCCAATAAGGTTCCCAATCCTTGCCATTGTCTAATGCCCATTGTTTGGTGGCAGACACATAGCCGATGGGTGCATCAAACCACACATAGAGTTTTTTGCCCGCAGCATCTGCAACCGGTACATCTACACCCCAGTCCAGATCGCGGGTTACAGCACGTGGCTGCAAACCACCATCAATCCAACTTTTACATTGACCCAGCACATTGGTTTTCCAATCTTCTTTGTGTTGTTCCAGAATCCAGTTGCGCAGAAGTACCAATGCTTGGTGAGTTTTTTCACAGGTGCTTGTCCGCTCAAAGTAGAGACCGGATTAATCAATTCATCGGGACTCAAACTCTTGCCACATCTTTCGCACTGATCGCCATAAGCGCTATCATAACTACAGTTAGGGCAAGTGCCTTTGATATAACGGTCTGCCAAGAATGTTTGTGCCTGTTCATCGAAATACTGTTCGCTTTCTTTCACTTCCAGCTCGCCTGCATTATTCAGGGCAGTAAAAAATTCCTTCGCTGTTTCATGGTGAATGGGTGCGCTAGTACGGTGATAGATATCGAACTCAATACCAAGGTCCTGCATGTTTTGGAATAGGATGGGATGGTATTTATCAATCATTTCTTGGGGGGTAATGCCTTCTTTGGCCGCTTGAATGGGAATGGCAGTGCCATGTTCATCGCTGCCACACACAAATACCACATCGCGCTGCTGCGCACGGAGGTAGCGCGCATAGATATCTGCAGGGAGATAGGCACCGGCCAGATGGCCGATATGCTTGAGCCCGTTTGCGTAGGGCAGGGCGGCTGTAATTAAGTATCGCTTCGGTTGACTCATAGTTGCTTCAAAAGAGTGCAAAAATAAGCATTCGTTCCGGCCTGAAGCTTTAATATTGTTGCATGATTCGTGTTCCAGCACCGCTGAAAAAAGGCGATACAATTGGGATTGTTTGTCCGGCCGGCTATATGCCCGCCAAAAATGCGGCTGTTTGCATAAGCACCCTGCAAGAATGGGGCTTTCAAGTAAAAATTGGC
>DALYHN010000364.1:0-1996 GCA_031970875.1 Chitinophagaceae bacterium
CGATATTACCTGCTGGCACGATACCATATACCAGTCTTGCAATGGTTAATCCCAGTGTTAGCACGATCAAGCCCATTAACCAGAAAGGAATCAATTTGCCCAGAATAAAATGGTGTTTCTTGATGGGCGTCACATTAATCTGTTCAATCGTACCCACTTCTTTTTCTTTCACAATATTCAATGCCGACAAAAACGCACCCACCATGGTTAATAAGATCACAAGAATACCCGGCACCATGAATTGCTGATAGTTCATATGCATATTAAACCAGAAGCGCTGCTCCGTCTGTATGGTTGGTAGCATACCCGAGCGCGGTATTTGTATCCAACGCAAACGGATATCCTGATTAAACTCCCGAATTAATTGATTGAGATAGGCAGCACCGATATTGGCTTTGGCGCCATTAATTGCATTCACTGCCATAAAGACTTGCGCCTGATCTTCTTTCACTAAACTACGTTCAAACCCAGCAGGAATTTCCAGAATGATATCGGCTTTATCATGTTCTACCAATTCCATGGCATCTGCATAAGCATCAAAATTGCCAGGAATGATGAAGTAGCCTGTGGCTGCAGCTTTTTGAATCAATTGTCTGGTGTAGGTAGATTTATCATGATCCACAATCGCCAGCTGCACATTCTTTACTTCGTAATTAGCCGTCAACGGAAGAATCACCAATTGAATCACCGGCATAATAAACATCATGCGAAGAATCGCAGGATCACGAAAGACCTGCCTGAATTCTTTTTCGAGTATGAAACGAATGGTACGCATCAGGCAAGACGGATTTTGTATTTACGAATACTAACCAACAGCAAGAAGGTTGTCATACCAGCGAGTATCAAAGTTTCCTTCCAAATGGCATGGAGTCCTAGCCCTTTAATCATCACCGCTTTCACGATGTAGAAAAACCATTTCGCAGGAACAATATTGGAAATGATTTGCATGGGCAGAGGCATATTCTCTATTGGGAACATGAACCCACTGAACATCAATGTTGGCAAAAACATACCCATCAAAGAAATCAACATTGCCACCTGCTGCGAGTTAGTGACAGACGAAATCAATAACCCTAGCGTGAGCGAGGTGATGGTGAACAACAAGCTCTCGCCTACCAGTAAGGCCAAACTGCCTTGTATCGGCAAATCCAACACAAATACACTTAACAACAAAATACTGGCCACATTCACGGCACTTACAGCGAGATATGGAACCGCTTTGGCAACGATTACCAATATTGGTCTTAATGGAGACGCCAATAAGATTTCCATAGTACCTGTTTCTTTTTCTTTAACGATGGCAATGGATGTCATCATCGTACAAACTAGCAGCAGAATCATAGCCATTACACCTGGCACAAAATTGTATGCCCCTTTCAATTGGGGGTTGTACAGCATACGCATTTGTGGCTCTATTCGATAAGGAATTTTTTGTAACCTATTCAAGGCTTTTTGCTCATCCTGAATGATGGCATTGGCATAATTCACCAATGTCGTTGCCGTATTAGGATCTGATGCATCGGCAATCAATTGTATCGTCGCCGAATTACCATGCACCACTTGCTGATGAAAATGCTGTGGAAACACCACAGCCATCCTAATCTGTCCTTTCTTAAATGCAGCATCTACTTCCTGCATCGTGCGAGGCGCTGTAGCCAAATCGAAATAACGACTTGCTTCTAAGCGATCGGTAATGCGCATCGACAAAACATCCCTTGAAGGGTCGAGTATGGCAATCTTTGAATTCTTTACCTCATTGGTTAAGGCAAAACCGAATAACATGATTTGCGCGATAGGCATGCCAAATAAAATGAACAGCGTTCGCCTGTCGCGCAGAATATGATAAAATTCTTTTCGTACAAATGATAGAAACTGTTGCATACTATTCTGTCCTCACTGCTTTTCTGGCCAATTGAAGAAATACGGTTTCCATACTATCTGTTGCAAACTGCTTTTTCAAACCAGCAGGCGTATCCATAGCTGCTATCTGACCATC
>DALYHN010000365.1:0-1126 GCA_031970875.1 Chitinophagaceae bacterium
TCTTTTAATGAAGCCAATAATTGAATCGCTGTTAAACGCGCCGCATCATAGCCCTGCTCAATGCTCATGTCTTTACCCAGCTTACCAGTGATATAATTGCCATCTGGTTTTTGCGGTCCATGACCGGACAAGAAAATAAGGTTTCCTGTTCTTACCCATTTTACATAGTTGGCAATCGGTTTGCCTACCGCGGGTAATTGAATGTTCAATTCCTTCAACTTGGCCTCGGCATCCTGAGCGTATACGCTCATGCCGAAACACAATAAACAAATGAGTAAAGACAACTTATGGCGCATGGTGCTTGTTTTGTTAAAGATAATTCTTCGATGCAATCAGTTGCGGCAATTCAAGTAATCTTGTGTTATGAAAAGAAATTGGTTTTTGATCTGTTTTTCTCTGCTTCCCTCTTTGCTGCTAGCGCAAACACAGCGTCAGCAATATAGCGCTGTTGTAACCCGTCCTGACAGCATACAAATTCCTTTTCGCTTTGAACATGTGCGCGAGCAAAACAAGATTCGCTGGTACATACTTAACGCTTCTGAACGTTTATTGGTAGATGATTTTCAGCAGGAAGGAGATAGTCTGCTGGTACAGATGCCCTTCTTTGAATCTGCTTTCAAAATCTTCGTACACAAAGATGGGGTGATGCGCGGCCGATGGATGAAAAAAACAGCTGCAGACCCATTCACGCTTCCATTCGAAGCAAAACCAATTCAAACACAATCCACAACAACAAAAAGCAATGTTTCTGTGCAAGGTCGCTGGCGTGTTTCTTTTCAAAGAAGCAATGGCACTTGGCGACCATCAGTGGGTATGTTTACCCAGCAAGACAATCGTGTAACTGGTACCTTTTTAAACCCTTCGGGCGATTATCGCTTTCTCGAAGGATCTGTCCAAAATGGAAAAATACAGTTGGCTTGTTTTGATGGATCACACGCATACCTTTTTACTGCCAAGTTGCTGAATGATACCACCATCGCTGATGGTATTTTCTATTCAGGTCTTGCAGGAAAAGAAAACTGGAAAGCCATTAAAGATCCCAAAGCCAGTTTACCTGATGTGCCTGTTGTTTTTGCGATGAAACCCGGTGAAAGCAAATTGAACTTCCGCTTTCCTTCAATTGATG
>DALYHN010000365.1:1139-1992 GCA_031970875.1 Chitinophagaceae bacterium
CACTTAGTGACGCGCGCTTTCGCAATAAGCCGGTGATTATTCAGATCATGGGTTCATGGTGTCCCAACTGTATGGATGAAACGGCCATGCTGAGTACGTTTTATAAACAGTATCGCAATAAGGGCATCGAGGTGTTGGCGCTTGCTTACGAATATTCTACCGACTTTGAACGTTCGCGCAAAAGCATTGATCGTTTTAGAAAACGCTTTGATGTGCAATATCCCATGTTGGTAACGGGTGTTACGGTAACTGATGAAAAGCGTGCAGAGAAAACATTGCCACAGTTAACAGGCATTCACTATTTCCCTTCAACCATATTTGTTGGAAAAGACGGCACCGTTAGATACTTACATCAAGGTTATGCGGGGCCCGCAACAGGCAAAGAGCATGAAGCTTTCATGACTGATTTTTATAGAAAAGTGCAAACGCTATTGGCAGAATAATTATTTATTCAACTCTTCAAACTCACCGGTCTGCTTGTTCTTGCGCACATTGTGCCAATGAAAATAACGACCATTCATGGCTACATACACCCCTGGTGGCAGGGTTTGTACAAAGGCAAGTGCGCTACCTAGGTTGAACAATCCATCTGAGCTGCCAAACTTATACGGAATCATTGCACCGGTTAGTACAATGGTTTTGTTTTGTATGTGCTGTGCAATCACTTTGGCTGTTTCAGCCATAGTATCTGTTCCGTGGGTGATGATGATTTGACTTTCTTCTGTGTTCTCGCACTGTCGCACAATCAGTTCACGATCAGCATCGGTCATTTCCAGACTATCAATCATCATAAGGGTGCGCACATCCAAATTCAATCTGCAACGGCCCAGCTTCAGCATTTCCGGCAAGTGCG
>DALYHN010000366.1:0-1991 GCA_031970875.1 Chitinophagaceae bacterium
CGCACTTGCCGGAAATGCTGAAGCTGGGCCGTTGCAGATTGAATTTGGATGTGCGTACCCTTATGATGATTGATAGTTTGGAAATGACAGATGCTGATCGTGAACTCATTGTGCGCCAGTGCGAGAACACAGAAGAAAGTCAAATTATCATCACTCACGGAACAGACACCATGGCCGAAACAGCCAAAGTGATTGCACAGCACATACAAAACAAAACCATAGTACTAACTGGTGCCATGATTCCTTATAAGTTTGGTAGCTCAGACGGGTTATTCAACCTGGGTAGCGCGCTTGCTTTTGTACAAACCTTATCACCAGGCGTGTATGTGGCGATGAATGGTCGTTATTTCCATTGGCACAATGTTCGTAAGAACAAGCAGACCGGCGAGTTTGAAGAGTTGAATAAGTAACTATTCTGCCAAAAGCGTTTGTACTTTTCTATAAAAATCAGCCATAAAAGCATCATGCTCTTTGCCTGTTGCAGGTCCTGCATAACCCTGATGCAGATATCTAACCGTGCCATCTTTTCCAACAAATATGGTTGAAGGGAAATAGTGAATGCCTGTTAGCTGAGGCAATGTTTTCTCTGCACGCTTTTCATCAGATACCGTAATACCCGTTACCAACATGGGGTATTGTACATCAAAGCGTTTTCTAAAACGATCAATGCTTTTTCGTGACCGCTCAAAGTCGGTAGAGTATTCGTAGGCAAGCGCCAATACCTCTACGCCCTTATTGCGATACTGTTTATAAAACGTACTCAGCATAGCCGTTTCATCCATACAATTAGGGCACCATGAGCCCATGATCTGAATAATCACCGGCTTATTACGAAAGCGAGCATCACTAAGTGAAACCGTGTCGCCATCAATTGAAGGAAAGCGGAAGCTCAGTTTGCTTTCACCGGGTTTCATCGCAAAAACAACAGGCGCATCGGGTAAACTGGCTTTGGGATCTTTAATAGCTTTCCAGTTTTCTTTACCAGCCAAACCAGCATAGAAAACACCATCAGCGATGGTGGTATCATTTAGGAATTTGGCTGTAAATAGGTAAGCATGCGATCCATCAAAGCAAGCAAGTTGTAATTGCCCGTTTTGTACGGTTCCTTCCAAAAAGCGATAGTCGCCTGAAGGGTTTAAAAAAGTACCGGTAACACGATTGTCTTGCTGCGTAAACATACCTACTGATGGACGCCAAGTGCCATTGCTTCTTTGAAAAGCAACACGCCAGCGACCCTGTACAGAAACATTGCTTTTTGTTGTTGTGGATTGTGTTTGAATTGGTTTTGCTTCAAAAGGAAGCGTGAATGGATCCGAAGCCGTTTTTTTCATCCAGCGGCCGCGCATCACCCCATCTTTATGTACAAAGAGTTTAAATGCAGATTCAAAGAAGGGCATCTGCACCAGCAGACTATCTCCCTCGGGCTGAAAATCATCTACCAATAAACGCTCAGAAGCGTTGAGTATGTACCAGCGAATCTTGTTTTGTTCGCGTACCTGTTCAAAACGAAAAGGAATTTGAATGCTATCCGGACGGGTTACTACAGCACTATATTGTTGACGCTGCGTTTGTGCCAGCAGCAGGCCAGGAAGCAGATAAAGACAGAATAAAAACCAATTTCTTTTCATAACACAAGATTAGTTGAATTGCAGCAACCGATTACATTGAAGAATTATCTTTAACAAAACAAGCGCCATGCGTCATAAGTTGTCTTTACTCATTTGTTTCTTGTGTGTAGGCATCGCCCTTCATGCTCAGGATGCTGAAGCAAACTTGAAAGAATTGAACATTCAATTACCTGCAGTTGGCAAACCCATTGCCAACTATGTGAAATGGGTAAGAACAGGAAACCTCATTTTCTTATCCGGTCATGGGCCGCAAAAACCAGATGGCAGCTATATCACCGGTAAGCTGGGTAAAGATATAAGCATTGAAGAGGGCTATGATGCGGCGCGTTTAACAGCGATTCAATTATTGGCTTCATTAAAAGA
>DALYHN010000367.1:0-1984 GCA_031970875.1 Chitinophagaceae bacterium
TGAAGTTTGAAAGTGGTGTGCATCGTGTACAGCGTGTACCTGCTACAGAAACCCAGGGTCGTGTGCATACTTCAGCAGCAACAGTTGCGGTGATGCCTGAAGCGGAAGAGATTGATTTTGAGTTGAAGGATAGTGATGTGAAGATGGAAACGGCACGAAGTGGTGGTGCGGGCGGACAGAACGTAAACAAGGTAGAAACCAAAGTAATGCTTACCCATATTCCAACGGGTACGGTGGTGATTTGTCAGACAGAACGTACCCAGTTAGGTAACCGCGAGAAAGCCATGCATATGCTGCGTACCAAATTATATGAAGAGCAGGTTCGTAAGCAGGAAGAAGAAATTTCTCGTCAGCGTAAGACCTTGGTGAGTACGGGTGATAGAAGCGCCAAGATCAGAACCTATAACTGGCCTCAGGGTAGGGTAACCGATCATCGTATTGGATTAACTTCTTACAATTTGGATGCAGTGGTGAATGGGGAAATTGATGAATTTATTGAAGCCTTGCAGGTTGCAGAAAATACAGAGAAGATGGCGAATCAGTAGTAAATTGCTGATATGAAATCGCTATTCTTAAGTATTGCGTTAAGCTTTTGTTTAATTAGTGTATTTGCGCAGCAAATCAATTTGAATGATTTTTCAGGTAGGCCTGTCATCGTTCCCAAAGAAACTTTTGAAGCAGAAGGTTCTCCATTTTTTCCGGAAGACGGATTTCTGTATGCAAAAGTATTTCTCGTTAACAAAACCTATTTGCCAAGGATTCAGGTGAAACTGAACCTGTTAACCAATACATGGTATTTCCTTAGTGATAAAAACGAGTTACTCCAGTCTACCATTCCTACTACCAGAGTACTTTTCGAAAATGGCACTGTTTTTGAGTCAGGTATTAAAGGATTGGATAAGCTTCCTGAAACAGCTTTTTTTCAGGTGATGGATACAGGTAGGTGTACATTGTTGAAGCATACTGTAATTACTTATGTAGATAGTAAAGGGTATAACAGCAATACAATAGTTCGGCAGTTTTTCCGGCAGGATAAATTCATATTGCGTAAAGACAATGTGCTTGCACGCATTGAAAAAATTGATGATATTCTGAACTTTTTATCAGACAAACGTGCGGAATTAAGCGAGTTTATTCAGAAGAATTCAATTCGGCTAAAGAAATCAGAGGATTTTCAAAAAATTTGTTTTTTTTATAATCAGTTACACTAAGTCTAATATTTCAATCAAAAAAGTATGAAACATTTTTCAGCAATTCTGTTTCTATTGTTTGTTTGCTTTTCATCTAGTGCTCAGCTTGCTAAGCCATTGATTGCATCTGATTTTGGAGGTAAGCCATGGATTGCTCCGCCTGAAAGCGTTGATATGGAAGGATCACCTTTCTTTAATGATAAGTATACAAAAGCAACAGTGCTGATGAAAAACAATCAGTTCATCGAGAACCTGCCTGTTAAGCTTAATTTATTAGAGAATAAGCTATTTTATTTGGATGAGAAAGGCGTAGAAATGGAATCTGTTATGCCTGTCAATAAGATCATTTTCACTGAAGTAGGAAGCCCATTGAATGGTATTATTTTCTCTAATGGTTTCATGCCTGGAGGACAAATTACAAGCAACACTTTTTTACAAGTGTTAGATACAGGTAAAGTATGGTTGTTACAACATCATCTGCTAAGCATTTCTGATTATAAGCCTTATGGTACCAATATGACCATCAAAAAGGTGAATACGAAAGTGAGCTATTTCGTTGGTACTCCCTCTGGTGCATTATTCGGTTTGGGTAAGGAGGATGTAGTGGTACAAGCTTTGAGCAATAGAAAAGAGCAAGTATCTAAATTTATACAAAGCAATAAGCTCAAATTCAAAAACGCCGATGATTATCGAACTTTAGTTCGATATTATAACGCTCTTTTCTGAGCAGATATACAAAGAAGATGAATTTGTTAGTTTTTGGCTTTATATAATACTTGCTCCCAAGCCCAAGC
>DALYHN010000368.1:0-1971 GCA_031970875.1 Chitinophagaceae bacterium
AACTGTTTTGTATAAAAACTCCCGACACTCGGTCGGGATTCTATAGTCATTATTTTGCTTTTTTCTTCGGCGCTGCTTTCTTCGTAGCCGCCTTTTTCGCAGCAGCTTTTTTGGGTGCTGCTTTCTTAGCTTTACTGTTAAAGGCATTGGGCAACTGGGCTTCAATCATTTTCTTCACTTCATCCAGCTCCACATTGGCGAGGTCTTCAGCCGCATACTTGGTGCCGTCTGCTTTCTTACCCAGCTTCAGCATGTTTTTACCAAAGCGTATGAATGGTCCCCAACGGCCATTCTCAATCGAGATTTTTTCTGCAGGCCATTGCTGTATATAACGAATGGCTTCTTTCGCAACCTTTGCTTCAATCAGTTCATTCAGGTCTTGCTGCGAGAGATTATCAAAATCGTATTTGCGCGGCACATTAATGAACAAATCATTCCACTTAATGAAGGGACCAAAACGTCCCTTGCCTTTTGTAACAGGCAATTCATTGAAATAACCAACCGGTGCATCTGCTTCTTGTTTCTCCTGAATCAACGCAAGAGCGCGGTCCATATCAATCTCCAAAGGATCTTCATTGCGTGGGATTGACACAAACTGTTCGCCATATTTAATATAAGGACCAAATCTTCCGGCATTCACCGTTAATTCCTGTCCCTGATATTCGCCCAACACTTTGGGCAACTGGAAGAGCTGCATGGCTTCTTCCATGGTAATGGTTTCAATACTTTGCGTAAGCTTCAGTTTGGCAAAGCGTGGTTTCTCTTCATCAGTAGCTTCACCAATCTGCACCATTGGGCCAAAGCGGCCCATGCGTGCGATGATGCGTTTGCCGGTAGCCTCTTCTACACCCAGTTCTCTTTCGCCCTTGGCACGCTCTGCTGTTTCCAGCGTATGCTCAATATTGGTATGGAAAGGCTTGTAGAAACCATCAATCATATTGCTCCACTGCATCTTACCCAAAGCAATCTCATCAAACTCTTCTTCAATCTTGGCAGTGAAACTATAATCCATCACTTTACTGAAATGCTGTTTCAGAAAATCTGTTACCACAGCACCCAAATCAGTAGGGAAGAGCTTGCCTTTTTCAGCACCGGTATTCTCTTGCTCCATTGCCACTTCCACTTGCTGCGCTTGATTCAATCGCAGGATGCGGAAATTTCTTTTCACGCCTTCCTTATCGCGCTTCTCTACATAATTACGCTTGATAATGGTAGAGATGGTAGGCGCATACGTAGAAGGTCGACCAATACCCAGTTCTTCCAATTTCTTCACCAGCGATGCTTCTGTGTAACGGGCAGGCGGTCTGCTAAAACGTTCTGTGGCTAACATTTCACGGAAGCCCAATTGCTGTCCCACTTGTAATGGTGGCAGCATGCCTTCTGTGTTTTCATCATCCTCATCTTCATCTCTGCCTTCAAAATACACTTTCAGAAAGCCATCAAACTTCAACACTTCACCGGTTGCGGTAAGTTCTTCGTTATTGGTAGAGATATTGATTTTGGCAATCGTCTTTTCAAACACGGCATCACTCATTTGGGATGCAATCGTGCGTTTCCAGATCAGTTCGTATAATCTTCTTGCATCAGGATCGGCCACTGTCTGGTTACTCATGTAAGTAGGACGGATGGCTTCGTGTGCTTCCTGTGCATTATCGTTCTTGTTCTTGTAATAACGTGGCTGATGATAGTTAGCACCAAACTGATTGCTGATCTGCTTTTCAATATCCGCGCGAGCAGTATCACTCAGGTTCACGCTATCTGTACGCATGTAGGTGATATAACCGCTCTCGTAGAGTTTCTGCGCCAACAACATGGTCTTGCTCACACCATAACCCAATTTTCTACTCGCTTCCTGTTGAAGGGTAGAAGTGGTGAATGGGGCAGCAGGTGTACGCTTGGCAGGTTTTACTTGTACATCGGTTACGCGGTAGTTGGCGCCTTTGCAACTATCCAGAAAAGCCTGTGCTTTTT
>DALYHN010000369.1:0-1968 GCA_031970875.1 Chitinophagaceae bacterium
GGTAGGACCATCAGCAAATGCTGCACAGTTAGAAGGCAGTAAAGCATTCAGCAAGCAATTCATGCAAAGACATGGTATTCCTACTGCAGCTTATGCAGAGTTTACTGCTGCTAATTATGAAGAAGGCAAAAGGTATATCGCACAACATAGTTTGCCTGTTGTATTAAAAGCAGATGGATTAGCCGCAGGCAAAGGTGTGGTGATTGCAGAAACACATGATGCTGCATTGCAATGTTTCGAAGACATGATCCTGCATCAACAATTTGGTGCAGCAAGTAGTAAAGTGGTTATCGAGCAATTCCTTACTGGCATTGAAGTGAGTGTGTTTGTGCTAACGAATGGTGTAGATTATCAAATCATCGGTCACGCAAAAGATTACAAACGCATTGGTGAAGGCGATACCGGATTGAATACAGGTGGTATGGGTTGTGTAACACCTGTGCCTTTTATGGATGATGTATTCATGCAAAAAGTAGAAGTGCGCATTATTCAACCAACTATCAATGGCATTGCAGAAGAAGGATTGGTGTACAATGGTTTTGTATTTTTTGGTTTGATGAATGTGCAAGGCGAACCTTATGTGATTGAGTACAATTGTCGCATGGGCGATCCTGAAACAGAAGTCGTGATGCCACGTTTACAAACAGATTTAGTGAGCATGTTTGCCGCGATGGATAATGGCACATTGGCTGATGTAAACATCAATTATCATGAAGGAGCATTCGCAACAGTGATGGCAGTAAGTGGTGGTTATCCCGGCGATTATGCAAAAGGCAAAACCATGCAGATTGGTGATACAGGCAGCAGTATTTTATTTCATGCAGGTACAGCATTAAAAGAAAATACATTAGTTACAAATGGTGGCAGAGTAATTGCGGTTACCAGCAAAGGAAACAGCATTCCTGAAGCAGTAAACACCTCTGCAAAAGCATTGGAAAATATTCAATTTGAAGGCATGTATTACCGAAAAGACATCGGTTATGAATTTGCCGACTAGCGATACTAGTCTGCTGTTTCTACACAATCGGGACTGAATCGCCAAAAAAAGTATTCCCAAAGCCGAAAGTCCGGCTGTTAATTTCGCCTCAAAGCCTGAAAAATCAATAGTTTCGGCTTTGTAATTATCATTTATTTCTCACACCTTTGCTGGCAACAGTTGAGAACTATCTAATTAAACATACATGGGCTTATTTAATTTTTTCACTCAGGAGATCGCGATTGATCTCGGCACCGCTAACACCCTAATCATCCACAATGAAGAGGTGGTGGTGAACGAGCCTTCTATCGTGGCCCTGAACCGTAACAATCCTAAAGAAGTGCTGGCCGTGGGTAAGAAGGCCTTGATGATGCACGAAAAGACCCACGAAAGCATTCGCACCATCCGCCCCTTGAAAGACGGGGTAATTGCCGATTTCAACGCCGCCGAACTGATGCTGCGTGAAATGATCAAGATGGTTTACCCCAAGAAACCCCTTTTCCCGCCCAGCTGGAGAATGGTGATCTGCATCCCCTCATCCATCACAGAAGTAGAAAAGCGTGCCGTGCGCGACAGTGCTGAACAAGCTGGCGCCAAGGAAGTATACATGATTCACGAACCTATGGCTGCTGCTCTGGGTATCGGTATCGACGTAGAAGAACCCGTGGGCAACATGATTATCGATATCGGTGGTGGTACTACTGGTATTACCGTAATCGCCCTGGCAGGTATCGTGTGCGACCAGAGTATCCGTATTGCCGGTGATGAATTCACCGCTGATATCATGGAAGCCCTCCGTCGTTACCACAGCTTGTTGATTGGTGAAAGAACGGCCGAGCAGATCAAGATTCACGTAGGTGCTGCTATGAAGGATCTGGATAATCCACCGGATGATATCCCCGTAAATGGCCGCGACCTGGTTACCGGTATTCCTAAACAGATCATGGTATCTTATCAGGAAATCGCCGAAGCACTGGATAAGAGCATCTTCA
>DALYHN010000370.1:0-1951 GCA_031970875.1 Chitinophagaceae bacterium
CAGCTGTATGAATGAGTAAAGGCTTGCCGGGACACAAAGATTTTACATGATAGAGTTTATCATAGTTACGTCCGCAGGTAGCCACTTTGGCGCCCAGCTCCACAAATGCTTCAACCAGTGCTTTCCCAATTCCATCAGAACCACCGGTAATCACCACTACTTTATCCTGAAATACAGACATAACAATATTTTCGGTAAAGTTAACCTTCGTACAACAAAAAAGCGATGGTTACCCATCGCTTTTTAACATCAAACCAAAACCCCTAGCCTGGCATCACTACGGTATCAATTACGTGGATCACACCGTTGCTCTGATACACATCTTTAATGGTCACAATAGCTGTACCACCTTTCTCATCAGTCAATACCACATTCTTACCCTTCAGTGATACACGCAGTGTACCACCTTGTACTGTGGTTAATACGGCGGTGCCATTACCTTCCTTAATTTTTGCTGCAATGGTTTTTGCATCCAGCTTGCCTGCAACTACATGGTAAGTCAGAATTTTTGTGAGTGTGCTCTTGTTCTCAGGCTTCACCAGTGTTTCTACAGTACCTGCAGGCAATTTGCCAAATGCTGCGTTGGTTGGTGCAAACACGGTGAACGGACCAGCGCTCTGCAAAGTCTCTACCAAACCGGCAGCTTTTACTGCCGCTACCAATGTGGTGTGGTCTTTTGAGTTGATGGCGTTTTCTACAATGTTCTTAGATGGATACATAGGTGCACCACCCACTTCTACAGTCTTTTCCATGTTCTGCGCGCTAACCTGTGCCAGTGTTACTACACCCAACAGCAATGTGAGGATTTTTTTCATTGTGTAAATTTTGTTTCCATCATTTACGCCATTGTTTCTTGGTTGGATTTACACAAAACAAAAAATCCCCACTGAACAGCGGGGATTAACATTTCCTTCAGAAATCACAAAGACTACAACTTCACTATCGCCATCATGGCGAGATTGGTTTTCCCACTAAGCTTTGGCATTTCCCTCCATTTGCCATCATAAGACTGTTGCCAATATTTAACTTCTGGTGTCTGTACATTTGAAAAATACAAGGATGGCCTGTATGAAGTGTAGGACACCCGTTTACCATCTGCCATTTTCATTTGTCGACTATCCATATTAATAGGCAGTTTCAACCATTCAACCGCAACGAAAAATTCTTTTCTGGGAATCATGATTTGTAAAGAATCCAGACCCACTATAACCGTTCTTTTATTTGTTTTTACTTCAATAGTACGCTTACATAAATCAGCACCTGGGGCGCCTGTTAATGAGTCGATATCATATACTCTTAATCGAAAAACAGTTTTTTCCGGAACCAATAACGCAATACTAAACCTGCATAATTGAATGCTATGCAGCATTGCTCCCGCTTGAGGCGCAGAAAAACGTTGTGCTAATTGTGTAGCATAGCCAGAACTACCAATACTTGAATTACCACACCCACTATATTCATTCAACCGAACATAATTCCAATCACGCTTACCTACGACTACAGGAGTCAGTTCTTGTACAAATGCGTCCAATTCAATACGAATACTATCTCCGGTTAAATCTTTTACCGCAATCTTTTTGGTTTGATAGCCTACACAGGAAACAACAAGCGTATCATGCTGCAAAGGTTGCTCTGAGTCTATTTTGAATGCGCCTGTTTCACTTGCAGTAACACCACTATTTGCCCGAATAAGACCTACTGTGGCAAAAGCCACAGGCTGTTTCGTTTTGGCATCCACCACCCATCCACTGAGCATAGATTGTGCCGACACCATAAAGGGAAAGAGTAATAGTAATAGAATTCGCATAGCAGGTTTTCAATTGCAATTACCGTTTTTCATGCATTGCTATCTATCTTGAAACTCTTTTTAACGCTTTTTTGTGCAATAAAAATCCCCCTCGCCTTTGGAGAGGGGGATACAGGGGGTGAGGTCGCACCCAATATTTTACAA
>DALYHN010000371.1:0-1940 GCA_031970875.1 Chitinophagaceae bacterium
GCCATGGTAAAGGTTTTACCACTCCCGGTTACCCCCAACAGGGTTTGGAATTGTTCACCTTCCAGAATCGTATCTGTAAGCTGACGAATCGCGCTAGGTTGATCGCCTGAAGGCTGATAGGGTGCATGTAATTCAAAAGGCATGGAACGAAGTTAGCACCTTCAGCAATCTGATATTCATCATTCTCCAACCTGAATTAATTGGTAATTTCATTGCATGAAAAAGATGCTTTGGCTGATTGTCCCTGCTGCCCTCCTGATGAGCTCCTGTGCCAAATCGCAAACAGCCCCACAAACCGATAGCAACTATACCCGGAACCAGTTTTCCATGGGTGTTGATTTGTCTTATGTGAATGCGATTGAAGATGCCGGTGGCAAATACTTTCAAAGTGGTGTAGCCAAAGATCCTTTTGCCATTATGCAGTCGATGGGTGCAAATACAGTTCGGGTACGTATCTGGCATAACCCGCAATGGCTAGCAGCATTAAATAACAATCGCTTTTACAGCGATCTGTATGATGCAGAAAAAACCATCCGCAGAGCAAAGGCATTGGGTATGGCGGTGAACTTAGACTTTCATTATTCTGATGATTGGGCTGATCCCGCACACCAGAATATTCCAGCTGCGTGGCAAAACGCCAATTTATCCGTACTCAAAGATTCTGTGTATCAATACACTTTGCGCGTACTGAATTATCTCGCTGCAAAAAACCTGACACCTGAGATGGTACAAGTGGGTAATGAAACCAATGGCGGTATGCTCTGGCCTATTGGCAGAATTACCAATGATCAGAACTGGTCTTCCTTTGGTCAGCTCATCAATAGTGGGGTGAAAGCAGTACGTGATTTTGCTGCAAGTAGTAGTATTAAACCCAAAGTGATTCTGCATGTAGCACAAATTCAAAACACTAGGGGATGGATACAATCACTCCAGCAAAAGGGTAATGTTACTGACTATGATGTTCTCGGCATCTCACACTATTATAAGTGGAGCGAAGTCAATAACATGAATAGCATTGCTGATTCCATCCGCAGCTTTCGCAATTATACCGGCAAAGAAGTGATGGTGGTAGAAACAGCTTTCCCCTGGACCAACGATAATGCAGACAATTACAATAATATGCTCTATCAAACCACGAGTGAAGTGGCGGGCTACGCGATTAGTCCCGCCGGACAAGCCGCCTACCTGCGCGATCTTACACAAGCCATCATTAGTGGTGGCGGCAAGGGTGTGATGTATTGGGAACCTGCATGGATTACTTCTAATCTGCGCGATCCCTGGGGCGTAGGCAGTACTTGGGAGAATGCCACTTATTTCGATTTTAAAGGCAATCTACTCACGGGTATTGATTACATGAAACGCAAATACACATTTCCTCGTTGATCAATCCACTTCAAACAATAAAAACTGTGTCTGCTGCAAGGGAGAGAAATTATTATCTGCTACAAAAATCAGACTGCGTTTTCCATTGGGCAGTTTGGGTCCCCAGCAGACGCCTTCAATATTGTCTGTAAATACACCCAGACTATCCATATTCAATAACAGCTTTTTCGCTGCTGGCGTGAATTGGCTATTTGCTGATAAAGATGTTATGTTACGGATATCTGTGGCCTTACTGAAATCAGCCAGAAATACTTTGATCGTGCATTGTATACGACCAGTAGAAAACGAACGTTCAATCACCAGAAACTGTCCCTTACCCAAAGAAAGGATATCTGGTATGCCGTTCACACGAAAAGCATTAGCTGGCGTAGGAATGGTTGCTACTGGATCAAGCTGATAGGCATATTCGCCCTGAAACTGTTTTGTTTTCCAGTTAATATCGTAAAAACGTACATAAGCGGTGGTATCGCGCAGATCAGCACGCGGACCGTCTTCATATCTTGGCTCTTCCAAACTCACGAATAAATGATGTCCGTTGGGATGAAAACTCATTCCCT
>DALYHN010000372.1:0-1925 GCA_031970875.1 Chitinophagaceae bacterium
GCCACACTTGATCCCGCTTTTGCCAAGAACCAAAGTATCATGTGGGCTGTGCATCAGTTGTACAACACATTAGTAGAGATTGATACAGGCTTAAGCATTCAGCCCTCCATCGCCAAAAGCTGGGAGATCAGTGCCGATAGAACGACCTATACCTTTCATTTACGCAAGGATGTTTTCTTTCATGATGATCCGGTTTTCCCAAACGGTAAGGGCAGGGCTGTGACTGCTGCTGATGTGGCATACAGCTTGCGCAGAATCATTGATCCCAAAACTGCCAGTAGCGGTGCCTGGATTTTTAATGGACGCATTGATACCATCGCACCATTCACTGCGTTGAATGATTCAACATTCCAGTTAAAATTACGCCGACCGTTTCAGCCTATACTTGGTATTCTCAGCATGCAGTATTGCAGCATCCTGCCCAAAGAAGCCGTAGAAAAATATGGCATTGAATTTCGCAGACATCCTGTTGGTACGGGGCCATTTCGCTTTGTCAGTTGGGAAGAGGGACAAGCACTCATCCTACACAAGAATAAAGCCTATTGGGAAAAAGATAGTGAAGGAAATCGTCTGCCTTATCTGGATGCTGTGAAAGTGAGTTTCTTCGATAATAAAGCAACTGAGTTCTTGCAATTCAGACAAAGCAAATTGAGTTTCATCAATGATATTGATCCATCGTTTAAAGATGAAATTCTCACCAAGAAAGGGGAGCTGCGCAGCAAATGGGTGAATCAATTACAACTGAACAAACATGCTTACCTCAACACGGAATATTTCGGCATACTGGTGGATCAAAACAATCCGGTAGTATGCAATTCGCCATTGCGGGTGAAAGCCATCCGTCAGGCCATTAACCATGCCATCAACAGAGAACAACTGATTTTGTATCTGCGCAATTCCATTGGCTTTCCTGCAACAGCGGGATTTGTGCCGGGCGGATTACCCTCACGCAATACAGAAATGGTGAAAGGCTATGCTTATGATCCGGAGAAAGCTAGACATCTGTTACGTAGCAGTGGTTTGGATGTGAATCAACTACCTGCGATCAAATTACTCACCATACCCATTTATGCAGATATCGCTAGTTATGTAGCTAAGCAATGCGAAGATGTGGGTATTCCTGTTCAGGTAGAAGTGATTCAAAAAAGTTTGTTGTTAGAGCAAACGGCAAAGTCCACCGCCGGATTTTTCCGCGGCAGCTGGATTGCTGATTACCCCGATGCAGAGAATTATATGGCGATGTTTTACAGCAAGAATCCCGCACCGCCCAATTATACGCGCTACAAGAATCCTGCATTTGATCGCTTGTATGAACAAGCTATTGCTGAGACCAATGATTCTCTTCGCTATGCTTTATACCGACAAATGGATCAACTAGTCATCAATGACGCACCGGTAGTACCTGTTTGGTATGATATGGTGATTCACCTCGTACAGCCCAATATCAGCGGCTTTCATGCCAATGCTTTGAATTTGCTGGAGTTGAGGAGAGTTAAGGTTAGGTGAACTAAAGCACTAAAAATTGAGATTAGAGAAACGAAAGACGATACTATATTTCGATTATTGTCTTTGGTCTTTAGTCTTTTGCCTTTGGCGATTTTCGCTAATTATTTCTTATCACACCAAAGACCAGCCCCCAAAGACTAAAGACAATAAAAGCTTATACTCCAATTGTTAATTATTCATTCTTAATTATCAATTCTTCTTCAACTTATCCTTAAACACTTTCTCAAACTTCTCCAACTTAGGTCTAATCACAAAATAGCAATAGCCTTGTGCAGGATTATCGTTGTAATAATTCTGGTGATAATTTTCTGCAGGATAGAAATTCTTGAAAGGCTCAACGGTAGTCACAATAGGTGCTTTATATGCGCCACTCTTGTCGAGCTCTTTTTTATAATATTCTGCACGCTCACGCTGTAATT
>DALYHN010000373.1:0-1924 GCA_031970875.1 Chitinophagaceae bacterium
GCAATATGTTTTTTACTTCTTGCAGGTGCATCTTCCATTGAAAAGCAATAGCGATGAAAGCCTGTCAATGCACGGGTGGTATCTGTGTCTGATTTTTCCATCCATTGCGCAAAAGCTGTTTCCAAACTATCGTGTTGCTGATAATGGTGTTGTAAAAAATGGATAAAATAGAGCAGGTCAGTTGTATTGAATGTGCGATGCTTGAATATGAGTAATCTCTTGAGGTCGGTTTCATGATGTTGGGTAATGAATTGATGTGGCGCCATATCCATCAATTGCATCAATTCCTTGGATTTATTGATGATGGTTGTTCTGTTGCCCCAAGCGAAAATGGCCGCAAAAAAGCCGGCAATTTCAATATCAGCTTTTGATGAGAATAGATGTGGAATACAGACAGGGTCAGCGGGAATAAAGGATGGCTGATTATACTGTATTACTTTCTCTTCCAGAAAATCCCTGAGTTTGTTCTGTTCGCTGCGCATTTGTACTAGACAGAATAATACTTACCGCACAATTGTTTGTACCTTGGCGAAGTACTTAAAAAAATGCCAAATGAAAAAATTCCTTGTTCTGTTGTTGTTGCTGCAAACAGCATATGCGCAGACAAACCTTCCATACAGGAATGCGCAATTTCCCATTGAAAAACGTGTACAAGACTTGCTCGGCCGTATGACGGTGGAAGAAAAAGCGGGTCAGCTCAACCAGCTAAATGGTGGGGTGTTTACTGGTCCAGCTGCCAATGATCCGGGGCAACAAGCCAAAATGAATGATGTAAAAGCCGGCCGTGTGGGCTCCATGTTAAATGTTATTGGGGCTGCGGAAACAAGGGCTGTACAAAAAGTAGCTGTTGAGCAAACCAGACTGGGTATACCCATGCTGTTCGCTTTTGATGTGATTCATGGGTATAGAACCATTTTCCCCATTCCGCTTGCGGAAGCTTGTAGCTGGAACACCGAAGCTGCAGAGATCACTGCATCTATTGCAGCCAAAGAAGCGGCAGCGGCTGGTTTACATTGGACTTTTGCGCCAATGGTTGATATCAGCAACGATCCGCGTTGGGGTCGCGTGATGGAAGGTGCAGGTGAAGATCCTTACCTCGGTAGTTTGTTTGCCGCGGCACGTGTGCGTGGTTTTCAGGGCGATTTAGCTGAACCCAATCGCTTATTGGCCTGCGTTAAACATTTTGCAGCCTATGGCGCAGTAGAAGCAGGTAAAGAATACAATACGGTAGACATATCTCGTGTGCAATTGTGGAACAAATACCTGCCACCATACCAAGCTGCCGTGAATGCCGGTGCTGCAACAGTAATGAATTCCTTCAATTTGTTTGAGGGCATACCGGCTAGTGCCAATAGTTATCTGGTGAATGATATCCTGAAAAAGCAATGGGGGTTTAAGGGTATTGTAGTGAGCGACTGGAACTCCTTTGGTGAAATGATTGCGCATGGTTATGCAGAAGACAATAAAGATGTGGCACTGAAAGCAATTCAGGCAGGAAGTATGATGGATATGGAAACCCAAGCCATGGTGAACCATATTCCTGCACTGGTAAAAGAAGGTAAAGTGAGCATGGCTTTGTTGGATGAAGCAGTGGGTAAAATTCTATATTATAAGTTCAAGCTAGGTTTATTTGAAGATCCCTATCGCTTTAGTGATGAAGCCAGAGAAAAAGCCAACATTTTTACAGATGAGCATCGCGCTATTGCGCGCAAAGCTGCCAGAGAAAGTATTGTGTTGCTAAAGAACGATAACCATGTATTGCCTTTACAACCTACCCAACGTATTGCTTTGGTTGGGCATTACGCCAAGAGCAAAGAAGATATGTTCGATTTTTGGATTGGTAAGGGCGATGCCAATGAAGCGGTTTCATTATACGAAGCTTTGATGGCGCGCAAAACAGGTATGGTTACCTATGCGCAGGGCT
>DALYHN010000374.1:0-1920 GCA_031970875.1 Chitinophagaceae bacterium
ATGCTTACCCAGCAGTACGATATGTTTTTCTTTGGCTCTTGGTTAGGCCGAACACGTATTTTCCGGAGTACGCGAAAACAACTGGATAAAGGATTTGTGTATGGAACACCCTTTATCAAAACCATCTCAGGAGGATATGGTTATGCGCTTAACAGGAAAGCAGCACAACATCTCCTAGAGCGATCTGGTAAAATTGCTTTTCCTGTAGACGAGTTTAAGCGTTACATTGAACCAGGCTATCTGCGTATTGGGGCTGTATTGCCTGAACTGATTTCTGAAAAAGCAGAAGCCAGCACTATTGGCGAAAGACCTCAGTCGCCAGATAAGCAAAAATTGAAAATGATTTTGCTGGATATCCGTAATACTGTGATTGCATATTGTAAGTAAATGACAGCAAGCAATACCAATAGATTGAAAGAGATTTACCTCAATTGGCTTGTGGTGGTCTATGCTGTTTACTGCTATTTCAATAAAGGTATTGCTTATACTTATTTGGCAGAAGCTACTTGGTTATTGGGCTTACTGATTCTTTTGAAAAATATTCGTGCGTATGCTTTCGTATGGCGGAAAGAAACCATACTCATTGTTTTTTTTCTATTGATCACATTGGTTTATTTAATTATTGGCATACCTGCTTACGGCTTGAAAGATACGGTTCGAGATAGTTTTGTCGTCAATTATGCTTGGTATGTTTTTATTGCATTTTTGTTCATGGGTAATTACCATGTGTTGGAGCAGAAGATTGCGAATGTCTATGCATACTTTCCTGTCATCATGACTTTGTCATTCCTGCTGCGTACTGTTTTTCCGGAGTTGAATAATTTTATCCTGATTGGTAATTATCCATTATTGGCCTATAAGAATGGAGATATGGCTGTGCATTTATTTATCTGTCTTATCTTCATGCTGAGTAATAAAGTCAATGCTTCGCCAAGGCTACTACAATTGAATTATTTTTTAGTAGGGTACCTCTTACTGATTTCTGCCACTTATAGTAGAGGTGGTATGCTGTCTTTTCTGCTACCCATGGTAGTATACATTTTTGCAATCCGGAAAACAGTAGAAGGGAAACGTTATTTAGGGTATTTGAAATATGCACCTATTGTTCTGATGATTGCTTTGCCCTTGTATCTTTCTACCAAAGTAGAAGATAAGGCGCAGGGAAGAAAGATTGGTATTGAGCAATTGCAGGAAAATGTGACTAGTATTGTTGCGCAGGACTCAAGAAAAGTTAGCAAAACATTGAATGATAATATTGTCTGGCGTTTAACCTGGTGGGCAAAAATCATTGATTACACATTTGCTGGCCCTTATTTTTGGCAGGGCAAGGGCTTGGGGGTGAATCTTTCTGTGAGCGATGAAGTGAATGTTGGTGACGATAGTCTTAGATCACCACATAATTATAGCCTCACTTTGCTGGCCAGATATGGCGTTCCGTTTTTTGTGTTATGGATAATTTATCTGTTTCTGTTGTGGAGGCCATTGGTTAAACCTACAGGAAATCCTGATTTATTAATTTACTCACTTATATTAGTCTCGTTTTTCATCAATGCCAGTTTTGATGTCACGCTCGAAGGGCCTGTAACAGGAATGCCTTTCTGGTTGTTTACAGGACTGTTGTTGATGAAGAAAGCAGAAAATGACTCCCTTCATGCGTCCCATGATTCAATCAATATGGCATAAATATGTAATTCCGCATCAGCGCTATTGGTTGAACTTATTCTCCAGTTTTTTTGCACAAGGTGTAGCAGCTTTATCTGTTTTATGGCTCACACCTTTTTTATTAACTGTGTTAGGTGAGAAATCATTCAGCGTATATGGTATACTGATTTTGAACTTATTGCCATTCAGCCTCATCTTTGATTTAGGGTATAATATGGGCTTATTGCGCAGACTGATTCATGAGCCTGAAAAAGCCTC
>DALYHN010000375.1:0-1908 GCA_031970875.1 Chitinophagaceae bacterium
TTCTGCGGCGGGCGCGGGATCAATCAGTTTTTCCGTTTTCTTCTCCGGTTGTTCTACCACATTGCCAAATAGATCCGTCTGTACACCAACAGGCGGTGTAGCAAAAGCATTAAAGCTTTCACCTAGAATGCGTTTACCCAGTGTTTTAAATTCTAACTCAGTAAATACTTCGGTCAGCGCTTCAGTATTCCATTCTTTCAAACGAAAATCTTCTTCATGAAAAGCCACCGGTACATTGGTGATGATGGTGGCCAGCTTCTTACTCATCACCGCCAGCTCTTTGCCATTGCGCACTTTTTCACCTAATGCACCTTTGATCTGTTCTGCATTAGTCAATACGTTTTCTAATGTGCCATATTCTTTCAAGAGCTTAGCTGCGGTTTTTTCACCCACACCCGGTATGCCGGGGATATTGTCCACCGCATCACCCATCAAACCGAGAATATCAATCACCTGGTCTACGCGTTCGATATTCCATTTGGTACACACTTCTGCCGGTCCCATGATCTCCACATCACCACCCTGATAGCCGGGTTTGTAGATATAGACACCATCGCGCACGAGCTGACCATAATCTTTATCCGGTGTAACCATATACACTTCATAACCCGCATCATGTGCTTGCCATGCGAGTGTACCAATTACATCATCGGCTTCATAGCCTTCTACACCAATCACCGGAATATTGAAACCGCGGATAATGCGTTGAATATCCGGCACGGATTCCAGCAGGTCTTCAGGTGCTTCTTGTCTATTGGCTTTATAGTCGGCGAAATCAGTATGACGCTCGGTTTTGCCCTCCACATCAAAGCAAACAGCCAGGTGGGTGGGCTTTTCTTTATTGATCAGGTCAAAAAGGGTGTTCGTAAAGCCAAACTGGGCATTGGTGTTTCTGCCGGTAGAAGTGATGCGCGGATTGCGGATCAGGGCATAATATGCCCGGAAAATCAGGGCAAAGGCATCGAGCAGAAAGAGTTTCTTTTGCATGCGACTAAGGTAACAAATGCCCACATAGGCTGCGTGGTCTTTCGATAAACGAAAAAACACCCCCTTGCGGCGTTAAAATGGGGTAAGCCCTCGTTTGGCCCGCCGGAAAGACGTTATTTTTGTGCTCGACCGTAAAATCAGACCCATGATCCAGACAGGTAATCCCGTGATCAGCATCTATACAGAGATGACGCCCAACCCGGAAACCATGAAGTTTGTCGCCAACAAACTACTCTATCCCGGCAAAAGCATCGATATCGCTGATGAAAGTGCTGCAGGCCCTTCGCCATTGGCCAAGGAATTGTTCAGCTTTCCTTTTATCAAGAGCGTATTCATCGCCAGCAATTTTATCACGCTGACCAAAACAGCAGATACTGAAGATTGGCAGGATGTGATCCCAACCATTAAGGAGTTCCTGAAAGATTATCTGGAGAACGGTGGTGTGGTGGTGAATGAAGAAGAAGTGGTGAAGATGAAGCAGGAAGCCAGCAACACCGTGCATGCAGATGATGATGATATTGTGAAGCGCATCAAGGAATTGCTGGAGAACTACGTGAAGCCGGCTGTTGAAATGGACGGCGGTGCTATTCAATTTAAGAGTTACAATGAAGGCGTGGTAAACTTGATGTTGCAGGGAAGCTGCAGTGGTTGTCCTTCTTCTATGATCACACTGAAAGCCGGCATTGAAGGCATGATGAAGCGCATGATTCCTGAAGTGAAGGAAGTGGTTGCTGAAGCAGAATAATGATTGACTATCGCATTAAATAGAAACCCCGACAGTATCGTCGGGGTTTTGTTTTATATATAGTTGGCGAATGAGCTATACCAATGCAGCAGCTGAAGAGATGGCAGTGTTGTACAATTTGCTGATGGGACAATTGGCTTCTGCATCTTTTACACAGGCTTGAAATTGTTCCTCAC
>DALYHN010000376.1:0-1908 GCA_031970875.1 Chitinophagaceae bacterium
TTGCCAGTAGGTTCTTGGGTTATCTCATGAACCTATCCCTGCCTTTGTTTTTTGCTATGCCGGCAAAAACTGCTGACCTCACACAGGTATATGCGCTGATTCCGTTTTTGAATGTATTGTTTACTTATGGATTAGAAACAGCCTATTTCCGTTTTAGTAAAGAAGAAGACCAACAGAAACTATACAACACACTTTCGGTTTCACTACTCGCCTCAAGTATTTTGTTTGCTGCCGGCTTATTACTGATGAAAGACCAGATCATCAGCTGGGCAGGCTTGGAAGCACACCCCAACTTTGCTTACTGGATGACGGGTATTATTTTCTTTGACGCATTAAGCACCTTAGCTTTTGCCAAGCTTCGTCAGGAGAATCGTCCAAAAAAATATGCTCTAGTACGTATTAGCAGCGTCATCATCAACCTTACAGCAGTTATTGTATTTCTGGGTATTCTACCCAATTATATGCCCAATCATCCCGAATCATTTTTACGCTTTATCTGGAATGATACACTAGGCATTGATTATTACCTGCTGGGTAATCTGGTTGGCAGTATCGTTACTTTCTTATTACTATTTAAAGAGTTTAGCGCTATACGATTTGAACTGGATTTGCAACTCTGGAAAAAAGTGATGCACTATAGTTACCCTCTGATCATTGTAGGTATGGGTGGTATGGTGAATGATATGCTGAGCAGGCTGATTTATCAGCATGTAGTGAACCTGCCGGAAGAAGCTGCAAAACACGAACTGGGCATTTTTAGCAATATCTATCGTATAGCTGTTATTATCACCATCATGATTCAGGCATTCCGCATGGCTGCAGAACCATTCTTTTTTAGTCAGCAGAAAAACGATGATGCACAGAAAGTCTATGCACGCGTGATGAAGTTTTTTGTCATCGCCTGCTGCTTCATGTTCCTCTTCATCAGTTTATTCATTGATGCATTTGGTTGGTTCTTTATGGCCATCAATAAACCGCTTTGGGTAGAAGGCCTCTACATTGTACCCCTATTGGCTTTGGGCAATGTCTTTCTAGGCATTTATTACAACCTCAGCATTTGGTATAAACTCACCAATAAGAATCTCTACGGCGCTTATATCACCATTGGTGGTGCTGTAATCACCATTGCGTTGAACATCGTACTCATACCCAGATTGCATTACCTGGGTGCAGCTATTGCCACCTTCGTTTGTTACCTGTTCATGATGATCATCAGTTATATACAAGGGCAACGCTATTATCCAGTTCCATACAATATAAAAAAGCTGACTGCTTATATTACTGTAGTGGTGCTGGCTTATGGTATACACAGAGGCATAGTCTACCTATATGATGCAGTTTGGCTTAACCTTACTGCCTCCTTTCTCTTATTTGCCCTGTTCAGTCGCCTAGTAATCTGGGCAGAAAAAAAAGAATTACAACAGCTGCCGCTTATTGGCAAATGGATTCGTTGATCATTGATCAATTCTCCATTTTTCGGATAAAGTTTTGCAGTATCTTTCTGGCACTAACATTTTGCCATGAAAAAGCAATATCCACGCCGACAGTTTATCAGAGACGCCGCCATGGTTGCAGGCGCATTCACCATCGTTCCACGTCACGTATTAGGCAGAGGCTTTATCGCACCAAGCGACAAACTCAATATCGCCGGCATTGGTGTAGGTGGAAAGGGACAAAGCGATTTGGCTGAATTTGCCAAGAGCCCCAACGCGAATATTGTATCGCTATGCGATGTGGATGAGCGCATGAGCAAGGTTTCCAGAAACAAGTTTTCCAAAGCCAGCTATTATCAGGATTTCCGCGAGATGCTGGAGAAAGAAAAAAATAATATTGATGCCGTATCTGTTTCTACACCAGATCATACACACGCGGTAGCTGCTTTAGCTGCCATGCAATTGGGCAAACACG
>DALYHN010000377.1:0-1894 GCA_031970875.1 Chitinophagaceae bacterium
CGTATCAGCGCATCTTATGTGCTCGCAGATCGTTGGAACCTGAATGCATCTGTAGGCACTTATTACAAGCTCCCACCCTATACCATCCTGGGCTTTCAGCAGAACAATACTTTCCTGAATAAAAACAGTGATTACACCAAGAGCACTCATTATGTATTGGGTATTGAGCACCTGAAAAGTGATGCAACACGTTTTACACTGGAAGGTTTTTACAAAGCATACAGCAATGTACCCATCAGCATTCGTGATGGCATCAGCTTAGCCAATATGGGTGGCGATTTCAATGTACTTGGTAATGAAGCAGTGCGCACCAATGGTACTGGTCGCGCGTACGGTTTTGAATTCTTCGCACAACAAAAACTCACCAAAAACTTCTTTGGTGTATTTAGCTATACTTACTTTAAGAGTGAGTACACAGGGGCCAATGGCAAATATGTACCAAGTGCTTGGGATAATCGTCATCTCTTGAGTGTTACCTGGGGCTATAAATTTAAGCGCAACTGGGAATTGGGTTTGAAATTCCGTTACCAAGGTGGTGCACCATATACACCATTTGATGATGTGGCTAGCAGACAAAACTTTCTGGTGCTAAATCAAGGGATATTGGATTATACCAGACTGAATCAAAATCGCTTATCTGCATTCCATGCCAGTGATGTGCGTATTGATAAAAAATGGAACTTCCGCAAATTCACTTTTGACCTCTTCTTAGATGTGACCAATTGGTATATCGCAAGAGCGGCCAATTATCCGCAGTATACTTTCAGAAGAAATGCGAACAATACCGCTTTCCTCACGACAGACGGACAACCTATCAGACCCAATGGCAGCAATGGTATTCCTTTACTCTTACCGAATGATGAGGCACAGGTTACACCAACCATTGGTTTCATTGTAGAGTTCTAAATAATGAATGAAGTGATGAATGGAGTCGCAGTTTTTACTGCGACTTCTTTTTTGCTACACGCCAAGTTTGATACGCAACGACTGATAAAATCATTGCAAAGCCAACGTAGAAGCTACCATGTAACAACTTGTTTTCCTGATAAACTAAAAAGGCCAGCAAAATTCCATAAACCGGTTCCAGATTATAGCTAAGGTTAACGGTGAAAGCGGAAATTTTTTGTAGCGCTTCCGCGGATAAGCGAAAAGCCCAAACAGAACATATCCAAGCCAAGAACAAGAGCCAGAAGAAATCTGTCCAGCTGGGTATGATATGATCAGCAGGAAATTGCATGGTATACCAAGGCATCAATAAGGAAAGGGTTAACCACCCTCCGCTAAGTTTGTACGTGATGAGTGTTTCCGGATTCACTTTTGCCAACATCACTCTATCCATTACAGGAAAAATCGCTGCAAGAAAAGCGGAGATTAAACCAATGATGATGCCTGTTTTATAACGAGGATCGAAATGAAAAATAAGGTAGATCGCTACTATGCACACGATACCTAATAATAATTCAACAGGTTGAACACGTTTACGGAAAAACAAAGGTTCAATCAGTGCCGTAAAAAATCCGATTGCTGAAAAACAAACCAATGCGATGGATACATTGGCATATTTGATAGAGCCATAGAAAGTAACCCAATGCAATGCAGCGATAAAACCGATACCAGTGATTTGCCAACGTTGTTTTGCTGAAATACGCTGCAACTTTTTTGTAAAGTGAAACAGTATCCACATGGTGATGGAACTGATGAGCAGTCGATACCAAACCAGCCAACCCTCATTGAGCGTAATGAGTCTTCCTAGAATTCCTGTGAAACCAGCCAGAAAAACAGCGAGATGTAATTTGAGGAAAGCGGCTTTCATGTAAGTGAAAGTAACGCATCGTTAGGAAAAAGCATGATACTATGCTGTTGCCGATTTTGTTACCTGATTACGGTAATTTTT
>DALYHN010000378.1:0-1892 GCA_031970875.1 Chitinophagaceae bacterium
ACCTATCTTTCTTTTTCAGCAATGGTATGGATCCCGAGTACAGCGTGATTGGTCGCGTGGCCAGACGCATCTGGGCCAAAGCAATGAAGCATAAATATAAAGCCAATCAGCGCAGCCAGATGCTGAAATATCATATTCAAACATCAGGTCGTTCGCTGCATGCGCAGGAAATTGATTTCAATGATATCCGTACTACACTACAGGCATTGTATGCGATTTACGATAACTGTAATTCGCTACACACCAACGCTTATGATGAAGCCATCACCACACCCACAGAAGAAAGTGTGCGCAGGGCGATGGCGATTCAGCTTATCATCAACAGAGAATTGGGTTCTGCCAAAACAGAAAACTTCATTCAGGGTTCTTTCCTGATTGAAGAGATGACTGATCTGGTAGAAGAAGCGGTGTTGGCTGAATTTGATCGTATCACAGAACGTGGCGGTGTATTGGGTGCGATGGAACGTATGTACCAGCGTAACAAGATTCAGGAAGAAAGTTTGCACTACGAACATTTGAAACATACCGGCGAATTACCGATTGTGGGCGTGAATACTTTCTTGGGTAAGAATGGTAGTCCCACTACTGTGCCTAACGAAGTGATTCGTTCTACCAAAGAAGAGAAGGAACAACAAATCCAAAACCTGCATGCATTCTGGAAACGCAATGCAGATAAGCAGGGAGAGATGATTGCGCGACTCAAGGATGTGGCCATCAATAATGGTAATCTGTTTGCAGAATTAATGGAGACTGTGAAGTATTGTTCATTGGGACAAATCACCCATGCACTCTATGAAGTGGGGGGACAGTATAGAAGAAATATGTAAGTTGCTGTATGCGTTCGATCTTGATACTAGCATGTGCTTTGCTGATGTTAAAAAGCATGGCACAAGAGAAAATTGTCTTTTTAGATCATAAAGAAAAGCCGGTTCCCAATGCGGGTCTGGCTACTTATGCAAATGTGATCAGTAAAACAGATTCAGGATTTCTTAAACAGCGGCTTTTATTAAGTTCCAGAATAGTTGTCGAATCAGCGTTATATGCTGACAGCCTTTGTTTGTTCCATAAGGGACATTTTCGTTCATACCACTCGAATGGCCTACTTAAGACAGATGGGAATTATGTAGATGGTAGAAAGAACGGAATATGGTTAAGCTATCATAGCAATGGCATGATAGCAGATTCAGCATTGTATACTGACAATCAATTAGTAGGTATCCAAAAAAGTTGGCATCGAAATGGTTATTTAGCAGATTCGTCGAATGGATATTCGGGCAATCGTGTTGCTGTTTCATGGTTTGATGATGGTGCTTTAGCATCAACCGGTAGGTATGTGGAAGACAGCCTTCGCCATGGCAAATGGGTTTTCTATAATCAAGAGGGCGTAAAATCAGCCAGCGTTATTTACAATAGAGGAAAAGCTACTACGATAGATTTTATTACTACTGATGGATCAATACAAACCCATGCGTATGCAGACTCATTTACGATTGCAGCAGATTTCCCCGGCGGTATTAATAATTGGATGAAATATTTTAACTCAAAGATTTATTTCCCTGAAAATATAGAGCTGGTTAATACAGATGTAACCACGGTTGTTGTACAATTCTGTGTCAATACAAAAGGAGAAGTGCAGGATGTAGAGTTGTTGGTTCCCTTTCATCCTGCATTTGATAGAATCGTTTTAGATATCGTTAAGAAATCTCCCAAATGGAATCCTGCAAGAATTGCCAATAGGCCTTACCCTTATTATCATACACAGGAGATACACTTTAAGCAATCTTATTAATAACAAGGGCTTTCTTCGTAATTTCCTTCCTCAAGCCCTTCACATGAAACAACTGATTTGCTGGCTGCTCTTGCTGCCCATCACTGCGCTTGCGCAGAAAAAC
>DALYHN010000379.1:0-1892 GCA_031970875.1 Chitinophagaceae bacterium
GCATTATCCATCATCTGTGCTGCAAAAATGGAAGCGAGTGAAATAACTGCAGTAGCGATGGAAGACACCATCTTATTGAGTATCCCTTTGCAATACATGGATGAGTGGATGAGCAAATACAAAACATGGTATTATTTCGTACTCGAAACGTACCGAAATCGTTTTGAAGAGATGCTTACGCTGGTGGATCAGGTGGCATTTCGTAATATGGATGAGCGCCTAGAGTTTTACCTGAAGCGTCATGCAGAAGTAAACCAGGTTCGAATTGTACAACTCTCGCATCAGCAGATCGCAGATGAATTGAACTCATCTCGCGAAGTAATCTCCCGACTACTCAAAAAAATGGAGCAAAGGGGCATGCTGAAACTACACAGAAACTTCATTGAACTGTTAACTATCCGCTAATTACTGGGTTTGTAACATTAGTCACCGGATAAGCCTGTTGTAGTCTGCATTTTTGTATCAAAATCAAACACATGGGCTTACTAGATATTTTATTTGGTGGTGGTGCCAAAGCAGCAGCTCAGCTGAAAGCTTTATATGAAGCAGGTGCTGTAATTGTAGATGTGCGCACTGCAGATGAGTTCAGGTCTGGACACATCAAAGGTTCTATCAATATTCCCTTGCAGGTATTGGCGCAGAAGACTGCTGAATTGAAGAAGAAAAATAAACCAGTGATTACGGTATGCCGCAGTGGTAACAGAAGCGGTATGGCCATTGGTGTATTGAAGCAAGCTGGTATTGAAGCATATAATGGTGGTCCATGGAATAGTCTGGAACGTCAAATTGCCTAATCATGGAAAGAATACTGCAAAAGATAGATTTCGTTTTGGTGATTCGATTAATAGCAGGCGTCCTATTTGTGTGGACGGGCTGGGAGTTTAAGGATTGGACTCCTGCTATTTTCGGATTTGCCTGGATTGGTGTAGGTATCTATGCCTCCATTACCCAAACTGGGTGTGGTTATAATGGTAGTTGTGGCGTACCTATGTCGCCCAGACGTCCTGCACGAACCGCAAATGCTGCTGATGAAGTAGAATTCACTGAACTCTAAAATCTCCATCCTATGTCAACCCCAAAAGAAACCTTTGCCGATATCATCAAGGGCGATACACCTGTACTGGTAGACTTTTTTGCTACCTGGTGCGGTCCTTGCAAGATGATGCAACCGATTCTGGAAAATCTACGTGATAGAATTGGCGATAAAGCGAGAATTATAAAGATTGATGTAGACAAGAACCCACAAGTAGCTGCGAATTACCAAATCCAGGGTGTTCCTACTTTAATGGTCTTTCATAAAGGCGAGATTAAATGGCGCAAATCTGGTGTGGTGCAGGCCAACCAGCTTGAACAAGTCATCAATGGTATTTAATCCGCTCGTAACTTGCAGGTCAACCCTTTGAACATGAGTGCTACCAAAAAACCGTTATACCTTACCAGTGTTTTACAGAACAAATGTCCACGTTGCAGACAGGGACATATTTTTAAAACACAGAACGCGTACGATCTTTCACACAACACTGAAATGCATGCCCATTGCCCAGTGTGCGATCAACCTACCGAAATTGAAGTAGGCTTTTACTATGGAACAGGCTATGTGAGTTATGCGCTATCAGTAGCATTTATGGTGTCTACATTTGTTGCTTGGAAAGTATTAATCGGCATGTCATTCGATATTGATGATAATCGAATTTTTTATTGGCTTGGCGCAAGTATTACCCTGTTGATTCTCATTCAACCCTTACTGATGCGCCTATCCAGAAGCCTTTGGCTGAGCTGGTTTGTTTCCTACGACCCTGAATGGAAAAACCGCAAACCAGAATTTGCTGAACGCGTAGTGCCTGAGCAGATGAATAATTGGTAATAAAGCAATTTTAACGCCACTCTATTTC
>DALYHN010000380.1:0-1710 GCA_031970875.1 Chitinophagaceae bacterium
GTTCTGATAATGATCGATTACTTTTTCTGAATATGCCATTGTGTATCAGTTTTGTTGTTATAAGTCTAAATTAATGGAATTGAATTAATGGTGTGCCCATTCGATGGTGTTCAAATCGATACCCTCTTTGTACATCTCCCAAAGTGGGCTCATTTCACGCAGCTTCAATACAGTCTTAGATACGTGTTCGATGGTGTAATCGATCTGCTCTTCTGTTGTGAATCTGCCCAGACCAAAACGCAGTGAGCTGTGTGCGAGATCATCGCCCAGACCCAAAGCCTTCAATACATAAGAAGGTTCCAGAGATGCAGAAGTACAAGCAGAACCCGAACTTACTGCGATGTTCTTGTTGAAGCCCATCATCAGGCCTTCACCTTCTACATATTTGAAAGAGATATTGCTCACGTGTGGCAAACGGTGCTCAGGAGTACCGTTCACATAAGCTTCTTCTAGTTGCATTAAAGCATTCTCCAGCTTATCGCGTAGTTTGCTCAAACGCTCAGCATCTTGTGCCATTTCATTCATAGCCAGTTCAGCAGCTTTACCGAAACCAACGATTCCTGGTACGTTCAAAGTACCGCTACGCATACCACGCTCGTGACCACCGCCATCTAACTGTGCAGTTACTTTAACGCGTGGGTTCTTACGACGCACATATAAAGCACCAATACCTTTTGGACCGTACATCTTGTGTGCGGTAAATGCCATCAGGTCAATACCATCTTTGTTTACATCTACAGGAATCTTACCTACTGCCTGAACCGCATCGCTGAAGAACAGTACACCATGCTTTTTAGCAATAGCGCTGATTTCTTTCACCGGCTGAATCACACCAATCTCATTATTGGCATACATGATGGCAATCAGGATAGTGGTTGGCTTGATCGCTGCTTCCAACTCAGCCAGATCAATACGACCATCTTCCTTCACATCCAGGTAGGTGACTTCACCACCCGCTTTCTCGATATGCTTACAGGTATCCAGTACGGCTTTGTGCTCGGTATTCGCTGTGATGATATGATTACCCTTGCTGGCATACATATCAAACACACCTTTGATAGCGAGGTTGTCGCCTTCAGTAGCACCTGAAGTAAAAATGATTTCCTTAGGATCAGCGCCTATCAGCTTGGCAACCTGCTCGCGGGCATAGTCAACTGCTTCTTCTGCAGCCCAGCCAAAAGGGTGGTTGCGGCTGGCAGCATTACCAAAATTCTCAACGAAATAGGGCAACATGGCCTCCAGCACGCGGGGATCCATGGGTGTTGTGGCGTTATTGTCCAGATAAATAGGCAGCTTAAGCATACTTGTTTAATTTTTAATCTCTTGAAGAACACAAAAATAGTTGAATAGGTTCTCTAATTTTGAGGAGAAAGTCCCGCCAAACCTGATTTTCCTCTTTTCGTAAGCAAAAAAATTATTATATGAACAAGATTGAACACATTGGTATCGCCGTAAAAAGTTTCGAGACGGCCATTCCACTTTTTGAACAACTACTGAATACCACTTGCTATAAACAAGAATCCGTTGATTCTGAACATGTTAATACAGCATTTTTCCAGCAAGGCCCTAATAAGATTGAATTATTGGAGAGTAGCACACCCGATGGGGTCATTGCCAAGTTTATTGAGAAGAAAGGCGAAGGCATCCACCATATTGCTTTTGATGTAGATGATATCCATGCAGAGATGGAGCGACTCAAAGCTGCCGGAT
>DALYHN010000380.1:1734-1892 GCA_031970875.1 Chitinophagaceae bacterium
AATAAGCTTGTTTGCTTCTTGCATCCCAAGGGTACCAATGGGGTATTAATTGAACTCTGTCAGGAGATTCGCTAATTTCAACTTATGCAAAAGTTCCTCTTTCTGATTGCAGCAACTGCACTGCTTAGTTGCCAGCAAAACAAGTCAACAGACAATAC
>DALYHN010000381.1:0-1865 GCA_031970875.1 Chitinophagaceae bacterium
CTGAATATGCTATTCTGAACGCCAACTACATGAAAGTACGTTTGGAGAAATATTACAAGATTCTGTACACTGGTAGCAATGGAACAGCTGCGCACGAATTCATTGTTGACTTGCGCCCGCTGAAACAGACTTCAGGCGTTGAAGCAGAAGATATTGCCAAGCGATTGATCGATTATGGTTTCCACGCACCAACCATGAGTTTCCCTGTTGCCGGTACCATCATGATTGAGCCTACAGAAAGTGAAGACAAGCCAGAACTGGATCGGTTCTGCGATGCCCTAATCAGTATCTATGAAGAAATCCAGGATATCGAATCAGGCAAAGCCGATAAGGCTAACAACCCACTGAAGCATGCGCCACACACACAAGCCGTGGTATGCGCTGATAGTTGGGATCGTCCATACAGCCGTCAAACAGCAGCCTTCCCATTGTATTATGTTACCCAGAACAAGTTTTGGCCAAGTGTGGCAAGGGTGAACAATACGCATGGTGATAGAAACCTGGTTTGTACCTGTGAGCCTGTTGAAAGCTATATGAACTAAGCCGAAATGCTGAAATATTGTTAAGTCCCGCCTCTAGCGGGACTTTTTTATGCCGTACCCCTAATTTACAGGGTATGCCTGAAGCCCAATCAATGGTATTTCTTTGTTATTTTGTGCCCGAAACTGAATAAACATGATGCGTTCAATAACCATTGGCGTTTTTTTCAGCACGATTTTACTCGTGGGCTGTCTTGGCAGCAAAAAGAGTAAACCTGTGCCTGTGCAACCTCCTGCACAACAACAGGCACCCACGTTCACACCCCCTGAAGAAAAAGCTGTTTTTGTTCCTTTCACCAGAGAGATGTACGATAGGTTGGTAGATGAAGGTATTGACATCAAGAAGGTGCAGTTCTTTATTGATCAGAAAATCGTGTTAAGCCGTTATTTGGATAGTGCTAAAACATTGGTATCTGCAGGAATCATTAAAATGAGCAAGGGCAAAATCGTGAACGAGATTGTTATCCCTGCTTACACTCCAGGCGTATGTGAAGTCATCGAAGATGATGGTTTACGCATCAGCTTCGACAGACAAGGGGGCTCTATTAAATTCCTGAATGACGAAACCTACTCGCCAAAGTTTTTCATCTTCACGGGTACCAACTGGAACAATGGTACAGCAGAAGTAGAATATGCAGAGAAAACATATCGCGCTTCTTGTGCTAACTGCGGCAGCGTTGCTGAAGCCAAGCTAGTAGTCAAGCAAAGTGAGATGGATAAGATGGACAAGAAAACCAGAACACTTACCGGACGAAAAGTGGATAACGGTAACGGAAACTAATCATAAAAAAGAGGCTGTTGAACAGCCTCTTTTCATTTAGATATCATCCACATTGTGCTTCATACTCGATATCTGTGCCTTGTTTCCCAGCACAATCACCTTCATACCTTGTTCAATCAATATCTCGTTAGGTGGATTAATGATGAATCTACCATAAGCATCTTTTACACCGATACAAGTAACGCCTGTTTTCTTCCAATCCATAATCACCTTCAAACTCTTGCCTCTAATCTCTGGTGGCAGTTTTTCATAGCCGACTGATTCGATATTGATACTCTCTCCTTCTTCGCCACTTAGGTAATCAATAAACTCCACCACATCAGGCTTGCTCACCAAGGTAGCCATATGATTACCACCAATACGATCCGGCAGAATAACATGTTCTGCACCAGCTTTGCGCAATTTGGGTACCGCATTAGCAGAAGTAGCTCTACTGATGATGCGGATATTCGGGTTCAGTTCTCTTGCGGTCAACACGATAAATACATTATCTGCATCTGTAGGCAAAGCACAAATCAAACTTTTCGCGCGATGAATTCCTGCAC
>DALYHN010000382.1:0-1864 GCA_031970875.1 Chitinophagaceae bacterium
GCATCTAATGACTGTTGTGCTTTTGTCTGCCCATATCGCCAACTGCCAAAGCTGGGATCGCCACTGCCCTGTATGATCAAATCACCATACAAAACTCCTTGCTGCACCTTTCCATTATACAAAAGCGAGGTATTGTATTGAAAACCTGCACCTAACTGATCCAAGGCAGCAGCAGCAGTAAATATCTTCTGTGTACTAGCCGGCGCCAATCCAATAGAACCATTCCAGTCGATCAACACCTTACTGCTCTGCAATTCCTTTACCACCAAGCCCGCCTGTCCATAACGCATTTGTTCATCTGCCATAAAGCGTCGCATGGCCTGCTCCAGCTCGGTTTCTTTTTGCGCAAGCGCGAATAAGGGCAGAAATAAAATAAGCAAGCGCGAACAGGCCTTCATCATAACTGTTTTACTTTCGCTCAAATTAGCCAAAAGCATGGAAAAAGTTTTTGCATCGGTGATTACGATTGGGGATGAATTGCTGATTGGACAAGTAATTGATACCAATAGTGCCTGGATTGCCCAGGAATTGAATAAGCAAGGCATTCTGGTAAAGCATCGTGTAGCGGTAGGTGATGTGTGGCAGGATATCTGGGATGCACTGGATGCAGAACAGCAACAGGCAGACATTATCCTGATTACTGGCGGACTGGGGCCAACAGCAGACGATATCACCAAGCCATTATTGTGCGAATACTTTGGCGGCAAAATGGTGATGCACCAACCAACACTGGATCATGTGACCAATATTTTCGAGAACATCCTGAAGCGTCCGATGATCGAACGCAACCGTAAACAAGCCGAAGTGCCAGATACCTGCACAGTCTTGTTGAATGAGCGAGGTACAGCCCCAGGCATGTTGTTCGAAAAGAATGGCAAGATCTTTATCTCCATGCCGGGTGTTCCCCACGAGATGAAATGGATTATGCAGCACCATGTACTGCCCTTGGTACAGGAGAAATTCCAAGGAGGCTTTGTGGCCCATCGTACACTTTTAACAGCGGGCGTAGGCGAATCTTTTCTAGCAGAAAGAATCAAAGATGTAGAATCCTTATTGCCTTCGGAACTCAAACTGGCCTACCTGCCCAACTATGGTATGGTACGTCTCAGATTGACAGGCTGGTCTACAAATAAAGTTGAATTAGCTAGGCTTATCGACTATCATTTTCAACAACTTAAGGATGGCCTACAAGATATCTTAATTACCGATCAAGACGAGCCAGTTGAAGTAGTGATCGGGAAATTATTGAAGGAAAAAGGTCAGACCATATCTACAGCCGAAAGTTGTACAGGCGGGTATATTGCCCACCTGCTTACTAGCGTCGCAGGCTCATCCGATTACTATATGGGCAGTGTAGTGAGCTACGCATACGACCTGAAAGAACAACTCCTTGGCGTAGACCACGAGGAAATGGCACAGCATGGTGCGGTGAGTGAGAAAGTGGTTACACAGATGGTCAAAGGCGCTTTAGCCAACATGAAAACAGATTATGCTGTAGCCGTAAGCGGTATCATGGGGCCCGGCGGCGGCTTGCCCGATAAGCCGGTTGGCACAGTTTGGATGGCCGTTGCCAGCAAGGAAAAAGTGATGGCCAAGAAAATGCATTTTCGTTTCGATAGAAAAAGGAATATTGAACTCACCGCTACCCAGGCTTTGTTGTTCTTACGGGAGTTGATTGTGGATAAGACCTGAACAATTTTCCACAGCATTCTTCTACATTTGTTAATTAGTAAGTGGCTGTGTGCATTTTAGTTGATTGTCAGTGAGATAAATTGAGTCTGCTGAACTATTGAAAATGAATATTTTCTAATAGCCTGCCGGATAAAACTTACTGGAGATTGCTTGTGATACAGTCGGTAGTATT
>DALYHN010000383.1:0-1850 GCA_031970875.1 Chitinophagaceae bacterium
TCTGCCAGATAAACCAGATCTTCCAAAGAATTATTCGCTGTGTACATAGAAATATTCGCTTCCAATGCGTCTGCAACAGGAACAGTAATCACTGTTTCACCGTTTGCCGTCATGGTGAATGGAATATTTCTTGAAATAGTAGATGCTTGTTCGTTATCGTTACCTGCGTAAGTGAAGTAACCTGTAGTAGCTGATGTCTTATTTACAATTGTCAGGAACAGGTTACCACCAACTCTTCTACCTGCTTTGATATAAGCATTAGGCATGTCAGGAGCAATGCTGCTGTTCAATGGCGCATGTTGCTTCAGGTTATTCAGAACGCTGCTAGCCATCTCACTCAGCAGGGTAGTTGACTCAGCCCAAAGCTGGAAATTATACATCATATCATCGCCCACAACATTCTTACTGAACCAGTTTGACTGGATGCGGATATTGTTGCGACTAGCAGATTGTCCTGCAGTAAAGCTAACCGCATATTCAGTTTTACCTTCTGGGTTACGAATGGTGTAAGCAATTAATGGTGTGTTGTTTACAGTGATCTGTTCAACAGCTAATAATTGCGCACCTTTCAAACGATCACAAATAGGTTTAGTGTGATTATACACTTCACCGTTTGTTCTAGTTGCGAAAGCAACAGCACGAGCAATATTGTCTTTTACATAGTCAATAGCCAGCACTTCCTTGGCGTTGGTAAATTGTACCAGATCAGCAGGAGTGGTATTGAAAGCAACCAAACGAAGATCAGTTAGTCTGCTTGGTACAAGCGCTGTCAATGATAAAGCTTGTACGCTATTGCTATTGGTATTGTTGTTCTGTGTAAGACCACCTGCCTGCATTAAATCAGTGCTGGTCCACTTACGCAGGTTGCGATAATTAGGTTCGCTCAATGAGCCTGTTTTGGCTTGTGCGTAAGTACGCTTAGCAATGATATTGCCAAGGCTATAACTTTCTACGCCACCACCGCCGCCAGAGCTTACACCAAATGGTTTGAAACCAAAATCACAGCTGTGGTTGTTGGCGCCATTGATACCCGTTGTTACAGGTGCATCTGCGTCATCACCGTTGAGTACACCATCGTTATCAATTTCATCTGCATCTGAACCAGAAGTATTGTTGGCAATGGTCAATTCGTTTGTACCTAAAGCTACTTGCTTACTACCACCCTGTGCTCTTGGAACACGCACAATAAAGTTGCTATTGGGTGTAAGACCAGTAATATTGTACCTGGCATTTGCAGTTGACGTTCTTGTAGGATCGCTAGAGAAATAATATTCACCATTTGAATCAGTTGTTGCAGTTTCAATTACTGAACCGCCTTTAACCAGTTCTACGTCAACACCACTGATTGGATCTTCGTCTGCATCTTGTTCGCCATCGCCATCGCTATCCATCCAAACGCGGTTACCAATTTCAATAGGTGCAGGGTCACTCAACAACACGATATCACCTAATCCATTTGCTTTACCCCAAAGATGATCTAAGAAGCCGTTATACAATTCGTATTCTGTACCAGCTAAACGACCACCGTTCAGGTTATTCAATTTTTTAGTACCGCCAGAGAAAAAGCGGAGTGGATCCATTGCTGTATTCATTACTTCACGCTTGCCATGATAGTAAGCCAAACCACCCATATGTGTTTCCTGGTGATTATCTGTTGTACCACCTAATGTGGCAACGAAATTATCGCCGGAGAAAAACTCACCACCTCCAGGGCCTTGGCCATTACCCACACCACCATTCAAACTGCCTGAGCTACCATTGTTTTCTAATGTCCATGTAGCGCCAGTCTTGTGTGCGCGCAGGATATCACCAGCAGCAATAGCATTGTATAATGTGCCATCAGGAGAGAA
>DALYHN010000384.1:0-1841 GCA_031970875.1 Chitinophagaceae bacterium
CTTTCTGGAAAAAAGTTTTACTAGCATTACGAATACCAAATACATTATCACTGAATGCAACGGTATTTAGATAAAGCGTGATGATTTCTTCCTTGGTAAAAGCGCGCTCAAGTTTTATGGCAATGATAGACTCCTTGATCTTCTGGATACCTCTTAACAAGAAATTTTTAGTGCTCCAGTTTTCTGTAAACAGGTTCTTTGCTGTCTGCATGGTGATGGTACTGGCGCCGCCATCGCGACCTAAACCTTTAGCCGCACGCATTAAGGAACGAAGATCAATACCACTGTGCTCATAAAAGCGTTCATCTTCTGTGGCTACTAACGCTTCTACAATATGCTTACTGATATCTCGATACTTGACATTGATTCTGTCTTCCAAGTAATATTTACCCATCAGGTTGCCATCCTGCGCATATACCTGACTAGCTAAGGATGCTGATGGATTCTCGATATCTTCAATAGATGGCATCTTACCGAAAAGTCCATAATTCATGCCTATCAGCAAGAGTGCTGCAATACCCAAGCCTATAAAATATACCTTCCAAAAAATGCGCACCGCGTTCGTCATATCGGGGTTTTAATGATCAGGCGTAAAACTAAGGCAGAACCCTGCTTTTGCCATTCATCGTAAGTTAAAATTTATCTGGGAAAACTGTTTTGAGAAATGCCTGATATACTTCCCAGTCCTTTCTTTCCAAAAGCAGGGTAAGGTTATTGTTCGAGAAAAAGCTGAAACTGTATTTATCCGCCTGTAACCAGGGTACAATTCTGGAGCGTGCTGCAGGTTTGGTTTTATCTAGATAATCCATCGCCTCGCCAGCATTCATAAATGGACCGGTGATCAATAATACCCGCTTATCATCCAGTCTATTGGTTTGTAATCTTAGACGGGAGTATTGGCCATTGGTCTGATGGTATCGGTTAAAAGCGTTTCTGGCTTCTGTTATGAAGATATCGTCCACTTTGTCCAGTAAAATGCCTACATATTGGGTATCAACGGGGTTAAACTGGTATTCTTTTTTGTTTACTTCCGCAATTTTGATGGTAGCCGCAGCCTGTTGTTGAGGAACGGTATTGATTGTTTTGCGCAAGTTGGCAGTATCCACTGTTTTTTGTGGAAGAGTAGCAACTGCTTTTGTATCGTTTAAGTCAACCCGCTTGCTAACCACTTCTTCCTCACGTGTTACATCCAAATTGCTGAGATAGGCTTCAATCTCTTTTCTTCTACTCAATACATCGCGCATAGTGGCTGCTTTGTCTTTCAGTGGTGATGCCGGAAACTTGCTTTCAATGTTTTTCAGTTGTTCTATGGCGAGGCTATCATTTCCTTGTTTGATATAATACAAGCTTTCGATGTAAAGCAATTGTGGTGTCCAGAACTGCTGCCCGAATTGTGCATCTGCCTGTTGCTTTTTAGCCAATGCTTTTTGGAAATCGCCAGCAATAAAATCCTGATAAATAGCTTCATAAGCTGTTGTGCCTGCGTCCTTGCTTTGTTGCTTGGTGCCACTAAGCAGTTGTTGTACAGTGGCATCGTTGGGATAATAAATGCGCATGAGTCCCTGCACACTATCTGCACGCTTGTTGAGCCCTGCATACTGGCAACTCAGGTAAAAGTCTTTGAGTATTTCCAGACTTCTTCTATTGGGGTAACGTAAGAGTAATTGTTGATAGCTATTGGCTGCTGCAGTATAATTATCCAGATCACGTAGCAATGTGTTGGCGGTGCTTAATAGTGCATCGGCAATGATGGAGTCTGCTATTGCTTTTTGCTGAGCAGTTTGAGGTATCCGCTCCATCAGCGTTTCCATTGTAATATCTGCATTATCGCTGCCCGGCTT
>DALYHN010000385.1:0-1836 GCA_031970875.1 Chitinophagaceae bacterium
GGCAAACCAAATGCATCATAACCCATCGGGTGCAATACATTAAAACCCTTCAATCTTTTAAATCGACTATAAATATCACTAGCGATATAACCCAAAGGATGGCCTACATGCAAACCCGCACCACTTGGGTAAGGAAACATATCCAACACATAACACTTCGGTTTATCGCTAATATTCGATACACGATACGCATGGTTCTCCTGCCAATGCTTCTGCCATTTTTTTTCAATACTTCTGAACTGATATTCCATGTTCCCAATCTTTTTATTTGGATACCTGCTTTGTGCAAAGCCCGGCACCGGTTGTGTCACTCACTGCAGCGCCAATGCAAAGCTCCACAGTGCATTATTTTTCAACTGGCTGATGCCCTTTCAAGACTAACAAATCTTTAACCCGATAAATTATCCGGCTGCTATACTTTCAGGGCAGGTTTCATCGTTAGAGTGGTTGCAAATGTACAGATTCAGGGCCTGAAAACCCTACATTTGCGGCCTTCAAGAACTGCAAAAAAGGATCCAATGGCAACAGTAGGAAAAGCATCCCTGAAACGTGGCAAACCCAATTATATCTACAGCATTGTAGGCGTGGCACTCGTGTTGCTGATTATGGGTATTATGGGATGGTTCTTCCTGAACATCCGTCAGGTGGGTAATGCATTCAAAGAAGATATCCGTATCAGCGCCTATCTGCGCACCATGAACAAAGATACCATCGGACAAATCCAGCAGTTCATTGCCACACAGCCTTATGCCAAGAATGTGCAGTATATCGATAAGGAAACAGCCAAAGCCATCTGGAACAAGGAAAACAGCGAAGACTGGGCCAAGATCCTGAGCGTAAACCCACTGCCCGAGAGTATTGATTTCTATGCAAAGGCTGATTATGTAAATCCTGACAGCCTGAACAAGATATCCAGCACCATTATGGGTTCGTATGGCAACCAAATCACCGATGTTCAATACCCAAAAATGCTGGTGAGCAGCCTGAATGAAAGAGCATCCAAAATTGGCTTGATCTTCCTGGTTGTGGCCATCATCCTCTGTTTATTAGTAATAGTGAGCATTGACAATACCATTCGTTTGGCGATGTATAGCAACCGCTTCCTCATCAAAACCATGCAGATGGTGGGCGCTACACGATGGTTTATTGCCAAACCCATGGACTTAAAAGCCGTAATCAACGGCCTCGTTAGTGCGTTAATAGCTATTGCACTCTTGTTTACCATGATTCAATGGGCAGAAAGCCAGTTTCCGCAGCTCAAAGCCATTCGCGATACCTCACTTACCATCAGCCTCTTTGGCGGATTAATCCTGGTAGGCGTGGGCATTTCTCTCTTCAGTACCCACCGCAGTGTGATTAAGTACCTGAAGATGAAATTGGACGATCTGTATTAATCAAGGGCATACCAATTAACAAAAGGAATTCACTGAATCCCCTATATTGCAGGCGCTAAAACGCAGTTTATGAGCGAGAACAAGCAGACCCTGTTTGGAAAAGAGAACTACACCTGGATGCTGATTGGTGCAGCTATTATTGCACTGGGCATGTTCCTGATGGCCGGTGGCAAAAGTGCTGATCCAAAAGTATTCGACTTCAAAGAAGTGTATAGCACCACAAGAGTAACCATTGCCCCCATCTTGATTATACTCGGACTTCTCGTGGAGATCTATGCTATCTTCAAGAAACCCAAAGCAGCCTGATTCAACTTATCTAATAGTAGCGGTGCTTGTTCACCGCTTTTTTATTGAAGCAAGTAACCATGACCATCACCGAAGCCATCATCATCGCCATTGTAGAAGGCATTACTGAGTTTCTGCCTATCTCCTCTACCGGCCA
>DALYHN010000386.1:0-1835 GCA_031970875.1 Chitinophagaceae bacterium
GGCAGCTCCCTGCTGAATCGCCTGTCAATCAGCACACATAACTCCACTTTCGCCGGTCTGCCAAAATCGAGCAAAGCATCCAAGGCTGAACGTATAGTTCTACCTGTAAAAAGCACATCATCTATCAATACGACGTTTTTATTTTCTATACTGAAGGGGATTTCAGTCTTATTGGCAATATGCAGCTCCTTGCGAATATCATCTCTGTAAAAAGTAATGTCCAGCTTGCCATAGACTACCGGCACGGGCGATAATTGCTCCTGCAGTAACTGAACAATGCGGTTGCTCAACTGCACACCACGCGGCTGTAATCCAATCAAAACGGTATTATCCAGTCCCGGATGGTTTTCCAGCACCTGCTGTGCCAAACGCTTTACCGTCAGGGACATCTGTTGTTCTGTGAGAATCGGCTTCAAACACAAAGAATTTGGAATAAAAATAGGCAGTTTATGCTAAAAGACTCGGAAGGTTTCTGCACTTAGCCTATTTTGCCGCCCATGTTGCACCTCCAACAACTGGAATTGCTCCAATTCAGGAACTATACACAAAGGCGCTTGCTCTTTCCCAAGCGCATTACCGCTATTTGTGGTAGCAATGGATCGGGCAAGACCAACCTACTGGATGCAGCATACTATTGCTGTTTCAGCCGAAGCTATTTCACCAGACCCGAGCAAACCAATGTCTTACATGGTGCTCAGGGCATGCGGATTGAAGGCATTTTCAACAACGGCAATCAGGACTATTCTGTATGTGCCATCATTCGTGAAACAGGCAAGAAAGAATTATTACTCAATGGCGAGGCTTACAAGCAATTTTCGCAACATATTGGTCGCTTTCCTTGCGTGATGATTGCCCCAGATGATATCAGCTTGATCAATGAAGGCGGCGAAGCCCGAAGAAAATTCATCGATACTATTTTATCGCAAACAGATACGGCCTACCTGCAAAGCCTGATGGTGTATCAGAAACTGCTACAACAAAGAAACAGTTTGCTCAAGCAACTGCAGGAACAGAAAGGCAGTACGGAGGTGTTGGAAATTCTATCTGATCAATTGAGTGAACAAGGACAAATCATTTTTGATAAGCGTCGCAGTTTTATTGCTGCGTTAAAAGAGAACGTTTTACGTTTCTATCAGCAGATAGCACAGGCAGATGATGGATTACAGATTCAATACCAGAGTCAGCTACATAATGGCCCCATGCGAGAGCGCATGCAACAGAGTTTGCAAAAAGACCTCATCCTGCAAAGAACAACAACAGGTATTCATCGCGATGACCTAGAATTGAAAATGGATGAACAGGCATTTAAAACAGAAGCTTCACAAGGACAAAGAAAAAGCTTGCTCTTTGCCTTAAAGCTGGCCGAATGGCAATGGTTAAAACAAGCCAAAGGTTTTGCCCCACTACTATTGCTGGATGATGTCTTTGAAAAACTAGACGCCACTAGAATGCACCAGTTATTAGAATGGGTTTGTACAGAAAGTGAGAGTCAGGTATTGATTACCGATACGCATAAAGACAGGCTGGAAGCGCATTTGAGCGAGATTGGTACAGATTATACAATCATCCAACTATAAACTGTAATTTTAGCACATGGGTGAGTATAGTCTGGGCGATGCCATGAAATTCTTCTTAGAAAAAAGCCGTTTAAAAAACGGCATTCGTGCTTTACAGATTGAAGACATCTGGGCAGAGTTGATGGGTAATACCATCGCCCGATATACGGACAAGATTCAAATCATCAATCAAACCCTGTTTATTTACACGCAGGTGGCACCCTTAAAGCAGGAACTACTTTACCAGAAGCAACAAATCATCGATCGCGTTAATGAAGC
>DALYHN010000387.1:0-1828 GCA_031970875.1 Chitinophagaceae bacterium
ATCATGGCTGGGATACGATTACCCACCGCGATTATCTCCGCGAAACCATTGCTATTTTCAAGCAAGCAGGTATTCGTGTCAGCATTTTTGTAGACCCTGTAGTTGAGATGGTGAAAGGCGCTGCAGAAACAGGCACAGATCGCATTGAACTCTATACTGAAAGCTATGCCAAGCTATTCGCCGCAGGAGAAAAAGAAAAAGCCATCGCACCATATGTTGCTGCTGCTGAAGCTGCGCGCGAATTAGGACTTGGCTTAAATGCAGGCCATGATCTGGATTTGCAGAACCTCCGCTTTTTCCGTCAGCACATTCCCTGGCTAGATGAAGTAAGCATCGGTCATGCACTCATCTGCGATGCACTCTATCTCGGCTTTGAAAATACCATTCAACTGTATAAAAGACAATTGCAGTGATGAAAAAAATCCTAGTACTGCTTTGCTTACCACTATTCAGTTTGGCGCAAGCACCGAAAGCAGTTGGGCCTGTTCCCAATGCCACACAATTGGCATGGCATGAAAAAGAGTTCTACCTCTTTATGCATTTTGGACCGAACACATTCACCGGTAAAGAATGGGGCGAAGGCAAGGAAAATCCGGATGAATTCAATCCTACCAATTTAGATTGTAAACAATGGGCACGTATTGCCAAACAAGCCGGTGCCAAAGGCATCATCATCACTGCCAAACACCACGATGGATTTTGTTTGTGGCCCAGCAAATACAGCAAGCATACTGTTCGCGAAAGCAAATGGAAAAACGGCAAGGGTGATGTGCTGCGCGAATTAGCAGATGCTTGTAAGGAAATTGGGATTGAAATGGGTGTATATATTTCTCCGTGGGATAGAAACCATCCATCATACGGTACGCCAGCCTACAACGATGTGTTCATTAATATGATGAAAGAACTCTTCCAGAATTATGGACCATTCTTTGAATTGTGGTGGGATGGCGCCAATGGCGAAGGACCCAACGGCAAGAAGCAGGTCTATGATTTCAATCGATTTGAAAAAGTGGCATTTCAACTGCAACCTAATCTCATCATCTTCAGTGATATTGGCCCTTCCATTCGTTGGTGTGGCAACGAAAACGGCATCATTGGCAATACCAACTGGAACTTACTGGATACTGCCGGCTTCAAGCGTGGTGAAGGTGCGCCATCAACAGATACGTTGAATAGCGGCAACAGAAACGGACAGCATTGGATACCAGCTGAAGCAGATGTTTCTATTCGTCCGGGTTGGTTTTACCGACCAGAAGAAGACAGCAAAGTGAAAACAGCTCCGCAGTTATTCGATTTATATACAAAGTCTGTTGGTAATGGTGGCAATTTACTGTTGAATGTTCCGCCCGATAGAAACGGACTCATCCACCCTATTGATTCTGCGGCTTTGATGCAGTTCAGACTCATGCGCGACAAAGCATTTGCAAATAACCTGCTGAGTAAGGCTACGATTAAAGACCATGTGAACAAACCTGTCATGAGTTTACATGATGGCAATGCGCAAACTTATTGGACAGGTAATGGCAAGAATCCTGCACTCCTGATTCAGTTTGCTGAAACGACTGATCTCAATTGTTTGGTATTGGAAGAGTTCCTCAACTTTGGTCAGCGTATTGGCGGCTTTGTAGTAGAAAACTGGAATGGTAAGCAGTACGAAACACTGGCAACAGCGACAACTATGGGCAGAAAAAAAATCCTGCGCTTTCCATTAACAGAGGCCAAACAAATCCGCATCCGCTTTACTGATTTGAAAGCAGCACCCTTGGTACGCAGCATCAGTGGATACCGGGTTCCTTTTTAGCCGTTGAAAAACTTTATCTTGCAGCAT
>DALYHN010000388.1:0-1807 GCA_031970875.1 Chitinophagaceae bacterium
ATTGCATTAGCCAAACAACTTCGAGGGCAATGGTATATTCCTGTCTATGTACCTGCTTTTGTATTGAAGTTGGTTTTAGGCGAAATGAGCATTGAGGTATTGAAGAGTGCGACTGTTAGTAATAAAAAAATACTGGCAGCGGGTTTCCACTGCCAGTATCCAAGTATTCAAACTGCTTTGCAGCAATTGTTTACTAAATAATCAGAGATCGCGTTTTTTATACAGGTAGATACATCCCCACCAGATAAGTGCGGTTAACACAATCGTATAAATTGTGTGTTCTGTTACTGCATTGAGTGATTTATCATAAGCTTCCTGATCAATCTTTCCTAAGAATGCTGGAACCGGCAATAAACGATCAGACATTTCCAGCGGAAAAAACTTACCAATGAAGTCAAGCTTCTGGTATTTGAGGTATGCCACTGCTGCATTCTCTACGATCACTACATAGAACATCAGCACACCTAATGCGATAAATGCTTTACGAATAACAAAGCCTAGGAAGAAAGCAATAGATAATTGAGAGAATGTTTGTAAAAAGAATAATGGAATGTAATGCAATTGTTCTGCCCATCTATCGGCATACTTAGAAGTGTATATACCAAAACCTGTAGCAACCAATGCACACATAATGGTAGCAACACCTGCAATGATGGCCACATCAATCATTTTACCTAGCATAAACTCTTGTCGGCTCATGCCATCGATGATATTCTGCCGATGTGTTTTATACGTGTATTCATTGGTGATGACCATAATGACCAATATGGATGGGATCATCACAAACCAAGAAGAGAAATAAGCTACCGAATGCCAGGTTTCAGGAAAGGCAAATGGGTTGCCTAGTAATTGTTTGGCTAATGCGCCAGCAACATCTTTTCTTTTGGTGATATCATTGTATACGTTGAAAAAGATTAGGTTAATGCCGGGATAGGTGAGGGCTACAATGCCAAACATCCACCAGAATGCCGGATACTTTTTAATCTTAAGCCATTCTATTTTGAGTATATGCAGCATAGTGATTAGTTGTTGGTGAGTTCAAAGAATTTTGCTTCCAGACTTTTCTTCTTTGGCGTAAGCAGGTTGAGTACAATGCCCTTCTCGTGGCAATATCTGTTTACTGCTTCAAGATCGGCCTTGCCTTGTGGGAAATAGATTTGCAGTTTATCGCCCTCTTCCTTGAAATGGCTCATTTCTGGCATGTGTTGTACCACTGCTAATAACTGTGCTTTATCAGATGCGGCTACTTCAACAATATCTTCATTCAGTAATACTTCATCCACATGACCTGCAGCCAGTAGTTTTCCTTTTTTCAGGATGGCTACGTGGGTACAAACTTTTTCTACTTCATCCAATAAGTGACTAGCCATGATGATGGTCTTACCATTGCTGGCCAACTCTTTAATCAATGCCCTGATCTCAGCAATACCTACAGGATCGAGTCCATTTGTAGGTTCATCCAATACCAACACATCGGGGTTGCCTAAGAGTGCACCACCAATCGCTAGTCGCTGCTTCATACCCAAGCTATACGTACTAAACTTGGATTTCTTTCTTTGGGTAAGCTTCACGATTTCCAATACAGCATCAATGGAAGCTTCATCACCTCTGCCACTGATGTGTTGGGTAATCTTGAGGTTATCGGCGCCGGACAGGTAATGATAGAAATTGGGTGTTTCCAGTAAAGAACCAATTTTTTTACGTTGATGTGGGTCAGGTTCTTGTTCAAACCAGCGGAAATGTCCGGCATCAGCTTTGAGCACATCCAGAATAATGCCTAGCATCGTGGTTTTACCACTACCGTTTG
>DALYHN010000389.1:0-1794 GCA_031970875.1 Chitinophagaceae bacterium
TTGTAAGGTTTTAAAATCATCCTGGGTTGCAGGTCTTCTATAAACAAACCTTTGTTCTCCCAGCTATGTCCACCATTCACAGATTTCATGATACCAATTCTGCAAACAGCAGCGGGTGATGTTGGCCCCTGCAAACCTTGTGGCCATAAATGATTGATATAACCTTGTCCGGTTGCAGCATCATAAGGTAAATTCTGCGGATAGTTTTCATTATGATATACCGCATACAAAGTTTTGCCGGAAGGATCATCACTGCTTTGATACACTGTTTCAAACCATACAGCTCCATGCAGGCCGGGTGCGCCTATCAGCGCGATGGGTGGCAATTGCGGCTGACGAAACGCAGATGAATCAGCGCTAAAAGCAGCAGGCGCATGCTTGCCATCTGCAAAGCGTAAATCGCGCGCAGCACCCCAGACGGTATCTTCTCCATACTTACCCGGAAAGATGCGGAATGTATCACCAATCCAAGCTTCAGCCATATTGCAGTCTACAAAAGAATGAAAGAGTACCGTATCTGTATTGGTGATGGTAAAGCGTGGATTACTAGATGGTGGGTTACAAGCAAAGGCAGTAACCAATGCAATCGTAGCGAGTAGGATGCGCATGGGAAAACTTTACCTTAAAATACTGATAGTCTTCCGCATTCATGATTTTTAAAAAAGCAAAAGAAAAATTTGGATAAAAAGTAACTAATTTGTTACCTTTGAAAAAACTAAACACAACCATGCGTATGCAAAAACAAAACAAAAGCTTTATTAAATTGATCGTTTATGAATCGTTCAAGTGCCCGCATTATTAAAATGCTTTTAGAAGATGGTTGGGAAGAAATGAAACAGAAGTCGACAAGTCACAGACAGTTTAAGCACAAAATCAAACCCGGAAAAGTCACTGTACCGCATCCGAGAAAAGATCTTCCCCCTGGTACCTATAACTCTATATTAAAACAAGCGCAGCTCAAATAAGATAATCAATAGACTTTGCTGCTTTTAAAAACGAATTAATAAAGTTATTTGTAAGTTTTCAGCATGCTTCACAAAGGACACGTTATATGTCTGTAAAAATTAAAAATATTATCCCACTCATCATCGAACGAGATCGCAATCATCATTTTTGGGGAAGAATTACTGTAAATGATAACCTCATTATTGAAAGTGCAGCAAGCAAGCAGGCTTTGATAGATAAACTTAAAAGGCTGGCATTAGATTTTGAGGATGTCAAAATCACAGAATTTGATATTGCTTATGACTTAAGTGCTTTTTTTGAAGAATACGCATTTCTGAATATTTCAGACATTGCTAAAAAGTCAGGTATTAATCAATCCCTAATGCGGCAATATGCAACCGGTATTAAGTTTCCCTCGGAAGAAAGGGTAAAACAAATACAAGAAGCCATTAGAACTATTGGTAAGGAGTTGGCGAAGATTAAAATTGTAAAACCGAATATTCATCTCGAAGAGGCGTAGACCACCTGATAACTGCCGCTGTATAATTGCTTATAAAAGTCATATTTTTCAAAACACACTGTTGTATTTTAATTTCATATTTTTTCAACAAACAGAAATTTGACAAATGGCTTGCTCATTAAAGAGCAATTTCCTACATTCATATCCTACCCCTAATAGTGAACAGCCGTTCGCTGTATAACCCTTATTCAATAAAAAAGCCCCGTATTGTAAGACGAGGCGACTTGAATGTTTTCACAACGGAATAATCCTTATTGTGATTTGCTTTCAGGTATGAAATTAAAAATTATCGCTGTATGACCAAAAAAATTTTAGGGCTTGATCTTGGC
>DALYHN010000390.1:0-1785 GCA_031970875.1 Chitinophagaceae bacterium
CCATGCCCAAACAGCAGGCAGGGGCCAGATGGGTAAGGTTTGGCGCACAGCAGAAGGGCAAAACATCATCCTATCGGTAGTAGCCGATACCAGCCATTGGGGAATGCACCAACAATTTGGCCTGAGTATGGCGGTAGCCTTGGGTGTGTATGACTTTTTCAGCAAGTATGCAGGTGATGAAAGTTCTGTTAAATGGCCAAACGACTTGTATTGGCGTGACAGAAAGGCAGGTGGTATCCTCATCGAATCGGTGATTGGCAGCAACACATTCGGCGAGCCAGCATGGAAATGGGCGATCATCGGCATCGGTATCAATATCAATCAAACCCTCTTCCCTCCGGAATTGATCAATCCGGTCTCCCTTAAACAAATCACCGGCAAACAACTGGATACAGTAGCACTGGCAAAAGAGCTCTGCGCTTGTCTAGAAGGACGCTACCAAGAATTCCTGCATAAAGGCCTTGCACCCATTTTGAGTGATTACAATGCCATTCTCTACAAAAAAGGGCAGGTCATCCGTCTGCGCAAAGACAATGCAGCTTTCAATTGTACGGTACTTGGCGTGAATGAAGCGGGACAATTACTCGTTGATGGTGCCATGCAACCGGCCTTCAGCCACGGAGAGGCAGAATGGGTGATTCTCTAACCTATCATCAACAGAATTTCTGCAGCCCGGATAATTCAGGCAACTTTGCGCCCTTACACAACCACATGACCTGGAAGGAAAGAATCATTCTGTTTTTATTGGCCAGCATCAATTTCACCCATATCCTGGATTTTATGGTGATGATGCCCCTCGGCAATAAACTCATGCCCTATTTTCATATCACACCCCAACAATTCAGCATCATTGTAGCGTCTTACAGCATCAGTGCTTTTGTAAGTGGATTGATTGGAATGTTCTTCGTAGATCGTTTCGATAGAAAAAAAGTATTGCTCTTCGGTTATACCGGATTCATCATTGGCACCATTTTCTGCGGCATTGCACCCACACATTATTTGTTATTAGGTAGCAGAATTGTTGCAGGTTTGTTTGGCGGACTCATCGGCGCACAGGTATTGAGTATCGTAGCAGATACCTTTCCCTACGAAAGACGCGGACAAGCCATGGGCTTTTTGTTTACGGCTTTTTCAGTGGCTTCTATTGTAGGTGTGCCACTCTCACTTTTTTTAGCTGATACTTTCAGTTGGCATGCGCCTTTCTTTTTCATTGGCGCTTTGGGCATCATCATCATTCCATCCATCGCGCGTTTCATGCAACCCATGACCGAGCATTTATTGGCTGAAAAAGAAAAGCCCATGCAGATACTGCGCAATATTCTTGGTAGTAAAATCAATTTGACGGCTTTTGCTTTGTCGGCTACTTTAATGTTGGGACACTTTGTGATCATTCCATTTCTAAACCCATTCATGGAATTTAATGTGGGCTTTAATGAATGGCAGAGACAACTCGTGTATATGGTAGGCGGCACTGTCACCATTTTCTCTGCTCCCATGGCCGGTAAGCTTTCTGATAAATACGGCAAGCACAAGGTCTTTACCATTTTTGCTTTGCTGAGTGTGATACCGATTTTCCTCATCACCAATATGCCCCGCATTCCTTATTACTATGTGTTGGTGGTAACAGGCATCTGGTTTTTATTGAGCAGTGGCCGAAACATTCCTGCACAAGCCATCGTGAGCAATGTGGTACCACCACACCAACGCGGAAGTTTTCAAAGTTTCAATAGTTGTATCACACAAGCGTTTACCGGTTTAGCCACTTTGATTGCAGGTGTGGTTGTT
>DALYHN010000391.1:0-1779 GCA_031970875.1 Chitinophagaceae bacterium
TTCTTCACTGGTGTGATCCAGGTATTCAGAAAAGCTGCTTTGGTGCTCACCAAATTATTAAAGTATAAAGTGTCGGGTGTGATAAAACCATTGCTTACACCATAGTTCAACTGGCTCATTGGCAATAACTGCACTTTGTCTTTGATATAAAAAGCCAGCGTCTGGCGATCAAACATATTTACGCCAAATTCCTGTTCCATGGCTTTAATCAAGTGCACGGAACTATCAGTGCTACAACCACCCACAGTTGCAGCAGTTTCATCAGCCATCAATACGACGAACTGACCTAAGAAAAGATTGCCATAACCTTTTACAGCATGACCATGGCTTTTCCAATTCTGAGTAAAGTCTTCCAGCATCCCTTCAATCTTGAGTGCTTCACTAATGCCGAATGGACGTGATGATTGATAAATCCACACGCGTGAGTTGGGGTTGAAATCCTCCGGAACCAAATGCTGATAATTGGGTACATTCATGAAGCAAATGTACAAAATGGATCAGCAGGTAGTATCCAAAGGAAGTAAACTCGTGGCCATCATTTACTGGGGATTGGCTTTACTGGTTTCACCCATCGCTATCGGCGGTTTACTGAGTTTCCCAAATCAGGCTGCTGCAATTGGCCTTGTATTCCTGTTGATCTCCTTATTTTTTCTCTGGGCCGGTTTCAGACAATGGTCTTTGTCGAAAAAGGTTTTAGAAGAGGCAACGGAAATGATCAGCCTGTCTAAGGAAGCAAGCTTGGTGGAGAATAAACAAACCGATCATGGCTTACCCATTGTTTGGGAGTATTCAAGCGCACAATGGCTGCAATTTGCCCATTGGGAGCAGCGGGAACGAAAGACCAATACCTTCATAGAAGCTTTTGTATTGGTTGTGTTGGGTAGTTTGATGATTATTATTTCCAGAGACGCCAATTGGACAATTGCGCTACTGGTTAGCATTGTTATTGCATCAATCTATTATTGGTTAAAAATATGGCTGACACTTCGTGGTATTGCACAGCCTGATCCGGAAAATAGATACCGTGTTATTATTCATGCTAATGGTGTGCTGGTGAATGGTCGCTATCACGCATTGCAAAACCAACAAAGATGGCTGGGTAAACTAACACTTCATGAGAAAGTGGAACCAGCTATTCTAGAGTTTACTTTTCATTGGAATACAAGAAGAGGAGAGACCTTCGATGAGCTGCGCATTCCTGTACCGCCTGAAGCCATCGCACAAGCAAAGTGGCTAGTCAAGGATTGGCCGGGGAATCAAGTTTCTTCATCCTGAGGCTGATAGGCGAAAATCAATGCGCCAAGACAAGCTGCTGCTAATTTGAGAGTGATATTTTTTGTGCTGATGATGAGCGACCAATCCAACTGCTGTTTCACCAGATCAATCAATGTGTCGCCAATCAGCAAAGCAGGAAAAGCGATGCCGGCAAAACCAAAGAATTTTTTCCAGTGAATACGTTGCATATTATTCCATATTCATGGCGATCATTTCAGCAATATCCAATACCTGAACAGATTCTTCTTTTTCATTCAGCTTCACACCATCAGTCATCATGGTATTGCAGAAAGGACAAGCTGAAGCTATAAAACCAGCACCGGTCTGTAAAGCTTCTTCCGTTCTTTCCAGATTAATGCGCTTATCGCCGGGTTCATCTTCTTTGAACATTTGTGCACCACCAGCACCACAACATAATCCTTTGGTTCTGCAGCGTTTCATTTCCACGAGCTCTGCATCCAATGCCTCCAGTACTTTTCTGGGTGCTTCGTAAATATCATTGGC
>DALYHN010000392.1:0-1765 GCA_031970875.1 Chitinophagaceae bacterium
ACGTAATCAAACATTCATTCCAACCCCAGATGGGAAAATTCATATCGAAGCCGTTATTGGGACTCCAATGCCAGTACAATTTATTTTCACCATTGGTATGCCAGTTCCAGTTAGCTGCGCCCCACATCTGATCCACTCTTTTGCGTAAGTATTTTTCAATGGTATTGTCTTTGTTGAAATATTCTTTCGCACAGAGAAAGCCCATAAGTAGATAAGAGGTTTCCACCAAGTCAGCACCGTCATCCAAACGATCGAATGGAATGGCTTTGCCTGTTTTACCATCCATAAAATGTGGGTAGATACCATGATACGCATCTGCTCGAATGAGAAAATCAGCAATCTTGATCAATCGCTTTACCGCAGTATCTCTGCCAATCCAGCCACGTTCTACCGCAATAATTGTACTTAGAATACCAAAGCCCGTTCCACCAATGGCACATGCTTCTTCGCCAAAAGTGGTTGTACTCAGATTAGGTTCATCCCAAGCTTCATTGATATAATCCCAATAATAACGCGCTTTTACAGTATTGCTTCTTTCACGTGCCAATCCGCTAACAGGGTGCGCGTAATGCCAGAAAAAACGAAAGGTTTGTCTTTGCACGGTTTCCATCAATGCCTCATCACTCAAACCTTTGATCACACCAACAGGCGTGATACTATTTTTCTCTTGGCTATTTAGCTGGGCCGATGTCATCAGCACACAACAAGAAGCCAACAATACATAGAACACTTGTTTCATGTACTTATTTTTTAATCCAAGGACTTTCAAAACCAAGTTTGGTTAACCCGTTTTGTATTTCCGGACAACTCATGAATAATTTCCACAACAAACCAGTACGATAGTTTTCAATCATCACAATGATTGGGCCCTGATCAATCGCCAGATGCGATGCAGCAACCCAGTTTTGTGATTCATTGTATGCATCCACAAAACCATAAGGCGACCACAACTGATTACCCTTGGTAAAATAGAAATGTTTTAAAGCCTGCATGCTGTACTCAGGCGTATATGGAAATGCGCTCAATGCAGCAGTTGGCGTAATGGTGCCATTGTCTTCTGTAGGCGAATGTGCAGCGTATCCATTGTAAGTATCACTAGCAGTTAAACCCCAGGCATTCACACCATAACCTTTGAAACCATTGGGGTTACGGATACAATGTTCTCTGTTAATGAGTGTATGATTCCTGTTCTGTTCCCAATAATCTGCGTAGCGATCTTTCAATCCGCGCGGGTCCAGTCCCAGAAAAGAATAATGTGAGAAGAATAATGGTCCACCATAATCAAAACCCAATGGCAGCTTAATACCATAAAAGCTTTTGCCATTTTTAAAGAAATTACTTTCAGCCCAGCCGCGGTGATAGACCGCACTGCTCACCGGATATTTTTCGCCACTTGCTGCCAACACATACATGATGAGGCATTCATTAAAGCCGCGCACCGGAAAATTCATCGCCCAGCCGTTATTGGGACTCCAATGCCAGTACAACACTTCTTGTCCGCCATTGGTGAACCAATTCCATTCAATATCATTCCACAACCAACCAATGCGGTTGCGCAATTCGCGTTCTGCTTGGTTATTAGCGGTAAAATATTGTCTGGCACAAAGCAGGCCTTGAAATAAATAGCTTGTCTCTACCAAATCTGCACCATCGTCTTTTCGGCTGAAGGGAATGGTTTTGCCAGTTACACCATTTAGCCAATGCGGGAAAACACCGTGATACGCATCTGCTTTCAATAAAAAGTTCACCATTTTCAGCAGTTGCT
>DALYHN010000393.1:0-1764 GCA_031970875.1 Chitinophagaceae bacterium
CGCATCAGGGTGTGATCTCTTGGATTAGTGATAAAGCAGAGTTTACGCCTAAGACCATTCAGACAAAAGATGAGCGCGCCAATTTGGTTTACGCCATTAAAGTGCAGGTGAAGAACAATGGTTATTTGAAAATTGGTATGTACGGTGAATGTAAATTTTGATGCAAGCAATAGAAGCCATAAAAATTCATAAGACTTATCAAAACGGTAAGAAAGTCGTTACTGCTTTGCAGGGCATCGACTTACACGTTAAGCGAGGCGAACTATTCGGCTTAATTGGTCCGGATGGCGCAGGCAAGACTTCGCTCATAAGAATCATTGCAACACTATTGTTGGCAGATAAAGGTCAGGCAAGCTTGGATGGATTAGATGTGGTAAAAGAGTATAAAGCTATTCGAAGGCGTATTGGCTATATGCCGGGTAAGTTTTCTCTGTATCCTGATTTAACCGTTGAAGAGAACCTTTCTTTTTTTGCCACCATTTTCGGCACAACGATAAAAGAAAACTATGCATTGATTAAGGATATCTATCAGCAGATAGAACCCTTTAAAACCCGCAGGGCCGGTAATCTTTCCGGTGGTATGAAGCAAAAGCTGGCGCTAAGTTGCGCCTTGATTCACCGTCCGTCTGTTTTGTTATTGGATGAACCTACCACGGGTGTGGATGCAGTATCTAGAAAAGAGTTCTGGCAAATGCTAAAGCAATTGCAGCAAGAAGGTATTACCATTTTGGTCTCAACACCTTATATGGATGAAGCAGCTCTGTGTGATCGAGTGGCATTGATTCAAAATGGTAAAATCATGCGCACAGATACGCCTGACAATATTGTGGCAAGTTTTGGCGAGCCTTTGTGGTCAATTGGTGGTGCTTCTATGCACCAACTGCTACAAGTGCTGCGCGATTATCCTGCAACCAAAACAGTATTTCCTTTCGGTGAGGTTTGTCATTGGACAAGTAAAGAAGCAGATACGGATGTAGAAGCCTTGCGCAGTTATTTATTGCAACAAGGAATGGGCAAGATAGAAGTGGCTGCTGTGTCACCTGGTATTGAAGATGTGTTCATGAAATTAATGCTGGAACATGGAGCATAAGTATGCGATAACAGCTGATCAATTGACCAAGCAGTTTGGTGATTTCATTGCGGTGGATCATATCAGCTTTGCGGTGCAGCAAGGAGAAATATTTGGCTTTCTGGGTGCCAATGGTGCTGGTAAAACAACCGCCATGCGGATGCTTTGTGGCTTAAGCTTGCCTAGTTCAGGTAAAGCAACCGTGGCGGGCTTTGATGTGTTTACGCAAACAGAGCAGATCAAGCAAAGTATTGGTTACATGAGTCAGAAGTTTTCTTTGTATGAAGACCTGACAGTTACAGAGAATATGCGCTTTTATGGAGGTATATATGGTATGCGCATAGCTGCCATAAAAGACAGGGCAAAGGAAATCTTGGCGCAACTGCATTTGCAAGAGGAGAAAGATACGCTTGTCAAATCTTTGCCCTTGGGTTGGAAACAGAAGCTGGCATTTTCAGTGGCCATGTTTCACAGACCGGGTATTGTGTTTTTGGATGAGCCAACTGGCGGGGTAGATCCAATTACGCGCAGAGAGTTTTGGGAAATGATTTATGCAGCAGCAGCTGCCGGTACCACCATTTTTGTGACCACACACTATATGGATGAGGCGGAATATTGTAATCGTGTTTCCATCATGGTAGATGGTCAGATAGCAGCTATGGATACGCCTGCTGGTTTGAAAAAGCAGTTTGCAA
>DALYHN010000394.1:0-1764 GCA_031970875.1 Chitinophagaceae bacterium
CAATACTACTTCACCAGTTTGTGTTTTTACTTTCGCACGAACACCTGCACCAGAAGTATCTAACGCTTCCACAGATGCGTTGGTCATGATATCAATGCCCTGCTTCTTGTATTGCTTTTCCAATTCTTTAGATACATCTTCATCTTCCACAGGCACAATGCGTGGCATGAATTCTACGATGGTTACTTTAGTACCCATGCTGTTGTAGAAATAAGCAAACTCCACACCTATCGCACCACTACCCACAATGATCATGCTCTTAGGTTGCTGAGGCAATACCATCGCTTCGCGATAGCCAATGACTTTCTGACCATCCTGCTTCAGGTTAGGCAGTTCGCGGCTGCGACCACCAGTAGCGATGATGATGTATTTACCTTCAACGATTTTCTTACTACCATCTGCAGCGCTTACTTCGATCTGACCCTTGCCCTTCACTTTACCATAACCCATGATCACATCGATCTTGTTCTTCTTCATCAAGAAGTTCACGCCCTTGCTCATTTTATCGGCAACACCACGGCTACGGCCTACTACCGCACCAAAATCGTGCTGCACACCACTTGCCTGAATACCATAAGCAGCACTGTGCTTCATGTATTCATACACTTGTGCACTTTTCAATAACGCTTTGGTTGGGATACAACCCCAGTTCAAGCAGACACCACCCAAACTTTCTTTTTCAATGATCGCCACTTTGAAACCAAGCTGTGAAGCGCGGATAGCTGCCGGATAACCGCCGGGACCACTACCCAGCACAATTACGTCATATGCCATAGCATTTGCTTTTAATAAGTGAATTTCCCTAAAGGGAGTGCGAAAATACTGGCTAAAGCCCAAATGGAAAAATAAGCCCAAAACCTACTCGAAGTAAACCCTGACGGTCTGATAAAACCACTTGTTTTGCTGGTTGGTAGGCAATTGCTGACTGGCTTCATTATAGCCCTGTAAGCCGAACAATCCGGCCATATTTCCGCGATTAACTGCGATTTCGAGATAGCCTGCAGAATTGAACCAGGCCATTTTCTCGTTTTCCGCTACAGCGGCATAATGCTCGCTTAGGGTATCGATTACTTCGTTTCTGGTGAAGACGATCTTGAAAGAACGGCCCTTGCGGTGCTCTTCAAACTCTTCGCGGGTGATATTGATGACGACGTTCTCGAAATTATCAATAAATAGTACCTGTCCCTCCATCCAATCGGGCCCAACCGTTGGGCGCAACACATATTTCTCGGTAATGCCTGCAGGCGCTTCACCGGCCACACTTAAATCATCCGTATGCGCCACCGCTGTAATGGCTTTGGCAGCTGCTTCGGTAATATCCAACAGTCTTCCACCTTTTTGCACAGGTATGGAGACCATTTCTTTGGGCACCTGTCCTGTAATCATGGTGAGAATACCATTATCGGGACAAACAAAATAATGCCCCTTGAAACGCGCCATCAACAAATGCGTTGGCGTTGTTTCGTATAAATTCAGCAGAATAAGGTGAAAACTGTTTTGCGGAAAATGATGGGCTGCGTTCTTACAGATATATGCCGCATGCAGGTAATTGGCTTGAGGCAGGTAATGCGTGATGTCCTGGATACTGTAGGCAGTATCCAATGTCAGAAATTGCCCTTTGATGGCACCAACGAGGAAATCGCGCTGACCAATATCAGTCGTAAGCGTAAGAATAGGCATGCCGCCTGATTAACGACAAGCCCACCCTCCTTATTTCACCAACTCACCGTTTTTGAAGAAAAACTTGCGGACCATTTTATCGGC
>DALYHN010000395.1:0-1757 GCA_031970875.1 Chitinophagaceae bacterium
TTTTCCGTCCCTTTGACCCCTCTGATTAATCCCGAAGTTTCGGGACTCTAACCAACTGAGCTACTGAGGAATCCTACCTTATCCATTTGGATTCGGGGCAGCAAAAATAGGGAAAAATGATTGTCAGCAAAATCTGAAGCCATTTTTTTAGCTCCAACCAAATAAGCCACGCTGCTCCCGGCCCAGAAATACCCCATCTTCCCTGATTTCCACAGTATAAGTGCGCAGGTAATAGCCTTCACCGGTGGTATTGCGACCATTTCTGAGGTCGAACCGGTAGCGGTGGAGCGGACAAACCACTTGACCGCGGGCATCAATAAACCCATCGGCCATGATGCCGCTGGCATGTGGGCACTTGTGCGCACACGCAAAAACCTGGTCCTGAAAGCGAGCAAGGGTAAATGTTTGGCCTTCTGCTGCTACAATGGCTAGGTTGCGGTCGTTCCAGCGTATTTCTGCCAGACTTTCAGCCACTTTGGTCCAAACCAACTTGCTCATTAGAAATAGACAGTTTTATAGGGATAGCGCACTTGATACATGGCGCGTACTTTCTCCATAATGGAAGTACGCAATGCATCTATATTGTTTCGCTCTAAAGCAGAAACAAACACGCAGTTATTATCGGTAATATGCGCCCATTTTTCACGCAGCTCGCGCAATATTTCAACGCGTACATCATCGGGCAGCCATTCGTCGAAATTCTTGCTTTCGTACAAATCCATCTTATTAAAAACAGTGAGGATGGGCTTTTCAAAAGCTTTTAATTCCTGCAAAGTTTTATTCACCACACCAATCTGGTCTTCATGCTGCGGATGCGAAATATCTACCACATGCAAAAGAATATCCGCTTCTCGTACTTCATCCAAAGTGCTTTTGAAACTTTCTACTAGGTGGTGTGGCAGCTTGCGGATAAATCCAACCGTATCACTTAACAAAAATGGTGTGTTCTCAAACACCACCTTACGTGTAGTGGTATCCAGCGTTGCGAAAAGTTTGTTTTCCGCAAACACTTCGCTCTTGCTGAGTAGGTTCATCAACGTACTCTTACCTACGTTGGTATAACCAACGAGCGATACACGAATGAATTCACCACGATCTTTTCGTTGGGTGAAAGATTGTTTATCAATCTCTGCTAATCGCTTGCGCAGCAAGGCAATCTTGTCTTTGACAATACGACGGTCTGTTTCAATTTCTGTTTCACCAGGGCCGCGTGTACCAATACCACCACCTTGTCTTTCCAAGTGTTGCCACATACCTTTTAACCTTGGTAAGAGATATTGGTATTGCGCCAACTCAACCTGTACTTTGGCTTGTGCGGTTCTGGCCCTGCGGGCAAAGATGTCTAGAATCAAATCGCTTCGGTCGATGGTTTTAACCTTGAGCTCTTTTTCAATATTGGTAATCTGCGAACCGGTGAGTTCATCATCAAAAATGATGAGATCAATATTGCGGCCCAATACATAATCGCGAATCTCTTCCAGCTTACCCTTGCCAACAAATGTGCGGCTATCGGGGTGCTGCATTTTTTGCATAAACCGTTTAACGGACGTAGCTCCGGCTGTATCGGCCAGAAAAGCCAATTCATCCAGATATTCCTCTACCTGTGCGTAGGTCTGATCCTTCTGCACCAATCCTACCAATACGGCTCTCTCTTCTCCTTTGATCTTATGTTGTTTCTCGATCAAGCTGCTATGTTTTGCGGCAAAGGTAATTGAATTGATTTCGGGCCATGCCGAAATAAAAAACCATTCCCGAAG
>DALYHN010000396.1:0-1754 GCA_031970875.1 Chitinophagaceae bacterium
ACTTTAACCACAGGCAAGTTTCGCATTGCTGCTTTTCACAGCACTATTGATGAAACAGAGTTCAAGCGCATTGTGGCTTCAATGGAGAAATATTCCAACCACCCTATTGCCAAATCTATTACTCACGAATGGAAGATTAAACCAGATATCCGTTGGTCTAACATTGATGAAGTAAAGGGTATGGGTATGCAGGCTACAGACAAAGAAGGGAATCAGTTTGTTGCCGGTGCCTATAAAGCAGTTGCTTCTTTAACCAATGAAGCCAATCACAATATCTATGTCACCAAAAATGGTGAGCTTATTGGCTGGGTAGATATGCAAGATGATATTCGGGAGGAAGCAAAAGTGATTGTAGGCACTTTGCACCAAATGGGGATCAAAACCATTTTGCTGAGTGGTGATAAAATGGACAAGTGCCAACAGGTAGCGCAGCAACTAGGCATTGATGAAGTCATCGCCGAACAAACACCAGAACAAAAGCTTGCTAAGATTGCTGAATTAAACAGCATTGCACCTGTAGCCATGGTTGGCGACGGCATCAATGATGCACCAGCATTGGCAAAAGCAACAGTAGGTATCTCTTTGAGTGAAGCCTCACAATTGGCAATGCAAAGTGCGCAGGTTGTCTTAATGAACCATGGCCTGAAGAATCTACCGCTCTCACTGGGACTCGGCAAGCATACTTATCTCACCATCAAACAAAATCTGTTCTGGGCATTTGCTTATAACATTGTAGCAATACCTGTTGCTGCTTTCGGATTTTTAAGCCCAACATTCGGCGCTCTGATTATGGGCTTAAGCGATGTGGTACTGGCTGTAAACAGTGTACGCTTGAATTGGAAAAAAGTGGTTTAATTGCAGTGATTCATGCATGCATCACCCACCAGCATATTAGAAAAGTACTGGGGCCACAAAACTTTTAGAGGCAACCAGCAGGCGATTATTGATGCTGTACTCCAAAACCAAGATGTATTGGCATTATTGCCTACAGGTGGTGGCAAATCTATTTGCTTTCAAGTACCTGCACTCATCAAAGATGGTGTGACTTTGGTGGTGAGCCCGCTTTTGGCATTGATGAAAGATCAAGTCAATGCATTACAAGAAAAAGGTATTTCAGCTACTGCTATTCACAGCGGCATGAAGTACACCGAGGTAATCGACACTTTAAAGCAAACAGCAGCGGGCAAATACAAACTGCTGTATGTATCACCTGAGCGCCTGGAATCAAAACTATTCCAAGATTATGCTGACTTACTGAATATCAGCCTCATTGCTGTAGATGAAGCACATTGTATTTCACAATGGGGTTATGATTTTAGACCAGCTTATTTGCGTATTAAGATATTGCGTAGCTGGCTACCTAACGTGCCATTGATTGCACTTACAGCAACAGCCACACCAGCAGTACAGGAGGATATTTGCACCCAACTACACATTCCCAAAACAAACAGGTTTGTTCAAAGCTTTATAAAGCCGCAGCTATCTTTTTCTGTTAATCAGGTAGAAAGCAAGATCAACAGGTGCATTGATATTCTCAGTAAGCTTTCAGGCTCGGCCATCATTTACTGCAATAGCAGAAGACAAACCCAGCAAGTTGCTCAGCTTTTAGGCATGCAACAAATCAAAGTTGCTTACTATCATGCCGGACTTAGCCATGAGGAAAGAAATTTTGTACAAGAACAATGGTTAAACAATGACATCAGGGTGATTGTCTGCACCAATGCTTTTGGTATGGGCATCGATAAACCAGATGT
>DALYHN010000397.1:0-1746 GCA_031970875.1 Chitinophagaceae bacterium
GTCCCAAAGCAAAATACCAAACAGGTGATCCTTTGAAGATGCCCTTCATAGGCCATGCCGCATCTACTTTCATGAAATAACCGAGCAAAGTAGAGCGCAAACCAAAGCCATAACCACCTGCAAATGGGCCGAGACCACCAGCATCTAAACGAACCACTACAGGTGAACCTGGTGTATTCACTACTTCACCAGGACGTTTGATACCATTGTATTTGCCATTCCATGCAGTACCCAAATCAATAAACTGTATCAACTGTAGATTACGCAGGAAAGCATTGTTGATGGGCCTATTGAAGAATGTAGTGATGATGGGTAATCTAAATTCACTGTTGATCACAAATGCATTGTTACCATTGGCAACGTTTTGCTGATAACCACGCATATTTACTGCCAGCGACTGGAATGCATATTCCTGATCAGGAGCAGGTCTGTTTTGGTTATTGAACTTAGGTCCTAACCAACCATCTACACCACCGAGATAGTAGATGATTTTTCTACCACCCCAAGAGATATCCGCAGCGGCACGACCAGCCCAGATGAAGTTGCGATAAATCTTATGATAATATCTACCATCAAATCCAAGATTAAATGTGCTTCTACCCTTGGCGGATGTTTTTTCGCCTACTGGCATGTTTACATCCAGATACACTTTCCAGCGCAAACCATTCCAAATATTCATGGTTGGGTTGATGCTGTTATCATGCACATATTCCAATCTAGCCAAGCCGTATTTAGATACGCTATCTTTTGTAGCAAGACCAAATTGATCCGGTGCGCCAATGGCATTATTCATAGGTCTGATTACACCACGATCTGTTCTTAAGCCGGCTGTTACACGAATGCTCTTGGTTTCATTCAAGGGATAATTGATATTACCCTGATAGATATTGGTAAAGAGCATAGAACTATACTGCGCCAATGCACCTTGGAAAAAACCATTGAAATTGGTCACATTACTTCTGTAGTAAGTAAAGCCCCAATCCAGTCGCTTGCGATAATTCTGATAAGACATAAAAATGTCTTTATCGCGCAGGTCAAAACCAAAACGAAGTCCACCAACGAACTTAACATCTTCCATCAAATCACTTACACCCACGCGGAAGGTCCAATTGAAATCATTACCATTATTCAATTGAATTGGACCGGAACCACCACCATAAGCCTGATAACGGTTGATGAGGATATTATTGGTGAATCCGCTGAGGATATAATCAGCGCTAAACTTCATGCGGTAATTAAAGAGCTTGGTCTTGGTTAAAACTGATGCAAGCTTTTGCTCGGGATTCACTTTGTTTACAGCCGCTAGGCTGTCTTCATTCTCGTTTTCAAACTCTGATTGAAAAACAGCCTCTTTCTTTGTCTCTTTTGCTGCACCACTAATCAATGCACCGGAATAATTCATCGCCTTACCTTCTGCAGCTCTTTTGGCATCCATTTGACGCTTCATGAAATCAGTAGGTCTGGCATTCACATTTCTTCTATCCAATACTTGTTCGTCTACTTTCAACTTGTAGAGAAACTTGTAATCACCTTCACGACGCAATTCACTCACTTGTCCGTTATTACCTGCAATACGTGTTTCCAATAAAGTGCTTTGGTAATTGGTTAATGGGAAGGTATAGGTAGAATCTTTGAACACCTGCACATAGCCAATACTATCCGGCTCCTGCTTTTGCCAAGCATTTAAAGTGGAATCCAATTCTTTGATACCTGGATTGCGCAGCATGTCTTCTCCCACAAAAAACA
>DALYHN010000398.1:0-1259 GCA_031970875.1 Chitinophagaceae bacterium
TTGGCAGCTTCACCCGATATGCCCGTATCAATTTCATCAAAGATCATGGTAGGCAAGTCGATATGTGCTGCCACCAATGATTTGATGCACAACATCAATCTGCTCAATTCACCACCACTCGCCACTTTACGGATGGATTCAAATCGTCCGCTTTTATTTGCATCGAACAAGAAAGCAATATTATCTGCCCCGTCTTCCTTTAAATCAGTTGGCGTAACATTCACTTGAATAGCTGCATTGGGCATACCAACCTGATGCAGTCTGCTATTGACTTCTGATACAAAATTCTTTACAACCGACTGACGCTGCTTGGTGAGTTGTTGAGCTAATTCAGTTGCAGCAGCAAGTAGTCTTGCAGCTTCTTTTTCTGCGGCGTTGATTTCATCATCAATGGCCAATACTGCTTGCAGTTTATCTGATAAGTTTTGCTGAATATTGAGTAATTCTTCAGTGGTTTGTACCTGGTGTTTCTTCAGCAGTTTATAACCTGCAGCCATACGATCATTGATGACTTGCATACGCTGCTCATCCATGTGTACAGAATCATTGATGGAATCAAGCTCATCAGCAATATCCTGCAACTCAATCTGACTAGCTTGTAGTCGGCTAATGAGTTCAGGTAATTGCGTATGTAATTCACGGTAGGCTTGGAGTTGATGCACCAGTTGTTTGAGTTGTTGTACCAACGGTGTATCGCTATTGCTCAGCACTTCAGTTACCTGACCTAATGCAGTTTTGATATTTTCTGCGTTGCTGAGTAATTGCAACTCTTGTTCTATGTTTTCCAGTTCATTTGGTTGCAGACGTAATTCGTCTAACTCATCAAACAAAAACTGGTGATAGTCTTTCTCCTTTTGGAATTGCTGCTGTTGTGCTTTCAAATCAGCCAACTGCTTGCGGGTTTTTTGCAAAGCATGAAAAAGCTCGCGATATTGTTTCAGCAAAGCTTGATTACCTGCTAAAGCATCCAAGACTTCTCTTTGAAAATCTGCTTCGCCTAATTCTAGGGTGTCAAACTGCTGATGCAGATCAACGAGCAAACTCGCTAACTGCTTCAGTTGCTGAAGTGTAACAGGTGTATCATTGATAAATGCCCTTGTTTTTCCGTTGGGCGCAATTTCTCTGCGTAAGACTAGATCAATATCGGCATCAATATCCTGCTCACGAAGAAAATTATTTACAGCTTCATTCTGACTTACACCAAAGAAACCTTCAATGATACATTTCTTACTATTATTGAGTAATACACCAGTATCGGC
>DALYHN010000398.1:1428-1744 GCA_031970875.1 Chitinophagaceae bacterium
GCAGCAAAATACAGAAAAGCCTGTTTGGAAGAGTTGATTTACTCAGTGCTTTTTTTACAGCGGGCAATACCTGCTTTGGCGCGCTGATCCAATGAGTTCTTGTAACTATGACCATCCATATTCAGGCATTCCTCATAAGCCGCTATGGCTTTTGCTTTCAGTCCTTTTTTCTCATAGATCATGCCTGTTTGCAGTGCTGCTCTGGCGGCAAAATATTCTGGTCGGTTTCTCCCCATATCGATAACCGTTCCATAATATTTAATGGCTTGATCATCTTGCTCCAGATCATCTAGTATGCGGGCATAGCGATAAATGA
>DALYHN010000399.1:0-1709 GCA_031970875.1 Chitinophagaceae bacterium
GAGATTGAATTTTTCCGCTCAGTTAGAATTGCCGGCAAATCTATTGCAAGAGGTCGCTATACCATTTACTGCATTCCTGATGAAGACAAATGGACCATCTGCATCAATAAAGACAATTATTGCTGGGGCAACTTTGTTTATGATATCAAAAAGGATGTTCTGAGAACAGAGATAAAGATTGAAAAGACAAGCGAACTTGCTGAAGCATTTACCATTTACTTTGAAGAAACCAAAACAGGTGCCAATATGGTGGTGCTTTGGGATGATGTGAAAGCCAGCTTACCAATTGTGATATCAACTAAATAACCGCACCAAGTGCACAACAAAACAATATGAAGATTGCTACCAAATTTATCCATGCCGGTGTAGAGCCAGATCCATCTACCGGTGCCATCATGACACCGATTTATCAAACTTCTACTTATGTGCAGGAAGCACCAGCGCAACACAAGGGTTATGAATATGCGCGTAGCCAAAACCCTACCCGCTTTGCTTTGGAAAAAGCGTACGCAGAAATTGAAAACGGACAGTTTGGTTTGGCTTTCAGCAGTGGCGTTGCCGCAACCGATGCAGTAATAAAACTATTAGCACCTGGCGATGAAGTGATTTGTGCTAATGATATGTATGGAGGTACTTACCGACTCTTCACCAAAGTGTTTGAAAAGTTTGGTATCAAGTTTCACTATGTGAATATGCAGCAGGCGGAGAATATTCGTCCATTCATCAATGCCAACACCAAGCTGATCTGGACAGAAACGCCTACCAACCCGCTGATGAGTATCACAGATATTGCTGCAGTGGCAGCCATTGCCAAAGAACACAAAGTGTTGCTGTGCGTGGATAACACTTTTGCTTCACCTTATCTACAAAGCCCCTTAGACCTAGGTGCAGATATTGTGATGCACAGCGCTACAAAATATTTAGGCGGCCACAGCGATGTGATTCAAGGTTGTTTGGTAATGAATGATGCCGCTCTACGTGATCAATTGTATTTCATTCAGAAATCATGCGGTGCAGTTCCCGGCCCTATGGATTGTTTCCTCGTCTTACGTGGTATCAAAACATTGCATGTGCGCATGCAACGTCATTGCGAGAATGGCGAGAAAGTAGCGAACTTCTTACGCAATCATCCAAAAGTAGGTAAAGTATACTGGTGTGGTTTTGAAGATCATCCTAATCACGCTATTGCTAAAAAGCAAATGCGTGGCTATGGCGGTATGATGAGTTTTGAATTGAAAGATGATAGTGTAGACAATGCGAAGCGCGTATTGTCCTCTACAAAAGTATTTGCCTTAGCGGAAAGCCTAGGTGGCGTAGAAAGCCTGATCAACCATCCGGCTTCTATGACACATGCGTCTATTCCAAGAGAAGAAAGAATCAAAAACGGCTTGAGTGATTCCTTGATTCGCCTAAGCGTAGGTATCGAAGATGCAGATGATTTAATAGCAGATTTAAACCAAGCGATTGGATAAAAAAATCCCCGCAATTACTGCGGGGATTTTTGTTAGTGCTTATTGCAGTACAAATGATTTTTCAAGAACATTCTTCGAGTCGCCGCCCACATAGACTTTGAATAAACCAGGCTCTGTTTTTTGTCGGCCAAAACCATCATAGAAAGCCAAATCACTTGGTTCTATCGTAAAGCTCACTTCTACAGAAGCACCTGCTTTTACTGGTACTCGTTTGAAAGCTTTCAGTTCTTTTACTGG
>DALYHN010000400.1:0-1693 GCA_031970875.1 Chitinophagaceae bacterium
AGTATTGATACCCTGCCCATCATCACCAATATCCCAACAGGCATTGTTGACTGGTTTCCGAAAACAAATATGCTTCGAGGCAGCACAGCCAATCCACTAGTCTTTCCGAAAGACACCATCAAGTACTATGTAAGCGTGAATGATAATGGCTGTCAGAACATAGATTCCCTAACAGTAAACGTCTTAGATTTTATTTCAGTTGATCTACCTAGGGACACAGGTATTTGCTTAACAGATAATTTCATCATCAGACCAACCAGCTTTGCCACCAGCTATCAATGGTCGCCAGCTATAGGATTGAATAGCGCAACAAGCAAAAATCCGATAGCATCTCCTTTGGTAACCACCAAATATCTTGTAACAGCCAATCTAGGTTATTGCCAGGCGAGAGATTCTATGACGGTTTTTGTTACCCCTTATCCACAAGCAAATGTTACAGAAGATACTGCCATTTGTTTTGGCGAAAGAGTGCAATTAAATGGAAGAATTGTTGGTTCATCTTTTAGTTGGTCGCCTGCTGCTTCTCTGCTCGGCAGTAATACACTCAATCCCATCGCGGGTCCTTCAAGAACTACTACTTACTATTTAACGGTTAGAGATACACTCGGCTGTCCCAAACCATTTCAGGACTCTGTAAGAATTACTGTTGTACCTCCTATTACTGTGAATGCAGGTAGGGATACTGCTGTTGTTGCCAATCAGCCACTACGTTTATTTGCAGCAAGCAGTGCTGCTGATTATCAGTACCGCTGGACACCTGATATTGGACTGAATGATCCCAATATCCCTAACCCTATTGCAACCATTGGGCTGGGTACAGATTCAGTCGTCTACCGTATTCGTGTAACAGGGCCAGGCGGTTGTTATGGTGAAGACTTTATCAAAGTCCGCATTTTTCAGTCCGATCCTGCACTATGGATACCCTCCGCATTTACACCAAATAAAGATGGCCGGAACGATGTATTCAAACCCTTACCTGTTGGCATTAGCTCAATTGTTCAATTCAGTATATTCAACAGATGGGGACAGCTCATATTCACCACGCGTGAAATGAATAAAGGATGGGATGGCTTTTATAACGGCATCGCACAGCCAGCCGGCACTTATGTGTATCAGGCTGAAGCAATAGACTATACAGGTAAACGCGTGCAGAAAAAAGGCAGTTTCATCTTAATTCGCTAACGCAGGCTATACATTATTTTCATTCCTTTGCGCCTTAAAACCCTTTATATGCCAAAGACGATTCTGATTACTGGTGCAACTTCAGGTTTTGGAAAAGCGATTGCAGAAACTTTTGCTGCTGCTAAATGGAATTGTATCATCACCGGAAGAAGAGCAGACCGACTTGACTCGCTTGCAACAGAACTACAGCAAAAATTTGGCATAGCTGTACACACACTTTGCTTTGATGTACAAGATCGCAAAGCAGTTTTTGCGGCCATTGAATCCCTTCCACAAAACTGGCAAAGCATTGATGTATTGGTGAACAATGCAGGTCTTGCATTAGGTCGTGATTCTTTCGATCAGGCCAATTTGGATGATTGGGATACGATGATGGATACCAATGTGAAAGGATTGATGTATGTGAGCAAAGCTGTATTACCCTTGATGATTGCACGCAAAAGCGGCCATATCATCAATATTGGTTCAACCGCTGGCAAAGAAGTGTATAAAGATGGTAATGCCTATTGCG
>DALYHN010000401.1:0-1688 GCA_031970875.1 Chitinophagaceae bacterium
GCACTATCAATAATTTTCTCCTGACTTACCGGCAATAACATGATATCAGCCTTGGTTGCTTTTCTGGCTGTATCTCTTCGCATATTGGTTTGTGGTTGTACAGGGGGCTTGGTTACAACAACAGCAACAGTATCTTTCTTCACTGGCTTTTCAATCGGCTTTGCTACAGGCGGGTCTTGTCGCACAGGTAGTCTAGCAGCTTGTGCCTGCGGCGTATCTTTCTTAACAACTGGTGGTGGAGGCGGTTTTACAACAGTAGGTTCAGGTGTTTTCGTTACTACAGGTTTAGCAGCATCCTGTTTTTCCAGCGCAGCATTCTTTTGCTCATTGATCTGCTGCTGTACTACTGAAGCAGGATTATCATACACAATAATTGGTCGATTAATGGCTTGTTTACCCGGATCAGTCGTTACAGGTTTATTGACAATTTCTCTGCGCTTTTGTGGTTCTTCTTTGATGTAGAGTTCCTCACCCAGCTTGGTTTCATCAATGGGTTTGGGAACATCCTTCTCCTTTTCTTGTCCGCGAGGTTTCATCACCCCTCTTATCTCAGCGCCGCCAGTAGCTTTGGCATCAACAGCAGTAAAATTTTGATCACTCTTGCTTTCGATAGGTTGATATCCACCGATATACCCTACAATAATTTCCAATCCTTCTCGGGCATCTTCTTCTTTGATATTGTTCCAGTTCTTTAGGAAATCGAGACTCACTTTATTGAACTGCTGACCTATTTGGTAGAGATTATCGCCTTTCTTGATTTGATAGTAGACAGGTACGCCATCTTTATTCAGCTTGGTGAGGTTGCGGATAGGAATCCTGATCTTGGTACCTGCTAATAAATACCCCTGTTGTAAATTATTGTACTGACGCAGATAGTCAGTAGTAACACCATATTTCTTGGCTACACCTGCAAAAGTTTCACCTGTGGTCATAGTATGCACCACATACCAGAACGGACTTTTACCCTGAATAATGAGTTTACCCTGACCAGCAACAGCCAGACTAAGGCAAATACTCATACATAACAACAGGAGAAATCGCATCACTGCCGGTAAAATTAGTCTTTTAATATTCTGTACCCTTGTGGATAGTAATTATTTACACGATTGGGTAATAGCTTGGCCCAACCAAGTGATAGTCCGCGATAACGCATCAGGTTCCAACCTTTTGTGCCTTGCAGGTTGATATCCTTTCTACGTAGGTATTGTAAGGCTGTTGACTCATCCAGCTCAACAGATGCAAAACTATTGATGGGCTGATTCCATAATGCCAGCTCATGATCTGGAATCAAGTCCTTACCCTTTAACTGCCCTACAGCGATGCCAGCTTTACGGATATACAACTTACCAATTTGTCCAAGCGTATCTAACACCTCATCATTCACTGCTTTAAAAATTTCTCCAGAGCGAATGATATGCATTGTCTCTAGTTCAGGTATTGCCTCTTTCAACAATTGTTGCTCTTGTTTAGAAGCTTGTTGCAACTGTTGATGCCTATGAGTTGCATGATGTGGTGCATCTGCTTTTTGGAAAACCGACAAGAAAAAACCTTCGCCTTTCAGCAAGTGCGGATAAAAACGATAGCCAGTTGCACCGGTATCTGTTTGCGTCGTTACGATATTCCATGATGCTGGTAAGTCCAACGGCACTGATACCATATCGCCTTGCGCCATCAACCAATCCATGATG
>DALYHN010000402.1:0-1687 GCA_031970875.1 Chitinophagaceae bacterium
TTTACTATATCTGGCATTATATCGAGTTAGGTCAGAATACAGAATTGGATAAAGTACGATTAGAAAGTCTGGTGAAAGAACTGCAACTCAAAACGCTGAAATCACACATCAATCCGCATTTCATTTTCAATGCCTTGAATAGCATTCGTGCACTGGTAGATGAAAATCCGGAAAGAGCAAGAACAGCGATTACTGAATTAAGCAATCTGCTGCGCAGCAGTATGCAGGCTGAGAAACTGGAGACTGCACCGCTAGAGCGGGAATTGAATATTGTGAAAGATTATCTGGCGTTGGAACATATTCGTTTTGAAGACAGGCTGCGTGTAGAGTATGATATTGATGAAGACACACTAGATCAAGCTGTGCCGCCGATGATGTTACAGACCTTGGTAGAGAATGCGATTAAACATGGCATCAGTAAGCAAAAAGAAGGTGGATTGATTAAAGTGATTTCTGATTTCCGTGAAAGTCACCACGAATTGATTGTACAGAATTCTGGTAAACTTGCTGCAGAAATCAATCAAGATGGATTTGGTTTATCCAGCACACAACATCGTTTGCAGTTGTTGTTTGGAGATAAAGCCTCCTTTTCCATCACTGAAAAGGAAAACAGTATTGTTGAAGCGAAAGTTATTTTGCCCGTAGAAGGCGTCCTATAAATACACAAACATGGCCATTAAAGCAATCATCATTGACGACGAGCGATTGGCACGTAACGAGTTGAAGAAACTCTTGCAAGTGCACCCTGAGATTGAGATTATTGAAGAAGCCGCAAATGTGGACGACGGCATTGAGAAAATTGAAAGTATGAATCCGGAATTGATTTTTCTGGACATACAAATGCCCGGTAAAACAGGTTTCGATTTGTTGACAGAAGTGGAAAGAGCACCCAAGGTGATTTTCACGACTGCTTACGACGAGTATGCGATCAAAGCTTTTGAAGTAAATGCTTTGGATTATCTGCAAAAGCCGATTGAGCCCAAGCGTTTGTCGGATGCCATCCACAAACTGCAGATGGAGATTCAGAAAGAGAAAGCTGGTTTGCAACAAGGTAATCGCGGTCCGCTCACAGAAGAAGATCAGGTATTTGTAAAAGACGGTGAGCGCTGCTGGTTTGTGAAGCTAAGCGAAATACGTTTGTTTGAAAGCGTTGGCAATTATGCCAAAGTATTCTTCGGTACCAACAAGCCACTTATCCTGAAATCCTTGAACGCGCTGGAAGAAAGGTTGGATGATAGAGTATTCTTCCGTGCTAACAGAAAGCATATCATCAACCTGCGTTGGATCGAGAAGATTGAGCCCTATTTCAACGGTGGTCTGCTGGTAGATTTGAAAGGTGGTGAGAAGATTGAAGTGAGCAGAAGACAAACTGTGAAGTTTAAAGAAATGATGAGTTTATAAGTACACAACCCCGAATTACTCGGGGTTTTTAATGAAATGATATGAAATCAAGTTTGCTAGTTGTATTAGGCTTTTTTGCTACTGCTGTAGTGGCGCAATCTCCTGAAAAAGTTATCAGTGTAAAAGAAGTTACCCGCATTGAAACAGCATTGGCTGCAGATGATATGATGGGTCGTAGAACCGGTACACCGGGTATTGAAAAAGCAGCAGATTTTATTGCTGCCGAGTTCAAAAAAATCGGCTTGAAAACCTGGCCTGGTTTAACCGGCTATCGTCAGGAGTTTTC
>DALYHN010000403.1:0-1670 GCA_031970875.1 Chitinophagaceae bacterium
AAACAAGGCTGCTCCTGAAATATAATCCCCTAGTTTATTATCCTTGCCTTGATTAACAGCGCCCAAACTGATATATCGGCGATAATATTTAGGCATTATATATTGTAACCCAAAAGACGCAAAGGCAGCAAACCAAGTCGGAAAATTACCATAAGCCTGCACTGATACTCCATCCTCATTGATAAGATCAGCTCCACATGCTGCGACTTGTTGCCATTCTTCTTGATCCATCGTATTCATGAAAATACCCGCTGCGTTACTACACAAGCGGGTATCCGGATTCAATAAAAAAAGATAGCGGCCTTTGGCAATAGTTAATGCAGCATTGTTTCCTGCGCCAAAACCTTTATTCTCCTTTAACTGGATGAATACACAATCATCTCCTTGTAACTTGCTAAGTAAAGCATCAACTGTACGATCAGGAGAAGCATTTTCTACCAGGATGATTTCATATTTGAGCCCTTTGGTGAATTTCCTGATAGAACTCACACAATCCACCACCAATGATGCTGAATTATAATTGACTATGATAAAGGATACATCCATATCCAGTCAGATTCAGCTATGATTTAACAGATGGATATGTAAAGAAGGTCCAGAGTAAACCCGCTCCAATGACTAAGCCCCATGCCAACAAGACCAGTATAAACCATGGTGTTCTGCCGTCTTCCAACGGGTATTTTGGTGTATCCAATAAATTGATGACAGGGGTTTGTGCGGCAAGAGACATTCTGCTCGCTTCTAAATTTTTAGTCACTTCCGTATATAAGGCGTAGGCCAATGTTTTTTGCCTTTGCGTTAATTCGCCCGGCACTGCAGCTGTTTTGAATGCAATATTCGCGTCCAGAATTTGCTGCGTAGCTGTTTCGTAAGTCTTGGCATTTAATATTGCCGATAAAGAATCGGCCCTTTTTTCTAAACGCTGCAGTTGCAACTGTGCAACAGATGTTTTGATACCAACATAATAAGCGATTGTTGCATTCACTAAACGCTCAGTAAAGAGTTTAGAAAACACTTCGTCCTTACTAGTTGCACTCACTTTAATGATTGTACCTTTTTTATTTAAGCGATCTACCAATAAATGCTTCTTGCCAATTTGCTTGTATACCAAATAGAGCAAACTATCTCTCAAACGATCACCGGCTGCATAGCCTTTGAAACTCAGGGTATCAATACCATCAATTTTTTGCCACTTTTTTTGTTTCAGCTGTTCCGAATCAATAAATAACTCAACCAAACGACGCTGCTTGTTTTGTGCAACCTGCACATCACTCAGCAATACTTGCTCAATAATCGATCTTGAACCAAGAATATCCAACACATTATCACCAGCAAAAATGCCATTGCTGCCCGTCATGCCAGCAATATCAAATCCGAACTGCGAAGCCAATCCGGCTAAACCACTACCACTCGATTTTTCTTCCAGAATAAAAGTTGCTTCCGCAGTAAATGAAGGCTTTTGTAAAAAATGATACCCCAAAGCAAGGGCCGATAATACAACACCCAACAGTAAGATACGTACGAGCTGCTTACGTAAATGCCGGAAATAAGCACTCACTTCAGCTAATACTGTTCGCATTTGTACGATCTCTGTTTTTTTCTCCTGCATCATGTACAAGCTTTATTTGGTTGCATTGGTCAAGACCACTAATACACTAATCAATGAAGTA
>DALYHN010000404.1:0-1652 GCA_031970875.1 Chitinophagaceae bacterium
ATCATTGACATGTTACAAATACACAATTTGCCGTTCTAAGCTATACACAACTAATTGGCATGACAACAAGCACTCGTTTTCGTATCTGGCACCGCTATCTTGGTTATTTTCTTGCAGGCATCATGGCAGTCTATGCCTTGAGCGGTATGTTATTGATTTTTAGAGACACTGATTTTTTGAAGGAAGAAAAGACGATTCAGAAAACAGTAAAGCCCAACGCAACTGGCGAGGAGTTGGGACAATTAATTGGCATCAAGCAGTTGAAAGTGCAACAAGAAGATGCAACTACCATTGCATTTGAGAATGGCACTTATAATAAGCAAACGGGCGAAGCCAGTTATGTGGTGAAGGAATTACCCAAGATGCTGAATAAGATGACCAAGTTGCACAAAGCCAAATCGGCCGAGCCGCTCTTCTTCTTGAATGTATTCTTTGGTGTTTCGCTGCTCTTCTTTGTGATATCAGCGTTTTGGATGTTTTTACCCGGTACCACCATTTTCCGCAAGGGTATGTATTTCACTATTGCGGGTATTGTGCTCACATTGGTATTATTATTTATTTGATCAATATCAATTCATCGTTTTTTGAGCAGCCTCATCAGGGCTGCTTTTTTCTTTTTACATTTATTACCCATAAAGCAATTACATGAGAAAATCTTTGTTCAGCGCGGCATTGTTATTGGCCGCATCGGCATTCGCCCAACAACCCATTACCGGTTTTTCAGCCAAAGCAGCACAAGAGCAAGCTGCACTCGAAGCCAAGTTTGATGCGCAGTTAAGTGCACAGCGTATTGGTCAGTACATCAAAGACATGAGCTCCAGACCACACCATGTGGGTTCACCCGGTGGCGAAGCGGTTGCACAATATTTGTTGAGCAAGTTCAAATCATTTGGTTTGGATGCACGTATTGAAACCTATCAGGTATTGTTTCCTACACCTAAGACAAGGATATTGGAAATGACAGGCCCTACTACTTATAAAGCCATTCTGAAAGAACCAGCATTGAAGGAAGATGCTACGAGCGCACAAACAAAAGAGCAACTTGATATTTACAATTGCTGGAGTGCAGATGGTGATGTGAGTGGCGAACTGGTCTATGTAAACTTTGGTTTGCCTGAAGATTATGAGAAACTCGCCAGCATGGGTATTGATGTGAAGGGTAAGATTGTGATTGCGCGTTATGGTCGCTCCTGGAGAGGCATTAAGCCCAAAGTAGCACAAGAACATGGTGCCGTGGGTTGTATCATTTATTCTGATCCTAAAGAAGATGGTTATTATCAAGGTGATGTGTATCCCAAGGGTGCATGGAAAAATGAATATGGTGCGCAGCGTGGTTCGGTGATGGATATGGTGATCTATCCCGGTGATCCGCTTACGCCGAATGTAGGTGCTACAGCTGATGCAAAAAGATTGAAGCGCGAAGAAGCCACCAACTTATTGAAGATTCCGGTATTGCCAATTGGCTATAAAGATGCATTGCCTTTGTTGTCTGCATTAGAAGGTCCGGTTGTGCCGGAAGAATGGCGCGGTGCATTACCAATTACTTATCATGCTGGTCCGGGCAAAGCCAAAGTGCATTTGAAACTGGAATTTGATTGGCAGATTCGTCCCGCACACAATGTGATTGCGATGGTGAAGGGATCGCAGTATCC
>DALYHN010000405.1:0-1648 GCA_031970875.1 Chitinophagaceae bacterium
CGATGCCGATGATCGCCCATTTCCATGCTGGCTCGCCGAATGTGTTGCTGCCAATGATCGATTCGATAAGGATTCCACCTGCCTTTCTGTCACGCCAATACAAATCGTTGGGCCATTTAACAGAACTTTCATCACCTGCATATTTGCTGAAAAAATCATACACACCCAAGGCAACAGCCATACTCAGCCCGAATTGTTGGTGCATTCCCCAATGGCTGGTCTCTGCTACCAGCGATAAAATGATGTTTTGCCCTTTTGCTGTGCGCCAAACCTTGCCCATCTGGCCCCTGCCTGCAGTTTGTGCATGGGCAAAATAGGCCGTTCCATGGGCAGCCGAATTGGCTTTCACCTGAAACATGGCATAACTATTGGTACTAGTTACAGCAGCCAATTCTATGAACGGTGTTCCGAGGGGATTAGGGTTGGTTGGGGCTGACAAAGAATCACTATTTTTGAACGAAATTAGGTGAAGCCGCGTTAGCTTAGTATTGCTTGTCTTACTGAAGACAGCCAAACAGGAGAACAAGAGCGATTGATAACTTAAAAACAGCATTCATTATTGGCAACACTATCTGTTTCGAATCTGCGTAAGAAGGGTACCGTGCTCCGGATCAACCGGAATTCTAAAGTGTTCAAGACCATTATCAGAGCAATTCAGGATAAAAAAGGCGAGAACATCGTCAGTCTAGACCTGCGTAAAGTAGCAGAAGCAGCTGCAGACTTTTTCGTGGTCTGCGAAGCAACGAGCACCACCCAAATCAAAGCCATCATCGATCATGTGGACAATCAGATGCGGTTGGAATGTGCAGAAGCGCCTTACAGACAAGAGGGCTACAAGGGTATGCAGTGGGTATTGTTAGATTATGTGAACATCGTGGTGCATGTAATGCATCCTGAATCACGTAAGTTCTACAAACTTGAAGAAATGTGGAGCGATGCCGATTTACAAGAACATAACTTATAAGCAAACAAGCGATCAATACAACTAAGAGGGAGAATGTGTTATGCCACAAGATGAAAGAAATCAGCGATTTAATTTTCAGGACAATAAGGGCGGCGGCGACGGACAGCGTAAAACGCCCCGTTTCAATATCTATTGGATCTATGGTCTGATTGCACTTACCCTGTTGGGTGCGCAGTTCATGCGTTTCTCACCAGACTTGGTGCGTGTATCTGAACAAGAGTTCAAGCAGCAAATGCTGGTTGCAGGTGATGTTGAGAAACTGGATCTTGTTAAAAACAAAGACCTGGTGCGCATTTATGTAAAGCCTGATGCCTTGGGTAAAGAGTTCTATGTAAAGAAGTTTGGTAAAGTATTGCCCCGCGAAAAAGTGAAGGGCATGCCTTTGTTCGAGTTTAATGTAACCGACTGGCGCAGCTTCAAAGAAGATCTGCGTGATTTTTATAAAGCCAATAATCTTGCTGAAGTACCTGAAAACACTGTGAGTGAAGCCGAGTGGTTTGGTCCCGTACTGAATACAGTGGTGAGCTTATTGGTGATTGTCTTTGCCTGGATTCTGCTCATGCGTAAAATGGGTGGTCCTGCAGGCGGTGGCGGCCCCGGTGGTATTTTCAATATCGGTAAATCAAAAGCTACCCTGTTTGAAAAAGGTACCAAGGTGAACATCACTTTCTCTGATGTTGCCGG
>DALYHN010000406.1:0-1644 GCA_031970875.1 Chitinophagaceae bacterium
TCACTACGCAGATCTATATCCGTGTGCCAGAAAATGTATTTGAAAAAGGAAAATGGTGTACCCTGCACTTGGGTCATGATGATATACACATCCTTTATCTTTCTGCAAGCATGTTTGTTGAGCAGTAACCTTATTTTCAAGATAGCACGAAACAAGCCAAGCATCAGTAAGCTTGTTACGACAGCATAAACTATCCAAACAATTTCCTCCCAACCCAAATGAAAGCTGGCCGACTGAACAGTTGTCTCCCAATAAGTCTGCTGATCTGCAACTACTGTCATCAATCGGTACACATCACCTGTATCTTCATCAGGAACCTGCAACTGAATTCGCACAAGGGGTATTACCCAACACAACACAGCTACGGAGAGCAGGTAAAAGCGGTTATACCGGTGAAACCTTTCATTGCGCAGGAATAACCAGTAATAGCCCATCAGCAGTAGGCTACAGATCATCACCTGCAGCAGGTAGTAGGCAATGGCTTGCATAAAATTATTTTTTAGCGTTTTTCATTTGTTGCAGTAACAGCTCCAGTTCCTTCACACTGATTTCTTTTTGCTTTACCATAAAGGAAACAGCGTCTGCAAAAGAGCCTTCAAAATAGCCTTCCACAAGATGGCGCATGGTATGCGAAGAATATTCCGCTTTACTAATCAGCGCGTAATACTCATGCATCCTTCCTACCTGATTTATACCCACATAGCCCTTATCTACCAGAATCTTTAAAATAGTGGCAACAGTGTTTTGGTGAGGCCTGGGCTCAGGTTGAGCATCAACAATCTCACGTAAAAAACCCTTTTCCAGCTTCCATATACTCAGCATGATCTGTTCTTCTGCTTTTGTCAGTGTTTTCATCATAAGAAGTGATTTGATAATCGAATGTAAAACTATATTTTTAGTTTACAAACTATTTTTTTAGTTATTCAAATTTTTCTTTTCATGATTAAGCTTGTGATATAACCTATTTTAGCAGCACAAATCAGTACCATGCGTTATTACGTGATTGCGGGTGAAGCGAGCGGTGATCTACATGGCAGCAATTTGCTGAAAGCTCTGCGCAATCTGGATCAAGATGCCGACTTCCGTTGCTGGGGTGGCGATCTGATGCAATCTGCAGGTGGAACTTTAGTAAAGCACTATCGAGATCTGGCATTCATGGGCTTTGCGGAAGTAGTTCGTAATCTTCCAACGATTTTACGCAACATCAAATTCTGTAAACAAGATATTCTTACCTATCAACCTGATACGCTGATCTTAATTGACTATCCAGGCTTCAATCTACGCATTGCCGAGTGGGCCAAAGCACAAGGATTCAAAGTGATATATTACATCTCTCCACAAGTATGGGCATGGAAGGAAAAGCGGGTTGTAAAGATGAAACAATGCATAGATAAAATGCTTTGCATACTCCCCTTTGAGCAAGGTTATTACAAAACACGCTGGAATTGGGACGTGGAATATGTAGGACACCCTCTTGTAGAAGTCATTAATCAGAAACTCACTGAAAAGAGTATCAATAAAGTACCAGTAGTAGCATTACTACCCGGTAGCAGGAAGCAGGAGATTTTACAGAAACTACCTATTATGCTGGAAGTGAGTAAACACTTCCCCGAGCACAAATTTGTGGTGGCACAGGCACCCGGG
>DALYHN010000407.1:0-1641 GCA_031970875.1 Chitinophagaceae bacterium
TTTTGTTGATAAGCTTGCTGTCTGTTGTTTCACAGGCACAAGAACGTACGGCCTTCCCTCAGAAAACCATGTTCGCTGTGCGTACAGCACAGGCACCTAAAATTGATGGCTTGCTCAACGATACTGTTTGGGCCAAAGCAACCCCCGCAAAGGATTTTATTATCAACTCACCGGATTACGGTAACCCGGCACAACTGAAGACAGAAGTGTGGGTATTGTATGATGATGTAGCGATGTATATTGCTGCAAAGCTCTATGACGATCCGAAAATGGTGCGTAAGCAGCTGACTGCAAGAGATGGAGAGCAGAGACAGGACGTGGATTATTTCTCTGTAATCTTAGATACCTACAATGACGATCAGAATGGATTTCAGTTTGTGGTAACCAGTAGAAACGTACAATCAGACGGTCGCGTTTCACCTGCAGTACAAAGCAGATTTGGCCCACCAAGCGATTATAGCTGGGATGCGGTTTGGGAAAGTAATGTGCATTTTACAGAAGATGGCTGGACGGTGGAGATGCGTATCCCTTATATCTCTTTGCGATTTGCTAAAACACCGCAGCAAAAATGGGGGGTGAATTTTCAACGTTTCAGCAGAAGGCTGAATGAGAGTAGTTATTGGAACGCGGTTAATCCCAATGAAGCAGGCTTCGTAAACCAGTTTGGCGATTTGGATGGCATCAGTAACGTGTTGCCGCCACTGCGCTTATCTTTTCTGCCTTATGTAACGGCAGGGTATAGAAGTACACCAACCACTAAGGGAACGGTGAATGAGTTTCTTCGTAATGGTGGTATGGATGTGAAATGGGGTGTCAACGAAAGTTTCACTTTTGATGCAACACTGGTGCCGGATTTTGGTCAGGTGATTTCGGATAATGTCATTCTTAATCTCTCGCCATTTGAAGTACGCTTTCAGGAGAACCGTCCATTTTTCACTGAGGGTACAGAACTCTTCAATAAAGCAGGACTGTTTTATAGCAGACGAATTGGTTTAACACCAGCAGGCTATAGCAGTGTGAAAAACCGAGTAGCCAATGATCCAAGTTTGCGTATTGTGAAAAACCCTGGCGTAACCCAGTTGATAAATGCGTCAAAGTTTTCAGGCAGAAATAAAAAGAATCTAGGTATCGGTGTATTCAATGCAGTAGGCGCACCTATGCATGCCATTATTGAAAATACGCTTACCGGAAAAACGGAAAAAATTGAAACAGAGCCCTTGACCAACTACAGCGTTGTTGTATTGGATCAAGCATTGAAGGGTAGGTCATCCATCACTTTTACAAATACCAATGTGATGAGAAGTGGTGCTGCGCGCGATGCGAATGTTTCTGCGTTAGATTTTGCATTGTTCGATAAGCGAAACACTTATGGTCTTGTTGGTACTGCGCGTTATAGTAAGATAATGGGTTTGAATTCTTACGATGGTTTTAATACAACCTTGAGTGCAAGAAAAGTGAGTGGTAAGGTGCAGTTTAATGTTACGCAGAATATTGAGTCTGATAGATATGATCCAAATGATCTCGGTTTTTTACAGGCCCCTAATGAAATCACTACTTCTGCACAAGTAAGCTATAACCAGTTTACACCTACCAAGCGTTTTTTGAGTTATAGTTATTCGCTTCGCTATACCAATAGACAGT
>DALYHN010000408.1:0-1639 GCA_031970875.1 Chitinophagaceae bacterium
ACCAAAAACAAAGTTTGCTATAACACAGTATAGGATATTGATTAACGATTGCAGTACAAAACTAGCTGCGCTAATAAGCGTTGGACATCACGATAATCACCAAACTATTGTAGAAAGATCACTACAAGTCTCACTTGCGAGATTTGGTTTGTATATTTAGGCAAACCCTTTGCCATGAGAACAACAGGATTATTCTTGCTATTGAGTATTTGCACAATGGCATTCAGCCAGCAAAATGTATCTCTAAACAAACAAGCCGTACTTCGTTCTATTCAAAAGCATGAGCAAGCCCTCATTGGTTTGAGTGATCAGGTTTGGGGCTTTGCTGAAATTGCGATGCGCGAACACCAATCGGCGAAAGTATTGGCAGACTATGCTGAAAAACAGGGTTTTAGGGTAACTAAAAACATTGCAGAGATTCCTACCGCTTTCATTGCCGAATATGGTTCTGGTAAACCCATTATTGGTATTCTCGGCGAGTTTGACGCACTACCCGGTTTATCACAAAAAGCCAGCAGCCAAAAAGAAGCCCTACAGGCAGGTGCTGCCGGACATGGATGCGGACATAATATGTTTGGTGCAGGCAGTCTTGGCGCAGCCATCGCTATTAAAGAATTGATGGCTGCAGGTAAGCTGAAAGGCACCATTCGCTTTTACGGCACCCCGGCTGAAGAAGATCTGGCCGGTAAAGTATATATGGCACGTGCCGGTGTTTTCAATGATTTGGATATGAGTCTCGATTGGCATCCGCATTATGAAAACCTCGCCAATATGCAGAGTTCTCAAGCAGTGGTTAGTTATACAGTAAAGTTTAAAGGCAAATCTGCCCATGCTGCTGCTGACCCATGGAATGGGAAAAGTGCTTTGGATGCTGCCGAGCTATTCAATATTGGCATGAACTTCATGCGCGAACATGTGAAACCTAGCGTTCGTATTCATTATGTGTATAAGCAAGCGGGTAATGTACCGAATGTCATTCCAGATGAAGCAAGTGTATGGATCTGGATTCGCGACTCTAAAAGAAGTGGCGTAGCAGCTGTAGAAGCAAGGATGAAGGAAGTTGCCAAAGGTGCTGCGATGATGACGGGTACAGAGGTGGACTTTCAGATGGAGAATGGTTTGTATGAATTATTAGTGAATGAAACCGGCGCCAAGACACTGCATCAAAATATGCAATTGGTTGGACCTATTCAATATACAGCTGAGGAGATTCGCTTTGCGAATGAGATCATGCGCGCCTATGGCGATTCTGCCAGAGGCATTGATGGCAGCGTGAAACCCATGGAGCAAACAAGGCCTGACCCAGATGGCGGATCAACAGATGTTGGTGATATTAGTTATATCGTTCCTGAAATCACTTTAAATGCAGTAACTGCACCTTACAAAGCGCCTTGGCACTCTTGGGTAGTAGTAGCCTGTGGTGGTATGAGTATTGGCCACAAGGGTATGTTGTTTGCAGCCAAATCTTTAGGTACCACTATGGTTGATTTGTACGAGAACGAGCAACTTAGAAAAGATATCCGTGCTGAATTTCTGAAAAGAAAAGGCAATGAAGTTTGGAAAGCCATGCTACCTGACGGACCACCACCTGTGCCTAAGCAATAAGTGAGGCTTTACACATTACTTCTGCAATGATCTG
>DALYHN010000409.1:0-1638 GCA_031970875.1 Chitinophagaceae bacterium
TGCCGGATAGTCGTGCATTGAAAGCTGCGTTTATTCCGGTGATTGAAAAAGAACTAACGACCAGATTCTCGCATACTGCAGTTGAGCAAACAGCCACTGCATTGGCAAAGCAATACAAAGTGCAAGCCAGTGGCAGAGATATCAATTTATTTTACCTCATCGATAACCACCGCGAACGCATTGAAGCAGATGGAGAAGATTATGTGGTGCATGCTTTGAATCTACGATTCACCAAAGATGCCATGCTACAAGAAGTGCATGACTATCCCGAGCGGTTTAGTCCGAATGTGATTTTGCGTGGCGTATTTCAGGAAACCATCCTACCCAATATCGCCTTTATTGGCGGTGGGGGAGAACTGGCTTATTGGATGGAATTGGAGCAGGTCTTTGCAAAAGCGGAAGTCCCTTATCCGGTGTTGATTTTGCGCAACTCTTTCTTACTGATGGAAAAAGCACAGCAGGAAAAGTTGCAGGCTTTGTCTGTATCTATCAGCGACTTATTTCAAAAGACTGATGCCATTATGCAGCAATTGGTACGTAATCAATCTGCTAATCAATTAAGTCTTGCTCAGGAAAAGCAACAACTGGAAGCATTTTATGCGCAGTTGGCTAGTATCAGTGCTAAGATTGATGCTACGCTTGTACCACATACGGCAGCTTTGAAAGAAAAAGCTATGCATAAGCTGGAAGGCTTGGAGAAAAAGTTATTCCGAGCTGAGAAGCGTAAATATGCAGACCAGCAAAATCAGTTGGCACAGTTGCGTGAACAGTTATTTCCCGGTGATAGTTTGCAGGAACGTGCCGAAAACTTTGCTATTTATTACGGAAAGTTTGGTGCCGAATTTCTACAATTGTTGTATCATGCATCACGAGGTACAGAACAGCAGTTCTGTATCGTGCAATTATGAGACTACTGCTTTTACTGATTATACAGTGTTTAGTGGTGATTGTATCTGCACAGAAGACCTCCCCCCAGTCAGATTGTGTATTCAAACAAACCATGCCGCCTGAACGGTTGCTAAGTGCATATCCGTTTCAAGGTGCCGCAGGCGTACGTCTGGTGAGTTATGAAAAATTAGAAAACACCGGCACAGAGAAGTATAAAATATTCCGCATTGCCAGCCTAATCAAAGAGTTTCATACTGTACGCAATGGCGAATTTCATTTGGATAGTTTGCGCATAGATACAACCGACTGGCGAAGGACTTATTGGCTCAATCCTACAGAGCAATTGAATCTTGCAAAGTTGTTATTCTACATCACGCCAACTAAAAAGAAAATTACAGAAGTACCTTGCTTTGAACCCAAGCATGCTATCTTGTTTTATGATGCGAACGGTAAGATTATATCTATACTGGAATTGAGTTTTGCTTGCAAGGCTATTAAGCTGCATCCATCGGGTTGGATGAATGAACAATTCTGTTCTGGTAAATGGAAGGAATTGGAAAAGTTCTTCCGGCAGTTTGGTTTTTCAGAATGGTTTGAGGCGGAGGAGTAGATGATTCTATGCATCAATCATCAAATCCATTCGGCCATTGGCCTTTGAGCTTATCAGCTTTGGCAATTACTTCATCTTGCATGTTTTGTTTATAAGCCGCCATTGCTTCAGCCACTTTTGCATCAGCTGTACCAATAATT
>DALYHN010000410.1:0-1632 GCA_031970875.1 Chitinophagaceae bacterium
GCGATTTTCAACTGAACGGTCAGGGTAATTATGCAGTGCCCATGGGTTTGGGTGAAGTGAAAGACGTGCGCAAAGTAGCCCGACTCATCACCAATGCAGAAAATGGTTTGGGTGCAGAGAAAGTACAAGTTAAAATTCCGGTGCTGGGTATTACTGGTACCGGTGGTGCAGGTAAGTCATCTGTAACCGATGAAATTGTACGTCGTTATCTCCAGAATTTTCAGGATAAAACCATTGCGGTTGTTTCGGTAGATCCATCCAAGAAAAAAACAGGCGGAGCTTTGCTGGGCGATCGTATTCGTATGAATGCCATCGCACATCCCAGGGCCTATATGCGTTCTCTCGCTACGCGCGATGACAATACGGCTTTGAGTGCGCATGTATTGGAAGCATTAGATATCTGTAAAGCCGCCGGCTTTGATTTCATCATTTTAGAAAGTGCCGGTGTAGGCCAGAGCGATGCGTCTATTTTGGAGTTTTGTGATGTGAGCATGTATGTGATGACGCCTGAATATGGTGCGGCATCACAGTTGGAGAAGATCAATATGTTGGATTATGCAGATTTGGTCTGCATCAACAAGTTTGATAAAGCCGGTGCATTGGATGCATTGGCCGATGTGCGCAAGCAATACAAACGCAACCATGGTTTGTGGACAGCCAAGGATGAAGAACTGCCGATCATGGGTACCATGGCCAGCAAGTTCAATGATGATGGGGTGAATCATCTCTTCACTTTGCTGTTGCAAAAGATTACCGAGAAGACAGGAGTGAATTTTGGTGAATCCCGTTTTTCTGTTACTGCCAAAGTAAGTCAGGCAGTGATTCCACCTGCACGTGTTCGCTATCTCTCAGAGATTGCAGACAATAACCGTAATTACGATAACTGGGCGAAAGAGCAGTGTGCGATTGCGTCCAAGTTGGGACATATCACCGCAGTGATTGGTGAAAAATCACTCAGCAATATTCCTGAACTGCAGGAACTGAAAAAGCAATACGAGCAGCAATTACATCCTGAATGTAAAGCCTTGATTGAAAATTGGCCTGCTATCCAAGCGCAGTATGCGGCTGATTTCTTTGAATACAAAGTACGGGATAAAGTGATTCGTCAGCCTTTGACAAGCACATCCCTAAGCGGCACCAGAATTCCTAAAGTGGTATTGCCAAAGTACAAAGACTGGGGCGATATCCTGCATTGGCAATTGCAGGAAAACCTGCCTGGCAGTTTCCCTTATACTGCCGGCGTATTTCCGCTGAAGCGCGATGGAGAAGATCCTACACGCATGTTCGCTGGTGAAGGTGGTCCTGAGCGTACCAATAAACGTTTTCACTATGTGAGCTTGGGCCAGCCTGCACATCGTTTGTCTACTGCGTTTGACAGCGTGACTTTATACGGAGAAGATCCGGATTATCGTCCTGATATCTACGGTAAAATCGGTAACAGTGGTGTAAGTATTGCCACAGTAGATGATGCGAAGAAACTCTATAGCGGTTTTGATCTCTGCAATCCCAAGACTTCTGTGAGCATGACCATCAATGGTCCTGCACCAATCATCTTAGCCTTCTTCATGAATGCAGCCATTGATCAGCAGTGCGAATTGTATATCACAGAACATAAGCTGTGGGATAAAGTAG
>DALYHN010000411.1:0-1631 GCA_031970875.1 Chitinophagaceae bacterium
AACCCCCGCAGCATTGCGGGGGTTTTTGTTTACCATTATCTTTGAACAAACCACCAGCATTGGATATCTCAAGTTTATACCAGCTATTTCGTCGATACCCTACTGTTCAAACCGATACCAGAAAACTACAGCAAGGCGATTTATACTTTGCTCTTAAAGGAGCCAATTTTAATGGTAATCAGTTTGCGCTACAAGCATTAGAAAAAGGCGCGGCTTATGCCATTGTGGATGAGGCAATGGCCATTGCGCATCCACAAATCATTTTGGTAGAGGATGTGCTCAGCACTTTACAAGCATTAGCATTGTATCACCGACAGCAACTGGGTATACCCGTCATTGCTATCACAGGAAGTAATGGAAAAACTACTACTAAGGAATTGGTGCATGCGGTTTTATCGAGTCATTTCAAAACATATACCACCAAGGGTAATCTCAATAACCATATCGGAGTACCGCTGACATTGTTATCCATTCAACCCGACGCAGAAATAGCCGTGGTTGAAATGGGTGCCAATCATCAAAAAGAAATAGAAAGCTATTGCAGCTATACTGAACCGACTCATGGTATAATCACCAATTGCGGCAAAGCGCACTTAGAAGGTTTTGGTGGTATTGAAGGCGTGCGAAAAGGCAAGGGTGAATTGTATGATTTTCTGCGCAGCAATAACGGCACTGTTTTCCTGTTTGATGATTATGATTATCTGCAACAAATGAGTGCAGGCATTCCAAATATTATTCGTTATGGAACTGCAAGTGGACTGGTGCAAGGGCATGTAGCGATCAGCGAACCTTTCTTAGAAGTTAGTATTACTGAAGGCTTATCTACCAAGCTCGTAAAAACACAATTAGTAGGCAGTTATAATTTACCCAATGTATTGTGTGCGTTAACCGTAGGTAAACATTTGCAAGTGCCAGAAGAAAAGATGATTGCTGCGATTGAGCAATACACCCCATCCAACAGCAGATCACAATTGGTAGAGCGGGGCAGCAATAAAATTATTTTAGACGCATACAACGCCAACCCCAGCAGTGTGAGACTGGCTATTGAAAATTTTGCCAAGCTGGCTGCTGATCATAAGATTATTCTTTTAGGGGGCATGATGGAGCTAGGCGAAGAAAGTGTTGCTGAACACCAAACTATTGCTGATTTGATTGCTCAGCATTCGTGGGATCAAGTGGTTTTAGTGGGAGGCGATTTCAGCAAAGTATCGCACCAGTTTACCTACTTGCAAAATTCATTGGAAGCAAAAGCATGGCTGCAGCAATTATCGCCAGAAAATAGTTATCTGCTGATCAAAGGATCGCGCAGCATGCAAATGGAAAAAATATTGGAACCCTGAGCAAAAACACCATGAACAAATTACAACAACTCTTTCCACAGTTTGAGCCTAACTTGATAGATGAATTAAGCGCTGAAGGTGCAATACGTGAAGCCAAAGCCGGCGAAGTCATCATGCGTACCGGACAATACATGAAGAGTACTATGCTGGTTCTTGACGGCATCATCAAAGTATTTCGTGAGAATGAAGAAGGTGGTGAATTCCTGATGTATTATATCAAACCGGGAGAAGCTTGTGCATTATCCATCATCTGTGCTGCAAAAATGGAAGCGAGTGAAATAACTGCAGTAG
>DALYHN010000412.1:0-1629 GCA_031970875.1 Chitinophagaceae bacterium
GGTTACTCATGTTGCTGAGCGCATGTTTGATTACGCTGGCAGCAGCAGCTCAAAATGATTGGGGTTGGGACTGGAAGGACTCTTCCAAGGTTCCGGTTAAGCGCGCACCCCAATACACAGAATTCCTGAATAACCAGTTCCCTTATCCACCCAAGCCTAGAAACCAGATAGAAATAGGTGCCGGTGTTGGCTATGTAGCTATCTACGGTGATGTATCTCAGCGCCCAGGTTTTGGCGGTACGATTTCAGTAAGAAAAGCGATTGATCATTTTTGGTCTGTACGAGCATCTTATAACGGATTCATGGCTTATGGACAAGATTGGAAACTGCGTGTACCTAATGTGGTAACACCGGCTCCTGGTCCTTGGGCTGCTTATGGTCCTGCTGGATACCTGCCCAATTTTAGAAACCAAACTCATATGGGTTCGGTTGATATGATCTATTCTATTAACCCTGCATCCTATTACCGTGGTAATCCTAAGTTTAATATTTACATATTGGCTGGATATGGTATTGTAGCATCTGATGTGGACGTAGATGCCCGTCAGGGTGATGCGCAAACAGGTACTACATATGCAGCGGGTTATGCAGGTATCAATTTCTTTAGTAAAAAATCAGATATCAAGAAAGCTGCGAGAAGTGTGCAGGATGGTCAGTATGAAACCAATGCACCTGTTGCCAATAATGGTCGTGATCCTATTACACGTTTAAACCGCAACTGGTTGGTAAGGCATGCCATGACTTTTGGTGGTGGTATTGCATACAAGCTTTCTAATAAAATCAATGTAGGCCTTGAGCAGAAGTTTGTGAATGCTTTCAACGATGATATGGATGGCTTGTATGAAGGCAATGCTAATGATATCGTAGCCTTATCTACAGTTAGAATAAACTACAATTTCGGATCTCCTGATAAGGCTGTAGAACCTTTGTGGTGGATCAATCCCAACAATTATCTCTACAATGAACTGAATAATCCTCGTCACATGAAGCAGCCAAAGATTTTGCTGCCTGACGGCGATAATGATGGTGTTACTGATCAGTTTGACCTGGAGCCGAATACACCTGCAGGTGCAGCAGTAGATGCGCACGGCCGTGCAAAAGATACGGATGGTGATGGCGTACCTGATTATAAGGATAAAGAGATACTGACACAGTTAAGTTGTTTCCCTGTTGATAAGGATGGTGTAGGTAAATGTCCGGAGCCTGCTTGCTGCAAGGAAATCAAGGATATGATGGCTAACTGGAAACCAACTAGTGGCGGAGGTGTTAGCGGTTCTGGTGGTGGAATGGATGGTGCGATTACAGAATGTGCCATCGGTGATCTACCAAGCATCGTATTTAAGAAAGGCGCACAATTAAGCAGAGAAGCACAGAGTGCATTAGCTGCTGCCGCTGCAAAAATCAAAGCCAACCCAAGCTGTAAAGTGAAGCTGATAGGCTATGGTACTTCAAGTAAAAATGCACAACAGTTGAGTTGGGAGCGTGTGAATGCAGTGAAGAAATACTTGATTGAACAACAGGGTATTTCAGAAACCAGAATCATCTTCTCTTATGGACAAGATGGTGATGCTAATACAGTAGATATTCAGGCTACAACAGAAGAGGGCCCGATGAATCTGCCTGCACCGC
>DALYHN010000413.1:0-1628 GCA_031970875.1 Chitinophagaceae bacterium
AGCAATTGAATGATCGCCCAATTGGTAGTTTATTGGTAGAGATTCAACCATTTCTAGTGATCACCAAAAGAGATGTCATCTTGCTAGACACTGGCTTAGGCTATAATTTGTCTGATGGTCGACCACAGATTTACCACAACCTCGAGAAAGCAGGCATCAATCCGGCACAGGTAACCAAGGTCTTGATGAGTCATTTGCACAAAGACCATGCAGGCGGTATTACTTATACCGATGCGCAAACAGGTGAGCACTTTATCAGCTTTCCTTATGCAACATATTTTGTGCAAAGGAGAGAGTTTGATTATGCCATGGGTATTGGCAGTGCTTCATATATCACTAAAGATTTTGAACTGCTGGATGAATTCAGCAAAGTGATCTGGCTACATGAAGATGCTGGTACAATTGACGGCTATATCCGTTATGAACTTACACAAGCGCATAGTCAATATCATCAGGTATTCTGGATTGAAGAAGATGGTGCCACTATTTTCTTTGGTGGGGATGATGCACCGCAATTACAGCAGATGAAAAGCAAGTTTGTAGCCAAGTACGATTTCAATGGGAAGAAATGTATGGAACTAAGACAACAATGGTGGGAACAGGCACATCAACAGCACTGGACATTTCTGTTCTATCACGATATTCAATCGCCAGTTTACCATAAATAAAAAACCTTCCCGAAGGAAGGTTACAGATGCATGTGCATATATACGTTTAGACTATTCGATTAGTTACCGCCGCCTTGTTTACCACCGCGGAAAGGTCTGGCACCGCCGGGGCTGCCCATACCATCACGCAGCTGGCGACGTTTCTGCCATTCTTCACGCATCATCATGCCAAAGTTTTTATCGCATTGGAAAACTTTATTAGCTCTGGCCTCATCGTTAAATACTTTACCAAACTCACCACGATACTGCTTTCTTACATTCAATACTTTTTCTTCAAAAGCCAGTTCATCGGATCTGTTCTCTCTGCGTGCACGCTTTACTTCATCCATGTACTTGTTATACACAGGCCAGAATCTTTGCGCTTCTTCTGCACTTAAACCAAGTTGCTTGGTCATATAAGCAATCTTAATCGCTTCTATGGAATGTCCGGGACCGGCAGGACTAGGCTCCTGAGCTGTTGAAAGGGTGATACCCATCGCCCATACCATCCACACCAATAGTATCTTTTTCATTTTATGGGTTTTAGGAGTTCTTTTTATTTATAACGGGATTGTCGTTCACAAAATTACTAAGTTCCTCGTCTGAAATGATTTGCAAATCATTGCTCTCCAAGTTTCCAGACTCTACTACCACATCAGAACCACTCAAAGAGGCCTGGGCTTCCATATACTCGATCAAGGTTTCATCAGACAAATTCTTTACAGCTGCCTGTGCATCAATGGACTCATATTGCTGATAATCCAATGATTTAGGGTTTTGATCCGTAAACAAAAACGCTGCCGTTACCAACACACCCATCGTTACTGCCGCAACCGCCAGCTGCATCCAACGTCTGGTACCACCCATTTTCACCACCTTGGCTGTTGGAGCAGGTATAGATAATTGCTCGAAATAACCTTCCGGCACTGCATAGACCGGTGCTTTACTGATGGTATTCAACAGTGGGGCAACCTCATTCAA
>DALYHN010000414.1:0-1619 GCA_031970875.1 Chitinophagaceae bacterium
CATCATCAATATTGAGGTGTTAGAAATAGTGCTGGATGGTATTCTTGGGAAACATCGATTGTTTGCTGAGCCTTTGGGTAGTTTCTATACTTTTCTGATCAACTCTTTTGAATGGCTGGCCGTAGGCGTAATTGCAGTCTGTGTTATTTTCTTAAGCAGAAGAAATATCATCAAACTGAAAAGATTTATCAGTAAGGACCTGAATGGCTGGCCACGCAGTGATGCCAATTATATTTTGATCACTGAGATTGTGTTGATGAGTTTGTTCATCACGATGAATGCAGCGGATCGTGCTTTGCAATTAAACGGCAATGAACATTACCATGATACCGGTAATTTCTTTTTTTCTGGCTTACTAGCGCCTTCACTTCAATCGCTTGGCGATGGCACACTGGTAGCTATCGAAAGAGCTTGCTGGTGGTTACACATTGTGGGCATATTTGCTTTTCTGAATTATCTGCCTTACTCTAAGCACCTGCATATCTTATTGGCATTTCCAAATGCCTATTATGCTAGATTGGATGCACCCGGTAAAATGCGTAACATGCCTTCTGTACAGAACGAAGTATTGTATGCGATGCAGCCTGAGTTAGCGCCAGCCGATGCAGCACCGCCTGCCCGCTTTGGTGCGAAAGATATAATGGACCTGAGTTGGAAGAACTTATTGGATGCGTATAGCTGTACAGAGTGCGGTCGTTGCACAGCTGCTTGTCCGGCGAATGGCACAGGCAAATTATTGAGCCCGAGAAAAATCATGATGGCCACCCGCGATCGTTTGGAAGAAGTGGGTAAGAATATCAACCAACATGGCAGTTTCCAAGATGATGGCAAATCATTGCTGCATGATTATATCAGCGTAGAAGAATTGCGTGCATGTACTACTTGTAATGCCTGCGTACAGGAATGTCCGGTAAGTATTTCCCCATTAGACATTATCACTGAGCTGCGCAGGTCACTCATTATGGAAGAGAGCAATGCACCGCAGGAATGGAATGGCATGTTCAGCAATACTGAAAACAATTTTGCCCCTTGGAAATTTTCTCCTGATGAGCGCGATCAATGGGCAACTGCATAATCATTACTTAAGAATACCGACTATATGAAAGTAAATACCATGGCCGAGCTGATGATGAATGGTGAAACACCGGAAATATTATTCTGGGTGGGATGCGCCGGCAGTTTTGATCAGCGTGCACAAAAGATTACCAAGGCTTTTGCCACGATTCTTGATAAAACAGGCATGAAGTGGGCCATCTTGGGCAAGGAAGAAGCTTGTACAGGTGATCCTGCGCGCAGAGCCGGTAATGAATTTCTCTTTCAAATGATGGCCTATCAAAACATTCAGGTATTGAATGGCTATGGCATTAAGAAAATTGTCACTACCTGTCCGCACTGTTTCAATACACTCAAAAACGAATACCCTGAATTAGGTGGTCATTATGAAGTGATTCATCATACAACACTTTTACAGCAACTAATAGATGAAGGCAAGATTCGCATGAAAGAAGGTGGCGAGTTTAAGGGTAAGCGTATTACGTATCACGACTCCTGCTATCTCGGTCGGGCCAATGATATTTACGAAGCACCCAGAAAAGTACTGGAGGCATTGGATGCAGAGC
>DALYHN010000415.1:0-1610 GCA_031970875.1 Chitinophagaceae bacterium
GTAATAATCGCTGCGGCAACAGTTTTTCCTACACCTGTGCCGATACCTGTAACAAAGATGGGTTTACGCATCTGCTTCGTTTGTAAAGAATGAGAATACGGTAGTGCCGTAGTTCCGTTGAAAACTAAATCCTTCGAAGTTTTCGTATTGGTTGCGTGGGGTATGTTCTAATACAAAGATGCCTTCGGGCTTGATGAGTTTTCGCTGCACAATGATGCGCGGTATATCATCAATCGGACCTAAAGCATAAGGCGGACCAGCAAAGATGAAATCATATTGGTCGTTACAGCCCTGCATGAAAGCAAAGACATCCATCTTGATGACTTTACAATTTTCAATACCCAGCTTGGTGATATTCTCTTTGATGAAAGCATGCATATGCACGTCCTTCTCAATAATGGTTAAGTCTGTAGCACCTCTCGATGCCAATTCATAACTGATACAACCTGTGCCGCCGAAAAGATCCAGGCTTTTGGCACCTTCAAAATCGATTCTGTGTTGTAGGATATTAAAGAGACCTTCTTTGGCAATATCTGTAGTGGGTCTGGTATGCGGCATTTTGGCCGGAGGATTGATCCGCCTGCCACCAAATTTTCCGGAGATAATCCTCATACAACCAGCTTTAAGATGGGCGAAAGATAATAAGCAGGATACATGTTCAAGCCTTTTTCCAACACACCATTGATGCGTATTTCATCTAAACGAACGGAGCCGAAACTATTTCTCAAATGTACCATCCAATCGCTTTCTGCATTGAATAAGCCTGAGATGAACAAGGTAACTGCACCCGGACTCACTTGCAATTGCTGACTAATATTCAGCAAATGGTAGAGCAAGTCGGCATCACTTTTAAAATACTTGGTTTGTAATACGTGCACCTGTCCCGCTTTTCTAAATAAGAAGTTCACATGTCCGTGATAGACTTGTGCTACCAGTAAATTGGTGATATGTTGGTGCTTGCCTGCTTCCTGCATCAACTTGGCGTAAACATGGCTGGAAGTCACAATCAAGAAATTTCTACCTACTGCATCAGCAAGGGTTTGCTTAATGCGGTAAATGCAAACAGTCAATGGATGATCATGTATTCTTTCGTAACGGAAAACCGAAGCTTCAAAATCGCCAAAAAGCAGGTTTAAAAAATCTTCACCGGCATTGGTGCCTAGTTTGTCTGCAGGAATCAACGCCGCTTCTGCGAAATTGAAATAGATATGGGTATTGGTGAAATGACGGGCCAGAATTTGTGAAGCCGCTCTTGTATGATACAAGATATTGTTCCAGTCGCCCTGCTCATCATTGATCTCAAATAATTCGAAAGCAATCAGCTGTCCGGTAAGCGATTGTTTTACCATGCAGGCAATATGCCCTTCCGCAATCTCCAATAGCAACAAATCATTACTTCCGTAAGCAGGTTGCTGATGTTCGCCATAAAGCCCAATCTTCCTTTCAATCATTCGGTTTAATTACCCTGCAATGTTAAAAAATATCTCTCAGACCATCACGGGAATGTGGACTGCATAAATAGTAGCTTTGCGGCCCATGGCACAGATGGCACAAACACAGGATTTCCGGGTGGCAGTCACCAATAAGCAGATACTCTCTATCGCGCTGCC
>DALYHN010000416.1:0-1609 GCA_031970875.1 Chitinophagaceae bacterium
GTGAGCGAAGTGACTGGCGTGCTCAAACCTGATGCAAATGCATTTCAAGTGTTGGCAACAACATTTCCGGCAGGCACATTGAGTGGTGCGCCAAAGTTTCGAGCCATGCAATTGATTGATGAGCTGGAGCCAACCAAGAGAAGTTATTACGGTGGTGCATTGGGCTTTATGGGTTTTGATGGTACTTGCAACCATGCTATTTTGATTCGCACTTTCTTAAGTAAGGATAATACCTTGTTTTATCAGGCCGGTGCAGGTGTAGTGGCTGCTAGTCAGCCCCAGTCTGAATTACAAGAAGTGAACAACAAACTCAATGCCCTGAAAACAGCCATTCAGCTGGCAACAACTATTTGATATGCGTGTACTCGTTTTCGATAATTACGATTCATTTACCTATAATCTGGTACATATGGTGGAGCATATTCTGCAAGCGCCGGTTGAGGTGTACCGTAATGACGCCATTGCATTAGATGAGGTGGCGGCATACGATAAGATTATCTTGTCACCCGGTCCCGGCATTCCGGAAGAAGCGGGTTTGTTATTGCCGTTGATTGAAAGATATGCAGCTACAAAATCCATACTGGGTGTTTGTTTGGGGCATCAGGCAATCGGACAAGCATTTGGTGGTAAACTCACCAATCTGAGTACGGTATTTCATGGTGTAGCCACATCGGCAAAATTGATCAATCGACAAGCAAAGGATTTGTACGAAGGCTTGGATGATATGATTGAGATTGGAAGGTACCATAGCTGGGTAGTAGATCAGCAGGATTTTCCTGAGTCACTCGAAATCACTGCTGTGGACGATCAAAACTATATCATGGGTTTACGACATAAGCAATATGATGTACAGGGTGTACAGTTTCACCCGGAAAGTGTATTAACACCACAAGGTGCTACGATTATGCAGAACTGGTTAAATCAAGTAAGATGAAAGCGACTTTACAATATTTATTCGAACACAAAACCCTGAGCAGAAAGCAGGCTTATGAAGCATTGCTGGGTATTGGTAAGGGATTGTACAATGAACATGCAATCACTGCCTTCATGACGGTTTATCTCATGCGCAGTATCACGATTGAAGAATTGCAAGGCTTTCAGGATGCATTATTAGAGCTGGCAATACCTGTTGATCTACGTGGTGCTAATACCATTGATATTGTGGGTACAGGTGGTGATGGAAAAGATACGTTCAATATTTCTACGCTCGCTTGTTTTATTGTAGCAGGTGCGGGACAAAAAGTAGCCAAGCATGGTAACTATGGCGCTTCCAGTGTGAGTGGTGCATCAAACGTGATGGAGCAATTGGGCTATACATTCAAGAATAATGTGGATGCATTGAATCGTGAGTTGGATGCAGCCAATATCTGTTTCCTGCATGCGCCTTTGTTTCATCCTGCATTGAAAGTTGTAGGCCCAATTCGTAAGAATCTAGGCATGCGTACATTCTTCAATATGCTCGGACCCATGGTGAATCCCGCCGCACCAGCCACACAGTTGGTAGGTGTTTTTAGCCTGGAAATGGCCAGAGTGTATAACTATTTGCTGCAGCAGACAGGTAAGGCTTTCACGATAATCCATAGTCTGGATGGATATGATGAAATTTCGC
>DALYHN010000417.1:0-1600 GCA_031970875.1 Chitinophagaceae bacterium
CGGTCAATACTTTAATGGCGATTATCCTGCACGCGAAACGGTAGCGGTAAAAACCTTGCCTCGTAATGTGAATGTGGAGATCAGCATGATTGCGGTGGTGGAACTCTAATCAACTCAACCCAAAGTTTTGGCTTATTCAATTAAGTGCTAACTAACTAGTTTGCATACTTGTTGCTATTCCTAAACTTGTTTTATTTAGTGGCGTCTTGATACTTAGTATCAATCTATACAAAACCCCAATCTTACTGAATTCGTGTTTGTACAAATGTGCAGCACCCAACGCATGCCTTCACCACCGAAAGGTGCGTTTACAAGAACACCGGCTTAGCCGGTGTTTCTTTTTATAATTGAATCTTTTCTACTGTACTGTTCAATCGACTTTTTTCCGCTGCAAAGCCCATTACATGACTTTCAATAGATGCGTCAATGGTTGAGCTGAGCAGTGACGGATTTTGTTGTGCCACGGCTTGAACCCAATCCTTGGCCAACCGCCAGTCGCCACCACCATGTCCATCTGATTTGGATTCCCACTGGGTGGCTTTGCCGGTTGCAAAATCGGTATAAATGAAGCTATTCATATCACCCACCACATCGCCCAAGCTACCCATTACACGGGTTCTACGACCTTCATAAGATGTACATGCTTCCATGGAGAAAGAGGCAGTAATGTCATCGGCGAAACGAATATTAGTGGTGTAGTGATCTGGCTGATCATTATCCATTTGGTACACGCATCTGCCATAATTGGTTTCACGCAATGCTTTATTGATGGCGTCGGTCCACTGTGTTTTGTCCTCTGGTAAATCAAACACATGTAACCAGGAGCGATTGCGCTGATAAATCTTTAATGCAGAGTAAGGACAACTAGCTTCTACGGCACAACCATCGATACATCTTGCTGTGCTGCCTTTTGGTGCATTTTCTTTTTTGAACCAATTGAGATTGCCAAATGCTTGTATTTGCTGGGTTTGTTTGCCAATCATCCAACGAAGAATATCCAAATCATGGCAACTCTTGGCTAGAATGATTGGTGTTGTTTTTTTACTGTTGTGCCAATTGCCGCGTACATAAGAATGACTCATATGCACATGACCAATAGGCTCTAAATGTTGTACACTCATGATGCGGCCCAGCTTACCGCTATCCATCAGTGCTTTCAGTTCTTGGAAGTAGGGGGCATAGCGTAATACATGGCATACTGCGACAATACGATTGGTTTTCTTAGCCAACGCAAGAATGTCTCTGCACTCTTTTTCTGTTGGGGCAATGGGTTTTTCCAAGAGTACATCATAACCCATGGCCAATGCTTTCATACAAGGACCATAGTGCAAATCATCCGGTGTGGTAATGATGATGGCATCAGCAAACTTGGGTCTTTCAAAAACCTGCTCCCAGGTGGTGAAGCGGTTTTCTTTTGGAATATTATGCTTCTGCGCATAGCGTTCATTACGGATGGCAATGGGTTCTGCAACGCCGATAATATCTAACTGATCTCCATTGGCTGCAGCAAAATTACCATACACATTTCCTCTGTTGCCTGCACCCAAAGTGATTGCCGTAACAGGCTTGGCCAAGGGTTTGTGCAAAGGATTGTGGTCAA
>DALYHN010000418.1:0-1596 GCA_031970875.1 Chitinophagaceae bacterium
AGTTCTTTTTCAATCACCGGAATAAACGCAGCTTTCAATGCACGACTATCCGGCACCACCACGATTAAGCCAAACTCTGCAAAAAGCTGATGTACCAAATCAAATGTGGCTTCTTGTATGCTTCTACCCTTTGTATAACAATTGCGAAACAACTCAGTCAAAGCCGGGCCATTAGGCAATACACCAATTTGTCCATATACGGCTTCTATCAATTGTAGAAAAGCATTATCCACCAACATCCTGCCTACCGCTCCTGTTTGCTTGGTATTCCAGCGATGCGTATGGCCTTGTAATTTGATATAGCCCAGCTCATCCAAATCGGCATCCTCACTACCCATGTAATATACAGGCACAAAATGCTGTTCAGGCATTTCAGCCGACAATTCATCTGCCAACTTAATGGCATGCATGATCTTGTAAATAAAGTATAAGGGACCAGTAAAAATATTCGGCTGGTGCGCCGTAGTAATGGTGTAGGTATTGTCTTTTAGTAAAGCCTCGAGATGTGCAGTTTGCTTTGCAGCTAATATCTTGCCTGCATATTGTGCTCTCAGCGCATCTACCAATAATGCACGATTCGTGGGAAACTGATTGCGTTGTGCGATTGATGCATGAATACCCGCCACATCAGGACGAAAACGATAGAACTGTTGTAATTCGGGCGCATTGTTCAGATAGTCCTGTACCAGGGTAGAAAAATATCCTGTGTCGGCATAAGGAATATAGGTACAGTTTACTTCCATGTAACAAGCTTTATCGGCAACGAATTAACAGCTTTTTGTTTGGCTGTACAAACCGCTTACCATACTACTTCACCTTCCAGATCGTAATCGTAGGCTTTGGTGATTTTCACGTTGTAGAATTCACCAATCTGCAATTTCTTGCTGGAGTGGATGACTACTTCGTTATCTACTTCCACACTATCAAATTCTGTTCTGCCCAAATAGCGACCAGCTTCTTTTTTATCAATCAACACTTTAAAAGTCTGACCAATCTTCTCCTGGTTCTTCTCGTAGCTGATCTCCTGCTGCACTTCCATAATCTCCTGTGCGCGGCGCTGTTTCTCGTCTGCCGGCACATCATCTACCAAATCGTATGCCGAAGTATTTTCTTCATGCGAGTAAGTGAAAATACCTACGCGATCAAAGCGATGTAGGCGTAGAAAATCTTTCAGCTCTTCCACATCAGCTTCTGTTTCGCCGGGGAAACCTGCAATCAAGGTTGTACGTAAACAAATACCCGGAATCTTTTCTCTGATCTGGTTGATCAGCTCCGTCATTTCTTCACGGGTGATCTGGCGCTTCATCGCCTTCAGCATATTGTTGCTGGCGTGCTGCAAAGGCATATCCAAATAGTTACAAATGTTCGGATGTGCTTTAATCGCATCAATGATCTCAATCGGGAACTTGCTTGGATACGCATAATGCAAACGAATCCATTCCAGTCCTTCTACCTTGGCTAAAGCGTCCAACAATCTGGGTAGCTCACGCTTTTTGTAGATATCCAAACCATAATACGTCAACTCTTGTGCAATCAGCATTACTTCTTTCACACCGCGCTTCACCAAAGCTTCTGCTTCAGCCACCAATTGCTCGA
>DALYHN010000419.1:0-1592 GCA_031970875.1 Chitinophagaceae bacterium
AATCATGAATCGTTTCAGGTTGCTCGTGAATTTCTTTCAGCATGAAATGCTCATATCCACCTTTCTCAATAGCGGCCAATTCCATGTCCAGCTTCTGAATGAATGGTGTTTGCTTTTCGTTACCCAGATTTTTTAGAATCAATTCATCCGGACGAACGATGGCAATTTCATAATCGTTCACGTACACCACTTCTTTGGTGTATTCAATAATAGGCGATGCGTCGCTGGCAAGAAAATGTTCGCCTTTGCCAATACCAATTACGAGGGGACTACCTTTTCTTGCTGCGATGATGGTTTCTGGATCGTCTTTTGCAATCAACAGAATACAGTATGCACCTACAATTCGCTTAAGTGCGATACGCAGTGCTTCTTCCAGTGTACAGCTATTGTTCTGCTGAATGTCTTCAATGAAGTTCAGTAATACTTCTGTGTCGGTATCACTTTTGAAAGTATATCCTTTATTGATTAACTCTTGTTTGATAGGGGCGTAGTTCTCAATGATACCATTGTGGATCATGGCTAAATGGCCAGACTGAGATAAATGTGGGTGCGCATTTCTATCACTAGGCTCACCATGTGTTGCCCAACGAGTATGTCCAATACCAATATTACCATGCAAGTCTTGACCAATCACACTGTCTTCCAGATCTGCGACCTTGCCTTTTTTCTTGTAAAGTTTGAGTCCTGCATTCAACAATGCTACTCCGGCACTATCGTAGCCCCTGTATTCTAATCTTTTTAATCCTTTAACGATCACCGGATAAGCTTCACGGTGTCCAACGTAACCAACGATTCCGCACATAATGGTTGTTCTGTTTGTTCAAAAAATGCCATCGCATTTCGGGGGCTGGAAATGCATGATTGCAAATATTCATCATTTTCAATCGATTGCAGCAGAATTGGTTACAAAACTTTCATCGCTGCGTCATCATGCAGTTTTACAAAAGCTTAATCCATAAAATTTTGCTGTTTTTTGCAGGGTTAGAGCAACAGACCTTGTAAAAAGAAATAGGCAAAACTGAAATAGATGATGAGGCCGGTTACATCTACTAGTGTTGCTACAAAAGGTGCGGATGAAACAGCAGGGTCTGCACCCATTCTTTTGAGCAATAGTGGCAGCATAGAGCCGGAAAGTGTACCCCAGAGAACAACACCAATAAGTGAGAAGCCTACTGCTGCGCCGATGGACATATAATGTTCCCCATAAATGTTGGGTGCAAATTGATGCCAGAGTACTACACGTAAAAAGCCGATAATCCCCAATACTGTTCCTAACAATAAACCGCTGATGATTTCTCTGCGCATGACTCTCCACCAATCGTTTACGGTAATTTCTCCAACGGCCATGGCTTGAATGATCAAAGTAGAAGCCTGAGATCCGCTATTACCACCACTAGAAATAATCAGTGGTACAAATAAGGCTAATACAACAGCTTTGGTAATCTCGTCTTCGAAATAGCCCATAGCAGTTGCAGTGAGTAATTCACCCAAAAACAAGACAATCAGCCAAACCACCCTTTTGCGGAAAAGCTTGAAAATGGGAATATCCAAATAGGGTTCATCCAAGGCTTCGGTACCACCCATTTTCTGCA
>DALYHN010000420.1:0-1586 GCA_031970875.1 Chitinophagaceae bacterium
AATAACACAGTTGCGCCCAATGCAACGGCAACTGCCGGATTGATTCCTTCCTATCTACTCAGCGATATCTCTTTTACCTATCGTTTCAAACAGCGCTATAGCCTCAGAGGTGGCATCAATAACCTAGGTAATCTGGCCTATTTCACCCGAAGAGCTGGTGGATACCCGGGTCCCGGTCTAATGCCGGCTGATGGCAGAAACTTCTTTCTGGGTATAGGTTTCAAGCTTTAATCTTCTAGTTATACAGTAGCTAAAGCCTCCACATGGAGGCTTTTTTATTTGGGTAAACTGATTTTATATTTATTTTTGGCTAAATAAAAATTTAGACAAGTCTAAAAAAATGAAATGGTTTTGTGTGATATGGTTTCTTTGGACCGGTGCCGTTTATGGTCAGACTACTGTTGAGGGACGAGTTGTTTCTGATGGTAAACCGGTCACGGGTGCTTATGTGAAATTGTCTGCTAAACAAGCTGCACTAACAGATAGCACTGGTTATTTCCGCTTGGCCAATATGAGCGCGCAAAAGCATTTGCATGTACAGGCTATTGGCTTTCAGCCGGCAACTATCCTGCTCAGCGCATCACAATCATCATATACCGTTTCTCTAACAGCTTCTGAGCAGGCATTGCAAGAAGTAGTGGTTACTGGTACCATGCGGCCAGTTTTGATGAGTGCATCTCCGGTTACCGTTGAGCAGTACAACAGTAATTTCTTTCGGAAGTCGCCTTCCATGAATGTTTTTGAAGCATTGTCCATGGTGAATGGACTTCGTGCGCAATACACTTGTAATGTGTGTAATACCGGAGAGATTCGTATCAATGGATTAGAAGGTGCGCATACACTTGTATTGATTGATGGCATGCCCATTGTGAGTGCATTGGGAAGTGTCTATGGTTATATGGGAATTCCCAACAGCATCATTGATAAAGTAGAAGTAATGAAGGGCCCGGCAGCATCGCTCTATGGAAGCGAGAGTATGGCAGGCATCGTCAATATCATCACCAAGTCGCCGGAGAAAGCACCTGCTATCAGTGCAGATTTGCAAGCAACTAGTTTTGGTGAACACAATACAGATGTCTCATTTCGTCTAGGGAAAAAGAAAGTACAAAGTCTTTGGGGTATCAATCATTTTGGCTTTAATCAGCGCATTGATCAGAATGCAGATGGATTTACGGATATGAGCTTACAAAATAGGATTTCCCTATTCAATAAATGGTCTTTCAAAAGAAAAGCTGATCGCAAAGCTTCTCTTGCTGCGCGCTATGTGTATGAAGATCGTTGGGGCGGACAAACCAATTGGAATCCAACTTTCCGTGGAGGAGATAGTGTGTATGGGGAAAGTATATATACCAATCGTTTGGAATTATTGGGGCAGTATGCATTACCGGTTGCCGAACAAGATATTCAGCTACAGTTCTCGTATAATTATCACAGGCAAAATTCTGTATATGGCAATACGCCTTATATGGGTAAACAACATATTGGTTTTGCACAGCTGTTGTGGAACAAATCTCTGCGTAGTCATGATCTGCTTTTTGGCGGAGGCTTGCGCTATACCTGGTTGGATGATAACACGCTCATCACAG
>DALYHN010000421.1:0-1573 GCA_031970875.1 Chitinophagaceae bacterium
CCGCAATCTTTGGCTCCAATGTTTTTACCCTAAAAACAGCCCGTGAGTACTTGAGCGATGAAGCTTATAAAAGCTTGTCCAACAGCATTAAAGGCGGAAAAAAAATTGACCGTGCTGTAGCCAGCCATATTGCCAACGGCATCAGGGCCTGGGCAGAAAGCAAAGGCGTAACACACTTTACACACTGGTTTCAGCCACTTACCGGTACTACTGCTGAGAAACACGATTCTTTCTTTACACTGAAGGGTGACGGTACTGCTATCGAAGAGTTTGATGGTGCCGCATTGATTCAACAAGAACCAGATGCATCTTCATTCCCTAGTGGTGGTTTGCGCGCTACTTTTGAAGCACGTGGCTATACAGCTTGGGACCCATCCTCTCCTATGTTTATTATGGAGATTGGTCAGGGTAAAACATTGTGTATCCCTACCATCTTCGTTTCTTATACTGGTGAATCATTGGATTACAAAGCGCCTTTATTAAAAGCTTTAGAAGCCATCAATAAAGCCGCTATAGACGTATGTCATTATTTCGATAAGAACGTAACCAAAGTAACACCTACCCTCGGTTGGGAACAGGAATACTTTGTCATTGATGAAGCGCTGGGCAATGCACGTCCCGACTTAGTGCAATGCGGTCGTACTGTATTTGGTGCCAGCCCTGCGAAAGGTCAGCAATTGGAAGACCATTATTTTGGCTCAATCCCAGAGCGCGTGTATGCATTCATGCGCGATTTCGAGCAAGAATCATACAAGCTGGGCATTCCCTTGCGTACACGCCACAACGAAGTAGCGCCTGCACAGTTTGAGTGTGCACCTATTTTCGAAGAAGTGAATATTGCGGTTGACCACAACACTTTGTTGATGGACGTAATGAGCCGTGTTGCTAAGCGTCATAAGCTGAAAGTATTGCTGCACGAGAAACCATTTGCCGGCATCAACGGTAGCGGTAAGCACAATAACTGGTCGATGGCCACAGATACAGGTGTTAACCTGCTAGCTCCTGGTAAAACGCCTAAGACCAACTTGATGTTCCTGACCTTCTTCGTGAACACCATCAAGGCGGTTCATGACTATGCAGACATCATGCGTGCATCTATCGCTTCCGCACCAAACGATCACCGCTTGGGTGCTAACGAAGCGCCTCCTGCTATCATCTCTGTATTCGTTGGTCAATATCTGGCCAAGGTATTATCAGATATTGAAGCAAGAGTAGGTGACAAATTCGATGAGCAAGATGAAGCTATCCTGAAACTGGATCTGCACCGCAGCATTCCTGAATTGATGCTAGACAACACTGATCGTAACAGAACTTCTCCGTTTGCTTTCACAGGTAATAAGTTTGAATTCCGTGCAGTAGGTTCTTCTGCCAACTGTGCAAATGCGATGACCACCCTGAATACCATCATGGCAGCCACTTTGAAGCAATTCAAGAAAGATGTAGATGCTTTGATTGAGAAGGGCGACAAGAAAGAAATCGCTGTGATGCATGTGATTCAGAAATACATTGTTGAAAGCAAGAAAGTATTGTTTGAAGGTGATGGCTATAGCGATGAGTGGCACAAAGAAGCTGA
>DALYHN010000422.1:0-1549 GCA_031970875.1 Chitinophagaceae bacterium
GAAAACTGGTTGTATCCAACGCATTGGGCATTCCACTTACAGCCATATTACAAGGAATTGTTGCTTTCTTTGGTTATTGGTTCTTGGGCACTGACGATCTCGGCTTTTGGTTTGTTTTTACCTGCATTGCCGCCATGATACCTTTTGTTGGCGCAGCCTTAGCTTATGTGCCTGTAGCTATTCTATTCTTTGCTGAAGGCAATAATACCAATGGTATCATTATGCTGATCTATGGCTTTGGTGTAGTCGGTTCTGTTGACAATATTTTTCGCTTCGCCCTACAGAAAAAAATGGGTGATGTTCATCCACTCATTACCGTCTTTGGTGTAATTGCCGGATTGAATTTATTCGGTTTTATCGGCTTGATTTTTGGTCCGATCCTGATTGCGATGTTTATTCTATTGATCAGAATTTATATCAACGAATTCAGCGAGCCAAAACCTGACACATCAGAGAATGAACCAATAGGAGAATAATTGGCAAAACAGGCCAGTCAAAAAACCTGCATATACTTCCACTTGCTTATGCTCACCAAGTGCTAAGCGACAAGTAGATATTAAACCAGCAAGCATTACTGTAATACTAATGGCCAAGCCAAGATTGAGTTGATAATAGAAGGCAAATAAAATCATTGCTGCAACTGCGCCACCAGCCCCAATTCCATGTAAGCTGATCTTCATGTAATTATTCAGGAAAACACCTACTGCAGTGGAAATGAAAATACCGAAATAGAAAAACTTCAACACAATCGGTTGATCAGTAAAGTTCCTACTGAGGTAATACATCCACCAATAAAAAAACATACTCACGAAAAAAGGAATGATGCGGTCTTTCTGTGTACGAAGTAGCATACTTTCAATCAGCTTCAACCTTGCCATGAGAAATACGGCAAAAGCTGGAAAGAAAGCCGTCATCCAGAACACTGCAAACAAGCGCAGCTTTAATTGCCACACGGTGATACCTGCAAATTCATAGGGAAATTGCCAGGTTAAAAACCAAAAGATATAAGTTGGAATAAATAAAGGATGTAGCAAGTAAGAAACTAGTGTAGCCAAGCTACGCAATAGTTTATCTGATATAGAATAGCTTGTTTCCATTACAATGCTTTACGTAAACGAGCTACTGGAATATCCAGTTGCTCACGATATTTTGCCACCGTTCTTCTTGCGATCTTATATCCCTTCTCCTGCAACAAATCTGTGAGTTCTTCATCACTTAGCGGCTTACGCTTGTCTTCCCCACCAATCAAATCCGACAGAATTTTCTTTACCTCGCGTGTACTAACTTCTTCTCCGCTTTCTGTAGCCAGACTTTCACTGAAGAAGAACTTCAATCGAAAGGTGCCAAACTCAGTTTGTACAAACTTACTATTGGCAACACGACTAACAGTTGAGATATCTAAGCCAGTTTTCTCAGAAATATCTTTCAGGATCATGGGCTTGAGCGTGGTCTCATCACCCGTCAAGAAAAACTCATGCTGATACTGCATAATGGAGCCCATCGTACCCAATAAAGTTTCTTGACGCTGACGAATCATGTCAATAAACCA
>DALYHN010000423.1:0-1548 GCA_031970875.1 Chitinophagaceae bacterium
CGGTAGCTGCTGCATGCCGAAGCGCATTGGTTAAAGCTTCCTGCATGATGCGCAACAATTGAATGCCTTCGTTCGGACTTAGTAATCTTGCTGTTTCAATCTTTTCGCTTAACGCTATTTGTTTATCGGGATAATTAGGCGCAATCTTATTGATCAATTGTTTAAAGCGATCGCTTAGCGATGTAATAGAAATCTGTTCATGCTGCAAAGCCCAGATGGTTTCTCTGAGTGATTGCACCATCTCGTCGGCATTTTCTTTCAGTTGTAATAAAGAAGGCTCGTCGCCATGCTGTTTCTGTAGTTGTACCACATTGTTTTTGATGGCAGCAGCATAAGCACCCAAATGATCGTGTAAATCGCGGGAAATTCTTTCCCGCTCTTTCATGATGGTTTGTTTTAGCTCTGCTTTCTTCAGTTCCTGTGCTAGTTTTTGTTTGGTGATGAATCGTACGAGGTACACAATGCCAATAATGGTTAAAGCGATGCACAGTAAAATGAAGACAGGTCTTCTCCAGAATGGAGGAATACGTTCAATGCTAATTCGTGTAACAGGGGCACTATTTAATTGAGCAGGGTCGCTTGCGCACCTTAATTCAAGCACAGATACTTGGTAAGGCAGATTGGTAAAACTGATTTGTCGTTGATCAGCTGTAACAGTAATCCATTGATCAGATACACCCGAGAATCGGTACTGGTATATGATTTGGGCTGCATGTAAAAATGCAGGTGCAGCAAATTCGAAGGAAATCGATTTATCCTGCTCGCTCAATGTGTAACGATCATAAATACCAGCAGGGGAATAATTGATGCTTGCTGAAGTAAGATAGGGTTGGTAAATGGCTTTCTGTTCTTTGTAGGCATTTGGCTTAATACGAATCAGTCCTTCGGGACTAGCAATCAGAATATTACCATTAGGTTCTTGTTGCATGCTGCCTAGCACAAAATCTCTTGCGCTCAAATCATTATCCTCGTTAAACTGTCTGATATAACCAGTTTTGCTGTTGAGTAAGTGTAGGCCTGCACTAGTGGCAATCCAGATATTGTCCATAGTGTCACTCATCACACCATAGACTACATTACTAAGTAGTCCATTTTGAATATTGTATTGCGCGTGTTTTCCATTATTGAATCGATATACACCGCTACTCAGCGTGGCAATCCAGATATTGCCTTGCTTGTCTTCGCAAGTGCCTGTTACAATCGTTCTTTTAATGAAGGATTCGTTATCCGTATTACTTGGGAAACCATAACGTACTTGCAGATTGCTATCTAAGCCGTTTAATCCACCATTATTACTAACCCAGGTGATTCTCCTGCTATCAGTGAAGCAATGCAGAAAATAATTACCTGTAAGGATGCCGTTAGGTATAAAAATAGACTTACCGAGAAGTTTTGTCCATTTGTTGCTTTTAAGCTCTAGTATATTTAAACCAGCTATGGTTGAAATAAATAGTCTATTACTGTTTTGATCAACATATAAATGGAAGATGGTGTTAGCGGTGAGTGGACTGTTTTGCTGTGTGAATTTTTGAAGTATACTTCCTTGTT
>DALYHN010000424.1:0-1535 GCA_031970875.1 Chitinophagaceae bacterium
GCCAGAGATCAATCACATTCGATTGCATACCACCATCGCTGTATGCTGGGAATTCTTCTGCAACTGCGTTGTGATAAGTTTTTGCTGTATAAGCTATATAGGGTACTGCTTCTTTCGGTGCTTCAAATGTGGCGGGATAATGGATATAAGAATTTTGAATACCTGCTTTCTTAAAAATCCTTTCCTGCAGATTCTGGATATAAGTTTTACCTGTGATGGTTTCAATGATTCTACCCAGTAAAATAAACCCAGAGTTGGAGTAGTGATGTGACGCACCAACATAAGGCATCGTTGGTTCCATCTCTCTCACATAAGGCATTAATGATGCCAGAGAAGTTAATTTTGTTCTATCCTGCTCATAGTTTTTATGCATCATATAATTACCCACGCCTGAACTATGTGTGAGCAAATGATAGACAGTGATACTATCTGCTTTTTGCACACCTGATTTGGGCAATACACTTTCCAGCGTGCTATGCAATGAGAGCTTGCCTTCCTGTATCAACTGCATAATCAAGGTTGCAGTAAAGGTTTTACCCATGGAAGCAATATTGAAATTGGTACTGATATCATTCGGCATCTGCTTTTCCCTATCGGCCATACCTATGGCTTTCTGATACAAAACCTGATTATTTTTTGCCACCAGAATCACCCCTGATAACTGACGAGCATATACATATTGCTGCAACATGCTATCAATACTTGATGCATGTGTTGGTTGCCATTGTGCTTGTGTATAACCAGCTATAATCAACGCAATACCTAAGAGATACTTTTTCATGCAACGAAACTCCTGATTCAACTATAAGTCAACAACCGCATAAACATGTGAAATCTTGTGACATGCAATGAATGACTACCTTAGCAAATATGGAACCTGTTATTCCGGTAGTTTTTGAAGATGAAGCTTGTCTTGTTGTAAACAAACCAGCCGGATTGGCCGTACAGAATGATGGCAAACAAACTTCCTTACTGCAATTACTCAAACACCCTTTTGAACCGGTGCATCGTTTAGATCAACGTGTGAGTGGTTTGCTACTCTTAGCAAAAACAGCTGAAGTACAAACTGCACTGAACAAGGCTTTTCAAGACCGTCAAATACAAAAACAGTATAAAGCTATTGTTGGTCAGCAACCAGCAGCGAAAGAAGCCATGCTGGAACATTGGCTGCGCAAGAAAGGCGAACAACAAAAAGCACAGGTATTCAAACAAGCTGTTGCACATGCTAAACAAGCTAAACTGCACTATCAGCTGATCCAATCCACCAATCGCTATCACTTACTGGATATTGAATTACATACCGGATTGTTTCACCAGATTCGAGCGCAATTAGCAGCTATCGGCTGTCCGATTGTAGGCGATTTGAAATATGGATTTCCCAGAAGTAGTCCCGACGGCAGTATTTTTCTACAGGCCTACAAACTCTCCTTCATACATCCACTTACAAAGGAACAAATGGCATTCGAGATACCCATTCCTGAAGTATGGAAAAAGTATGGGTTTAGCGATGATACAATGATTCAATGATAGAATGA
>DALYHN010000425.1:0-1518 GCA_031970875.1 Chitinophagaceae bacterium
TCCAAGCATTGTTACAATAGCCGCATGGCGGTACAACCATACAAGAGCATTAAGGGCTTGGAACAGATTGATAAAGTGATTGAGATAGATCAAAGTCCGATTGGTAGAACACCGCGCAGTAATCCTGCAACTTATTGTGGTTTCTTTACAGAGATCAGGCAATTGTTTGCTGCTGTGCCTGAAGCCAAGATACGCGGCTATAATGCGGGTCGTTTTTCTTTCAATGTAAAAGGTGGCCGTTGCGATGTGTGTGAAGGCGGTGGTATGCGCGTGATTGAAATGAATTTCTTGCCCGATGTCTATGTGCATTGTGAGAAATGCAATGGCAAGCGTTATAACAGAGAAACCTTAGAGATACGCTACAAGGGTAAGAGTATTAGTGATGTGTTGAACATGACGGTGGATGAAGCTTGTGAGTTTTTTCAACCGGTGCCTTACTTGTATAGAAAAATCAAGGTGTTGCAAGATGTGGGGTTAGGCTATATCACTTTGGGCCAATCAGCGGTAACACTGAGTGGCGGTGAAGCACAGCGGGTGAAGCTAGCAACTGAGTTAGGTAAGAAAGACACGGGTAAAACATTCTATATACTGGATGAGCCTACAACGGGTTTGCATTTTCAGGATATCCAGCACTTGCTGGAAGTATTGAATAAACTGGTTGATAGAGGCAATACGGTTTTGGTAATTGAACACAACCTCGATGTGATTAAAGTAGCCGACCATATTATTGACCTTGGCCCCGAGGGTGGAAGTGGTGGCGGTACGATCTTATTTGCCGGTAGTCCGGAAGAAATGGTGAAAGTGAAACAGAGCCATACGGCGCGGTTCTTAAAAGAAGAGTTGAGGTGATCAAAAAGGGCTTTTGGCCCTTTTTTTTATTTCGTCCCCGCAGGTTCTTCAGCTTGCTGGGACCCTGCGTTATTTCAGCGGTGAGGACACCGCTGCTTGGCACAAAGCCTTTGTTGGTCGCCTGACCAACAAGGGCGGGTAGGATTACCCGCGTTTTATGAATTTTATCTGTTCTGTTTCGTATCTTTTGATGAGACTTGTCTTCAAATGGGAAAATTTGTTTCGAAAATAGATATAGCACTTGTTCAATTAAGAACTGCAATTCAATTGTATAATAAAGGAAACTTCATATGTTCTTTAACGTTGGCTGGTGCTGCTGAAGAAGTTTTAGGTCAAATTGCAAAAAAGCATGCTGGACAAAACGCTCTCATTGATCAAAAAGTATGGGCTGATCAGGTTGCAGATTCGTTTAAGAAAGCTAGGCCTTCATTAAGTAAAGTTTCTGTCTTTAGAAACAAAGTAAAAAATGAAGTTAAGCATAACAACAGTGGATATGATAGCGTAGAGGAATATGATTTCAAGTTTGAAGCAGAGGAATTTATTCTTGCTTCAATTAGAAACTATGAACTAATAAATGGTCATATGCCAAATGATAGGATAGTAAAGGCCTTTTGGAAATGGATGAGTATGTAAGTCAGAGACCTTGGTTTTTGTTGGTCGCCCGATCAA
>DALYHN010000426.1:0-1514 GCA_031970875.1 Chitinophagaceae bacterium
CTTGGTGGTTAAAGGGCTGTAAGACCATTTCACTCACCACCCCACTTGCTGGCTGTTGACAAAGGAACCAAACGGCACGGGCTGCTTCCTCGGCCACAATCATTTTATCACGCTGCACACGCAAATCGATGGTATCCCAGAAAGCAGAATCCACCCCACCTAAGAACAGGTTGGTAATACGGATATCCGTACGCTTCAATTCTTCGCGAATACTTTGCATCATTCCAGTTAAGCCATATTTGCTCGCAGCATAAGCAGCTGCCCCAGCCATAGGCACTTTACCCAATACACCTGGAATATTGATGATCAACCCTTTTTTCTGCACTTTCATACCGGGTAAAAAGGCTTTTACCAATAGAAATGCGCCCAATAAATTGGTTTGGAGTGTCTGCATAAACTCCGCCTCACTCAATTGCTCAATAGGCTTGATAATGCCAATACCAGCTGCATTCACCAGAATATCCACTTCACCCAAAGCTTGTATGGCTTTCTGATGCAAAGCATCAATATCTGCCGACTTACTCAGATCGGCAGCCTGATAGCGGTCAGCACCCAAGCCAATAGTTTGTGCCACCTGAACCAATTTATCTTGGTTTCTACCAGTGATGACCACCTGTGCGCCGCTTTGCACCAACATGCGGGCAATACCCTTACCAATATCGCCGGTTGCACCAGCTACTACTACCCTTTTACCTTTCAACGTTTCCATGAAATTCTTGCGTTTGGCTATAGAACATTGCAACGGGTAAATTGTTTATCCCGTACATGAAAGCCATCAGCCTTGTTTTTCCTCATCAACTGTTTCAAGTGCATCCAGCGCTGGACATCTCCAGACCTGTGTTATTGCTGGAAGAATGGCTCTATTTCAAGCAATATCCCTTCCATCAGCAAAAGCTGATCTTGCACAGGGCCAGCATGCGTTGGTATGCACAGGACTTACAAAAAAAGGGCTATAAAGTACAGTATATAAATGCTACTGACAGCTTATCTGATATTCGCCACACCATTGCGCACTTGGCTCGAGAAGGCTATACCAAGATCCACGTGGTAAACCCTTCGGATGATTGGCTGCTGCGCAGGATGGAGCATGCTTGTCGGAAACATAGCATAGAACTGATGGTGTATGCCAATCCTAATTTTCTAAATGAGCCCAATGATACCAGCATACCCAAGAATGGCAAGCAATTATTTTATCAAACGGGCTTTTATATTCAGCAACGTAAACAACGAAAATTATTGTTGGATGCGCAAGGCGGACCATTAGGCGGACAGTGGACTTTTGATGCAGATAACCGACAAAAATTTCCAGCCAAAGGTGTATTACCTAACTACCAAATGCCTCAGTTGGATGCATTTCGCGAAGAAGCTGTTGCTTATGTGCAGAAAAACTTTGCGCAGCATTATGGTAGCAGTAAACAACCTTTTGCAGCAGGCTGGTACCCCATCAATACTGCAGAAACCGAAGCTTGGTTGGAGCATTTTCTAGCAAAAAGATTTAAAGACTTTGGCGTGTA
>DALYHN010000427.1:0-1512 GCA_031970875.1 Chitinophagaceae bacterium
TAAGTCCAACGGCACTGATACCATATCGCCTTGCGCCATCAACCAATCCATGATGGTTTCATCTTCTTCGGGCGAGTAGGAACAGGTTGCATACAACAAAATGCCACTTGGTTTCAATGCGGGTAAAGCATCGGCTAAGATTCTTTGCTGTCGCTGACTGCATAGTTGTACATGTTCCGGGCTCCATTCATTCACTGCATCAGGATCTTTGCGGAACAAACCACTGCCGCTACATGGCGCATCCACGAGCATCACATCAAAATAGTTCTCCAAACTGGTAAAATCAGCGGGATCATTATTCGTCACAATCACATTTCCAGCGCCCCATTTGGTGATGTTCTCTACCAGAATGGCTGCACGTGAACGAATCACTTCATTGGCTACCAAGACACCGTCATGAAAATAGTCTGCGAGCAATGTGGTTTTACCACCTGGTGCGGCACAAAGGTCTAACACTTTTAATCCCTTAGTTTCTTTCACTACCTGTGTGAGGGCAGTCCAAATACACATACTACTCGCATCCTGCACATAATAAGCACCTGCATGTAGTAGTGGATCGAAAGTGAAGAAAGGACGCTCAGGCAAATATGCTGCGTGCGCACACCAAGGTACAGGAGCATCAAATGAAAAACTGTAAGCTTCAGGTTGTTTGAACAGGTTTCTGCGAATACTAGTGACTTGCTCGCCCGATGCATGTAACGCATTCAAAGCAGCCAAATCTAGTTGGGGTAAACTTGCTAAACGATCTTGTAATGCCTGTGGTAACAAATCAGCCTTTTGTCAAAAATACGGATGCAGATTTAGACCGACTTGATTTCTGCAATCAGTTTCTGTAAAGCCGCTTTGGCATCACCAAATAACATCGAGGTTTTGGGCTGGAAGAACAGCGCATTCTCGATACTTGCATAACCAGGTTTCATGCTGCGCTTATTTACAATAACTGTCTTAGCCTGCTCAACTTCGAGTATCGGCATACCATAGATAGGAGAAGTAGGATCGCTTTTGGCAGCAGGATTCACCACGTCATTGGCACCAAGAATCAATACAACATCGGTTGTTTTAAATGCATCATTGGCTGTTTCCATTTCTTGCAGTTTATCATAAGCCACATCAGCTTCAGCTAATAACACATTCATATGTCCGGGCATTCTACCTGCAACAGGGTGAATGGCGTATTGTACTTCTACTCCACGCTCTTCTAATATCTTTTCTAATTCATGACAAACGTGTTGCGCTTGTGCTACTGCTAAACCATAACCAGGCACAATCATCACTTTATTGGCATAAGCCATACATACTGCCGCATCGGACACAGATATCTCTTTGTGTGTGCCGCCTTGTTGCGCACTAGTTGTTGCTGTACTACCACCAAATGAGCCAATCAATACATTGGTTAAAGAACGATTCATTGCCTTACACATCAGAATCGTTAGCAAAGTACCTGCAGCACCTACGAGGATACCACCAGTAAGCATGGCTTTATTATCATACAGGAAACCACCACAAGCTGCA
>DALYHN010000428.1:0-1504 GCA_031970875.1 Chitinophagaceae bacterium
AAGGCCCCGCTGTAAGCATGGGTATGAGTATCAGTAATACATCCAATTTTTATAACCTCTTGAATGGTGCGCAAGATCCGGCACCTGCTACACCCGCTGGTAAAGAGTTGACTTATATCCGAATGGTATCGCAGCAAACACAGCGATATGCTACTGTTATTAAGGATGCTGCAGCAAAAGTTATGCAACAGGTAACCTATCCAAGTGCCAACAGTTTAGGCGATCAGCTCAAGATTGTTGCCAGGCTGATTAAGGGCGGATTAAAGACAAGGGTCTATATGGTTAGTTTTGGTGGTTTTGATACACATGCTAGTCAGGTAAACACAACTGATACCACTACAGGTACGCACGCTAATCTCCTCAAAACGGTAAGCGATGCGATTAAAGCCTTTCAGGATGATTTGAAATTTTTAGGTGTTGAGGAAAGAGTTGTGGGCATGACTTTCTCAGAGTTTGGCAGAAGAGTGAAGAGTAATGGTAGTAATGGCACAGACCACGGTGCTGCAGCGCCATTGTTTGTATTTGGTAAGCAAGTGATTAATGGTGTTTCAGGTGCAACGCCTGTGATTCCAGCCAATGCCAATGTGAATGACAATATTCCTTTTCAGATAGATTTTAGAAGTGTGTATGCCACATTGCTGAGTAATTGGCTTTGTGTGAAAGATGCGGATTTGCAGCAAATCATGCTAAAGAATTATCAAGTATTGCCCTTGGTACAGTCTGCAGCTTGCATGAAAGCCATCAATCTTTCTGGCGAGGAATTGATTCGAAACTATCCCAATCCATTCACATCCACCACAACTATCACCTATAAAACAAATGGCGGACATACCCTTGTGCAAGTAATGGATACCATGGGGCGTGTGTTGGCTAATCTCATTGATGAGGAACTGCCTGCTGGAAGCTATACGGTTCAGTTTCAAGGCAGTCAATTACCAGCCGGGGTATATTATGTGCGCTTGCAGAATATGCACCAGCAACAGGTGAAGGCCATGATCAAGGCGAAGGGCTAATTTTTTGCAACATTGTTGAAAAAATGCAGAAAAGCCCTATTTTTACAACCTTGTTTCAAAAATGAAGTGGTCATCTATCTTGGTTGTCATCATGTTGTTGGTGAGCAAAGCCGACGCACAATGCTTTCTGCAAATTAGCGGAAGGGTTAAGGATGCAGATACCAGACAGTTTTTGGCAGAAGCAACCATTCGTATTCCCCAACTCAATATTGCTGTAAAAACAGATAGTGCCGGATTCTTTCGTATCAAAGGGCTTTGTCCCGGTAATTATACCCTTACAATAGATCATGTAGGCTGCAAGCCTGTTCAGGAGCATTTTCATATTGAACAAGATATGCAGCATGATTTTGTATTAGAGCATGCTGCTGCAGCTTTGCAAGATGTTTCCGTAACAGGGTTTAGTACTACAGCAAAGCGCACAAGTTTTGCTTCAGACATTAAGGGTAAAGATTTGGAAGCAGTGCGCGGACTTTCCCTTGGTGAATCCTTAA